>CAZQAC010000007.1:0-37620 GCA_964591125.1 uncultured Lachnospiraceae bacterium
CGATCGCCATCATTTTATCACCGCCGAACAAACGCAAAACTTCGTCTTCCATGCTCAGATAAAATACCGTCGAACCGACGTCGCCCTGACGTCCCGCACGACCTCTCAACTGATTGTCTATACGACGCGATTCGTGGCGTTCGGTTCCTATAATACGCAAACCACCCAAAGCTATTACTTCTTTTTTGTCTTCGTCGGTTTTTACTTTTTCCTCGGCATAATACTTCTTATATACCTCGCGAGCGTTAAGCACGACCTGATCGTCGGTATTGTAATAAGAAACCGCAGCCGAAACTTCTTCTTCGCTCATACCTTCTTTTCTCATTCTCTGCAAAGCGAGATATTCCGGGTTACCGCCCAACAGAATATCGGTACCGCGGCCAGCCATGTTTGTAGCAATGGTAACCGCGCCTTTTTTACCTGCCTGAGCGACTATATCTGCTTCAAGAGCGTGATTCTTCGCATTCAAAACCTGATGAGGTATTTTTTTCTGTTTTTTTAGCATAAACGAAAGCTGTTCGCTCTTTTCTACGGTAGTCGTTCCGACAAGAACCGGTTGTCCTTTCATATAACAATCGGTAATATCGTCTACGATAGCGTTAAGTTTTGCTTTAACCGTTTTGTATACGATATCGTCCTCATCCACTCTCGCATTAGGTTTATTCGTAGGAATGGTAACGACGTCGAGATTGTAAATTCCCTTAAATTCGGCTTCTTCGGTCTTCGCCGTTCCGGTCATTCCCGCAAGCTTCGTGTACAACCGGAAATAATTCTGGAAAGTAATCGTCGCCATGGTTTTGTTTTCCGACTGAATCTTGACCTTTTCTTTGGCTTCGATCGCTTGATGCAAACCTTCGCTGTAACGTCTACCGACCATTACACGTCCGGTAAATTCGTCGACTATCAATACTTCGTCTTTATCCACGATGTAATCTTTATCGCGTTTCATTATATAATTCGCACGAAGAGCGTTATTGATATAATGATTCAATTCTGTATTTTCTATATCCGACAAATTATCGATATTAAAGAATCTCTCCGCCTTGGCGATACCCGTTTCGGTAAGATTGATGGCTTTTTTCTTCTCGTCGATTTCGTAATCGTCTTCTTTCAGCGAACGAGCGAAAGCTTGCG
The DNA here is from genome assembly GCA_964591125.1 of uncultured Lachnospiraceae bacterium. GTDB lineage: Bacteria > Bacillota > Clostridia > Christensenellales > Pumilibacteraceae > Neoclostridium. Next base: position 1,135 of record CAZQAC010000007.1, read on the forward strand.
CGTTCACATACATTTCGCTACTCTTGCCGCCGCGACCCGAAATAATAAGCGGAGTACGCGCCTCGTCGATCAAAATACTGTCGACCTCGTCGATAATTGCGTAATACAGGGGACGTTGAACTTTATCCTCGGCACGATTTACCATGTTGTCACGCAAATAATCGAAGCCCAATTCGTTATTCGTCGCGTAAGTAATATCGCAAGCATAAGCTTTTCTTTTTTCGGCATTACTCATTCCCGAAATCGCCACGCCGACGGTAAGCCCCAAAAATCTATGAATTTTACCCATCCACTCCGCGTCACGTTTTGCAAGATAATCGTTAACAGTTACTATATGCACACCCTTACCTTCTAACGCGTTAAGATAAGCAGGTAAAGTCGAAACGAGCGTTTTTCCTTCACCGGTACGCATTTCTGCTATTCTGCCCTGGTGCAAGCACGCTCCGCCCATTACCTGAACGTCGAAATGGCGCATGCCCAAAACTCGTTTTCCGGCTTCTCTTACGACGGCAAAAGCCTCGGGAAGCAAATCGTCCGTCGTTTCGTAATTATTCTGTAATCTGTCCTTGAACTTTGCAGTCATGCCGCGAAGTTCTTCATCGGACATCGACGCAAATTTTTCTTCGCAAGCGTTAACCTTATCGGTTATATCGCGTAAACGCTTTATGCTTTTACGATTATCCGCTTCTGCGATAAATGAAAATAAACCCATATTTATACCTCTTTTAGAAATACGATTTGATTGGTTGAAATATATTATAACAAATTCAACGATAAAAAGCAATATATTTTATAAATTTTTGCCTAAATTTTGTAATTTCGTCAAAAAATTTGCGTTCTCTATTAAAATAAGTCGGTTATTTATCGTTTCTTTGCAAAAATACGCCATTTTCGTAACCCTGAATACGCGCGTCGTTAGTCGCTTCTTCCAACCGACACACGGCGACGGCGCAATAATACGCGTCGCTTTCGATCGTAACGAATCGCCTGCCGAGTTTTTTTGCCGTAACGGCGGTAGTGCCGCTTCCTCCGAACGGATCGAATACCAAATCGTTTTCATCGGAACTCGCCAAAATCAATTTAGCCATCAATTTTTCGGGTTTCTGCGTCGGATGTTCGGTATTTTCAGGCATTGACCAAAACGGAACGGTTATGTCGTCCCAAAAATTCGAAGGACAAGTAAAACGAACTTTTTCGCCGTTCTCTTCGCTCCAATCTTTCGGTTTTCCGTTTTCACGGTAGGGCGCGATCACTTTTCTTTTAATCTTTACGTCGTCGAGATTAAACTTATAACGATCCGAAACGGTAGCAAACCATATGTCCTCCATTCCGTTTTTCCAATTGTCCGAGCAACCTCTGCCCTTTTCTCGTTGCCAAGTTATTCTGTTGCGAACCTTCAAAACGTCGTTCAATACGTTACCTATAACCATTCCCGAACGCCAATCGCAGCAAACGTAAACGGACGCGTCGTCTTTAAGAAGCGGCAACGCAAGCGATAACCAATCCCGTGTGTACCGTTCGTATTCATCCGTCGAAACGCGATTAAAACTCTCCGCTCCGAATTTTTTGCTTAAATTATACGGAGGATCGACTATCAACAAATCCACGCTTTTTTTCGGCACGGTTTTCATTGCCTCGAAAGCATTCCCGTGAATCACGCTATCGTCGCGTTCGTAACCAACCGAACAAAGAGCAAGGTATTTATTTACCTGCTCTTCGTCCAATACCAACGTTTTATTCTTCTTCGACTTCATTATTTTCCGTCGTAACGAGTTCTTCCGACTGAACTTCGAAATTATCTTTTTCTTCCGCAACGCTCGCCGCATCGGAAGAATTATTGGTCGTATTCTGCGTCTGCTCCGAACTTTCCGCAATATCGGCTTCGTCCTCTTCTCTCGCAGCGACTGCAACGCAAACGACTTTTCCTTCGCCTTTCAGTTTCATGACTCGAACGCCTTTCGTAGAACGCGAAATCTTGGATATTTCGCTTGCCGGCAAACGAATTATGATACCCGTATTAGCAATCATCATTATATCGTCGTCGGGAGAAACCAACTTCAAATTAACTATCGAACCGGTTTGCTCGTTAAACTTACCCGCTCTGCTTCCTTTACCCGCTCTCGTCTGAACACGATATTCATCCAAAGAACAACGTTTTCCGAATCCGTTTTCGGTAATAGTAAGCACGTCTTTATCCGAGCCCTGCTCTATAACGACCATATCGACAACGTAATCGTCTTCTTCGTTGATTTTAATCGAACGCACGCCGGAAGAGGTTCTTCCCATGGAACGAACGTCGCTTGCGGCGAATCTAATACACTTTCCTTTTGTGGATGCCAACATTACATCGTCGCCGTCGCCTACGCGATTTACCGCGATCAATTCGTCGCCCTCATGCAAAATTATGGCGATTTTGCCCACTTTTCTTATAGAATCGAATTCGCTGAGCGCCGTCTTTTTAATAAGCCCGTACTTCGTCGCCATTATCAGACAACCCGTTCTGTCAACGCCTTCCGGCATGGGAATAACCGCCGTAACGCGCTCGTCCGATTCGAGCTGTAAAAGATTTATAATCGCCCTTCCTCTTGCCGTTCTTTCAGCTTCAGGTATCGTGTAAGCTTTTATGCTGTAAACCTTTCCTTTATTGGTAAAGAACATAAGTTGGTCGTGCGTACACGTGACGAACATATTTTCGACGAAATCTTCTTCTTTGGGTTTATGCGCGGTAATACCCGTTCCGCCTCTGTGCTGAGCCTTGTATTCCGATACGGGTATGCGTTTAACGTAACCGTAATGAGTCATGGAAATTACCACGTTTTCTCTCTCGATCAAATCTTCGCAATCGATATCGTCGTAATTCATACATATTTCGGTACGACGTTTATCTCCGTATTTGTCTCTGATTTGAATAAGCTCGTCTTTTAATACGCCGCGCAACATTTCGTCCGACGCCAGCAATTGACGGAAATAGTCTATTTTTGTTTGCAATTCCTTATATTCGCCTTCCAACTTCTCGCGATCAAGCCCTTGAAGCGCTTTGAGACGCATGTCCAAAATAGCCTGAGTCTGAACTTCGTCCAAATTAAAACGCGCCATCAATTTTTCTTTAGCGTCATCGTAAGAAGTTCTGATAATATGAATAACTTCGTCGATATTATCCTGAGCAATCATCAAGCCTTCCAGTAAGTGAGCTCTTTCGAGCGCCTTGGAAAGGTCGAATTTCGTTCTTCTGATAATTAAATCTTCCTGAAAAGCTATATATTCGTCAAGAATATGTCTAAGCGACAGTATCTTAGGTTGACGTTGATTGTCTACAAGCGCAAGCATTATAATGGAAAAACTCGACTGCAAAGCCGTCTGCGCAAACAAATGATTGAGTACGATTTGCGGATTGGCGTCCTTTTTAAGTTCGATAACGACGCGCATTCCGTTACGATCGCTTTCTTCGCGAAGATCGGAAATACCTTCCAATTTCTTATCCTTAACCTGATCGGCGATATTTTTTACAAGCTGGCGCTTATTAACCTGATACGGAAGTTCGGTAACGATAATTCTCGTCCTATGATCCTTTCCGTATTCTTCAAACTCGGTACGAGCGCGAACGATAATCTTTCCTCTGCCCGTAGCGTAAGCCTGTCTTATTCCCGACCTGCCCATAATAATTCCTTTGGTCGGAAAATCAGGACCTTGTATATGCTGCATTAAGTCGTCGAGCGTCGCGTCGGGATTATCCAAAACGCAAACGCATGCGTCGATTACTTCCCCTAAATTATGCGGAGGAATGTTCGTAGCCATACCTACGGCTATACCGGACGAACCGTTTACAAGCAAATTTGGGAATCTCGACGGCAAAACTATAGGCTCTTGTCGAGATTCGTCGAAGTTGGGACCCCAATCGACGGTATTTTTGTCGATGTCGCGAAGCATTTCGTTACAAATTTTACTCATGCGGGCTTCTGTATAACGATAAGCCGCCGGAGGATCTCCGTCAACCGAACCGAAGTTTCCGTGTCCGTCGACAAGCATATATCTCATCGAAAAATCTTGAGCAAGACGAACCATTGCGTCGTAAACGGACGCGTCGCCGTGAGGATGATAACGACCGAGCACGTCGCCGACGCAGGTCGCGGACTTTTTGAACGGTTTATCGCTGGTAAGTCCGTCTTCGTACATAGCGTAAAGAATACGACGATGAACGGGTTTTAATCCGTCGCGAACATCGGGAAGCGCGCGACCGACGATAACCGACATAGCGTATTCGATATAACTTTTCTGCATTTCGGACGTAAGTTCCGATTCTACTATCGCCTGATTAGGAAAAGCAATGTCTTCCGGTTTATAATCTCTGTTGTGTGCCATTGTAAATTACTCCTCCCCGTTAAATATCGATATTAACGGCATATTGCGCGTTAAGTTCGATCCATTCTTTTCGCGGTTCGACTTCTTCACCCATCAATACCGAGAAAACCTTATCCGCTTGAACGGCGTCGTCAAGCGTAATGCGTCTTAACGTTCTTCTTTCCGGATCCATGGTCGTTTCCCAAAGCTCGTGAGGATTCATTTCGCCCAAACCTTTGAATCGCGAAATATCGATTTTCACGTTGGGATTTCCGTCTCTGAGTTCGGCGGAAATACGATCTCGTTCCGCGTCGTCGTAAGCCACTCGCGTTGTTTTTCCTCTCGACAATTTATAAAGCGGAGGAACGGCGGAATACACATAACCGTTTTCGATAAGCGGTCTCATGTATCTGAAGAAAAAGGTAAGCAATAACGTTCTGATATGCGCACCGTCCACGTCGGCATCCGCCATAATGATTATTTTATGATAACGTAATTTTTCTATATTGAATTCGCTACCGATTCCCGTTCCGAGCGCTACGATCATGGGATACAGTTTGTCGTTTCCGTAAATCTTATCGGCACGAGCTTTTTCGACATTAAGCATTTTTCCCCACATGGACAAAATAGCCTGAAAACGAGAATCTCTACCCTGAATCGCCGAACCTCCCGCCGAATCTCCTTCGACTACGTACAATTCGCACAAAGAGGGATCTCTTTCGTTACAATCCTGCAATTTTTCGGGCATCTGTCCGGATTCAAGTCCGGTCTTACGACGAACAGATTCGCGCGCTTTTCGAGCGGCTTCTCTCGCTCTCGACGCGGAAACAGACTTTTCCACTATCGATTTTGCAACGGACGGATTTTCTTCGAAATAAGTGCCTAACCCTTCCGAAAGCGCTTTGGATACCAAACTGCGCATTTCCGAATTTCCGAGTTTGGTTTTGGTCTGACCTTCGAACTGAGGTTCGGTAAGTTTTACGCTGATAATGGCGGTCAATCCTTCTCTTACGTCATCGCCCGTCATTCTTTCGTCGTCTTTAAGAATATTGTGCGAATGAGCGTAATCGTTGACTATTTTGGTCAACGTATTGCGGAAACCTTCGAGATGAGTTCCGCCCTCTTCGGTGTTTATATTGTTCGCATAAGCATAAACCATCTCGTTGTAACTGTCGTTATATTGCATTGCAATCTCGACGCGACTGTCGCCGTAGATATTGTCGAAATACAACGATTGCGGAAACATCTTTGTTTTTTCGCGATTAAGATAATCGACGTAATCGAGAATTCCGCCCTCGTAACAGAAGTAATCTTCCTTTTCTCTTTCAGGACGACAATCTTTGAGATATATCTTGATGCCTTTATTAAGATATGCGACTTCTCTTAATCTGCTACGAATCGTTTCGTAAGAAAAATCGAGTGTTTCGAATATAAGGCTGTCCGGGTAAAAAGTAACTTTCGTTCCTCTTCTGTCCGTTTCGCCGACATCGGCAAGACGAGCTTGCGGAATTCCGCGAGAATAACGTTGCCGATAAACTCTGCCGTTTTTACAAACTTCGACTTCCAACCATTCCGAAAGCGCGTTTACGACCGACAATCCGACTCCGTGCAAACCGCCCGAAACTTTATATCCGCCGCCGCCGAATTTTCCGCCGGCATGAAGCTTGGTCAATACGACTTCCACCGCCGATATTCCTTCTTTTGGATGAATGTCTATCGGAATACCGCGCCCGTTATCGGTAACGGATACCGCGCCCTCTCGCGTAATTTCCACATGTATCGTATCGCAAAAACCGGCAAGCGATTCGTCCACGCTGTTGTCGACTATTTCGACTATCAAATGATGTAGACCGCGTTCGTCGGTGGAACCTATATACATTCCCGGTCTTTTTCGAACAGGCTCCAACCCCTCGAGAACTTGTATTTCGCCCGAATCGTATTCCTTTTCGGTGGGGGAATTGAGATTATTGTTTTCTGCCATAATAACCGCTCCTTTATTTTTTTTGACATAAAACGAGCAAAACACGGTTCTGTTTTGTCGATTGTCAAATAAAAACAGTCGACGTTATCCGCTTTGCTCTTCGATACATATATTATAACATATTCCGACGGTTAAATAAAGTAATTTAGTCTGATTTTAAGGAAAAATTTTTATATCGTTGCCGATTTTTAATCGAAATTTGCGTCATAACGAATTTATACCGTGTTTTATGCTCCTATACCGTAACTAGAGTAATTCTTAAAACACGCAAAATAATCGACAATATACGTTCCCATACCGAATAGCACGGTCGGTACGTCGAACACAAACAAAAGCATACGTTTTACAGAATAAAAAATTCTCGCTCAACAACAAAACACAAAACAAATTGCGAATATGCGGACAAACATAAACTCGGATTTTCGCCACTCGGCGATTTACCGTAAAAAAACGCAAACAATATTCGATTCTTACCGAAAAAAGATAGAAAAATTACGTTCGCTTAGAATTTTTTCCAAAGCTCATTTCGGCAAACTTCACCGTCTGCCGATTTCCATACAAACTTCGACGCTAACAATCATTATTCGCGACAAACTGTTTTTCGGCTACAAATAAAGCATTTCACCCATGAAGATATTTATAAGAAAACAAAAGAAAAACTTTTTTACGACGCAAATTTGCTATATAAAAAAAGCTCGGTCAACGACCGAAGCTCCGTGAAATTATTCTTTTGTTCGCTTTGCTTTTAAGTACCAAAAAACGACGAGAACCTGAAGCGGAACGCCTATCAGGTAAATCAATCCTATATTCGATACAAACAACAAAGACAAATGCAACGATAAAATTATCGTCCATATCAAAGTAGACACCGAAACGAATTGAAAAAATTTATTGTACCACATACACGAGAATACAATCAATACTATAGCCGAAACGGGAATCGCATAAATAAACGCCATCCATTTGTATTGAAAATCAGGTAAAGCTATCGCCATCATAACGTAACCGATGGTCGCTACGAGCCACACCAAGCCGACCGACAACAACGTGACTATCGCCTTGTTGCGACGCACAACGGGAACTTTTTTCGGCGCCGACGCACTTACAAAATCGTTCAGCGTGATTCCGAAAATCTCCGCCATTTCACACAAAACCAACACATCGGGAATTCCGTCGCCGCGTTCCCACTTTGAAACGGCTTTATCCGAATAGTTCAAACGCTCGGCAAGTTCCGCCTGAGTAAGCCCCAATTGCTTTCGATACTTCGCTATATTGGACGTAATCAATTTTTTCAAATCCTCTTGTTCCATATCGAAATTATAGCATAAACAGGCACGTAAGTCAACGTTTTTAACAAATTCTACTGTGAGTAGAATGTAAAAATTTAACTCTACGACATGAATATCTCGTGTAGAAAACAGAAAAATCGGAGTGGAAACAAAATCGCCAACAGTAGGTTTACCTTTTACACATCGCGATATATAATAATATCGAAAGCCGAAACAACGCTTTCCGATCACAAAAATACAATCAGGAGATATATTATGAAACCGTCAAATTGTTGCCCTATTCAACCCGCTTCAGTTAAAAGTTCGGACGATTTTTCGTCGGCAATGGATAAATTCGCTTTTTTTATGCGCAAAGCAACAGTGCCGCCTCTGCTCGCCGTTTTATTGACGACGCTCATTCGCGTGAGTAATTACGAACTTGTTGGAAATTTATCTAATCTGTTATGGTCATACGTCTTTCTCGCGGCAATGCCGTTGCTCGCTTATCCTATCCACGCCGCGTTTCCGTTTTTAAGAAAACGCGGTAGAAAATGTCAAAGAAACCTCGCGATACTCTTTTCGACGATAGGTTACGTCGCAGGAACGATATACTCGTTTGCGGCATCCGCGCCGGCAACGCTTACCATAGTTTATTTGACCTATCTTTTTTCGGGAATTTTCATCGCTTTATTCACGTTCGCAATGAAATTCAAAGCAAGCGGTCATGCCGCCGGCATAGCCGGACCGGTCACGGTCTTAACCATTTTCGTAAGTCCGTGGTACGCTTTCGCGTATATCCTCGCTTTACCCGTGCTTTGGTGTTCTCTTAAAACAAAACGTCACACTGCCTCCGAATTTTTCGTCGGTTGTCTTTGTCCGATAATAGCCATGTTAATCGCAATGGCAATCGTTTTATAAACGAATAACCTCATAAAAACTTCTCCTTACAAACCAAAAAATACGTCTTACGAAAGCTTTTCCTGCTCTCAAAGACGTATTTTATAATTTCACGAGACGCAACCAAATTTTCATGCCATGGCATTTTACTTCGAATTCCGCCTCAAGCAGTCCGCAAACGGCAAAACATTCACGTCGCCATATAATTTCTCGTAATCTTCGCCCAAAAAACAGGCGAATGTGGAAACGGCATCGAAACCCATGTCGCAATATTCTTCGATGTCCCGACACATAGCAAGTTCGTCCGCAACAAATTTGACGGGCGGCTTTTCCCAATGCGAATACATCGAATTATCGTACCAATATTCAAGAACCTTACTCGGCTCTTTTTCGAAAATTTTCTTTAACGGTGCAATCGATCGCTTCTCGTTTTCGATAATTTCCGCCGCAGTCTCACCTTTGGCGGTATATTTTTCAAACGGAGCATATTCTAAAAAAACTCCGTCCTCGGCTCTAAATTCAGTCGGCGGCACCAACGAATTCATATAAGCAAGATATGCGACTCGCGCGTCCGGAATATGTTTTCTTATCTCACGCGCCATTCTGTTCACAAGAAACAATTGCTGATCGGAGGGAGATAAATTCCTGCATTTCGGACAATGACAATGCAAGTCGTGCCCGTCGTCCAGCCAAAAATAAAAATTATGACTGCTGCCGTAAAGAGAAAGAGCCAATTCGGCGGCGTTTTTCGCAAACAATTCTACTGCGTCCGAGTTGGAAACACATAAATTCCAATCGTTTACCCTTTCACTCTTTTCATTCATTCGAAAATACTCGGGATGTTCCGAAAACAAATCTCTCGGCAAAAGATATCCGGCAGCATGCATTTCGTACTCCACCTCTAAACCGCGATCATGCGCATAATCTATCAAATCTCGGTATTCGCTTGTTTTTAACATTTCGAGTAATTTTTCGAGCGATTGAATAGCTAACTGTCCGCCGTAAGGATGAAGCCCGATCGTTCCGATTCCCGCATCCGCCAATCTGTCTATCCATTTTTTAGACAACTCGTCGATATGAACAAGCATGCTGCTGTTTATCTTCTTTCCCATACAAACACCTCTGTAGTTTTTTTCGATATTATATCATAAAAACAAAACATTAACAAGCAAATTACGATTTTATCTCGATATTCCATCGTAGCACCGCACGTCGAACATCGCATAATCCCCGAAAGCGCGGGCGTTACCCTCTCTTCCGTTATCTTACCTTTAATTTCAGCTATTCAGTTAATCCGATTTTTCTTATACGTAAACGACATAACGTGCCGCCTTTATCTTCGTCACCGCCGGCGCAATAACCCAACAAAAGCGAACTTTCAGTTTCGAATATAGCGCAATAACAAAAACCTCTACGGTCATCGTTTTCGAATTCTATTATATCCGATAAATTTTTCATATTGCCGTCGGCAAAAGTCAAAACAAAAGGATTTCTGCCTCCCGTCCATACGCCGTACGGAACTTCGCTTCTTCCGTAATAAAGCGGCGCCGGATTATAAACTACGGCTATCCGACCGTCGCACAACCGTTTCGTACTCATCGGAGACATAGGCGAAGTAAACACCGACGGAGCCGGCACAGTCCAGCTTAATCCTTCGTCGGACGAATACGCTTCGAATTGACGTCCCGAATTGTTTCTAAAATAGGCGTACAATCTTCCGTCGTCCAATTCCTCCAAGCCGGGTTCCTGCAATCCGGTAGAAAAAATTTCATAAGGCATCTCGCACTCGCCCAACCTTTTCCACGAACGACCGTCGTCTTCCGAAACGTAAAATCTCGTCTTCGCCGGATAAAACCGAACATTTTCGTATCCGGGCATAGCGGGAGAATCGGAAGTAAGTTCCGTAGACATAAAGGACGCAGGATAAATGAGTTTACCGTTTTTTAATCTCCTTACTCGGTCGTTGTTGACGACAAAATACCCTTCTTCGGGCAAACATTCCGTTTCTTCCGAAAAAGTTTCAAAATCGAACGTGCGACGCATATATAAACGACATTGCAAAGCTCCGAACTTTTTAAGATAAAAAACGCCCACCAAACCGTCGGTCATATTCAACAAAGAAACCGACATTATATTGTCCGCGTTACATTCTTTACACGACAAAACCACTTTCTCGTCCGAAAAAGTTTCGCCTTCGTCATCGGACCAAACGATAGCGACGTCGCAACTCGCTCCGTCGTCCTTGCCCGAAAAACGACTGTACGCAAAAACAATACGTCCGTTTTCAAGCTTTACGAAAGAACCTTCGCTGTTTCTTTCATTGCCAGCTTTAGGCGGCAATTCTTTAACTATTTTGTGATTTAACATGTTATTCTCCATAAATATATAAATAATTATATTCTACCCGTTCAAAGCAAAATTAAATTTCCTTTGATCGATTTTTATTTTCTCGGCAATAAATCTTTCGTCGCATTATATATCGAAAGATAATCGTTAGTAAGAATCGTATCTATACCCCATTGCAAATATTTGCGCGCTTCATTGGGCTCGTCCGACCAAAAAACGTTACAGCGAATACCGTGCTCATGCGCTTTCCTTATCGATTCTTCGTTAAAATACGGTTTAAAAAGCTGAACTTTGTATGCGCCGAGAGAAATAGCTCTATCCACGATCGACATAGGCTCTCTGTCTCCGTTCCAGCCTACGCAAACGGGAATATCCGGAGCATAACTCATAACCTTCTTTATTTGCTCGTCGTTAGTTGTCATAAAGTAAACGAATTTTTCACAATCGAATTCTCTGATAAGCGCCACGATTTGTTCCGTCATTGCGTTCTCAAAATTACAATCCCATATTTTGACATGGATATTCATAATCACTCTACCGCCGAATTTGCGTAAAATGTCGCGAAACGTCGGTATTTTCATTCCCTTAAATTTTTCGCCGAATTTAACGCCGAAATCGTATCGGAGCAGTTCCTCGTAAGTATGTTCGTATATCTTGCCGCTTCCGTTACTTACGCGACTCAGATCGTCATCGTGACAAGAAACGAGAACGCCGTCTTTTGTAGACCATATATCGAATTCGATTTCTTCCGCGCCGAGAGCGACAGCCGCGCCGAAAGCCGGCATACTGTTTTCGGGCGCAATCGTGTTAAAACCGCGATGAGCGCAAATTCTCGGATACTCCATGACGTTATCGAACGGAACGACGGACGCGCCTCCGTTTCGGTAAAGCCACGGACGACGCCCTTCTTCGATATATTCGTAATGAGCTTTGGGAACGCCATTATATCCGGCGGGTTTATAAAATTTATCGGCCGGATTTATTTCCGTTACGCCCAATCCGACGTCGTTATTCATATCCAACAGAATTTTTCCTTTCGGAGATACCACTTGGCTCGAACCGCATACGACAGAATCTTCCGAAAGAGATACCGACGCTCGCACAAGATATGCGTTCGTATTATAACAAAGAAATTTATTTATGATGGAAATAGTTTCATGCGAATCCGTTCTTTGCAACGAACATCCGACGATTATATCTACTTTTTCCTTGGCTATTTTTGCAAAATTTTCGTAAAAATAAAAATCGTAACAAGTCATGAATCCGAAACGAATTCCGTCGAGTTCCAAAACATAAGGTTTGTCGTATTCGTAACTGTAAGCGACGTCCAATTCGTGTCCGCCCTCTGCGTCGCTTTTAACTTCGCTCGGAGCAGGATGAGCCTTAAAATATTTGCCTACGATATTTCCTTTTCTATCTATAGCGTAAGTTGTGTTTCGTATTCCTTTTTCTGTCAAACAGCCGGCGTTAACAAAAACAAGAGCATTACAGCGTTTTGCCGTTTTTTGGGCTTTTTCGAGCAATGCGGCGTTATTTCTTTTTACTGCCGAATAAAATCCCTCTTTACCCTTAACGTCTGCCAATGCGTCGCCATATTCCGGTAAAACGATAAGATCCATGCTTTCGTCGCAAAGATCAAGAAAATCCGAAAGTTCCCGACAACGTTGGTCGTTATCGGATTCATTAAAAGAATATTTCGGCTGAATCACGCAAACTTTCATGTCTTAAACTCCTCATCACATAATATTTTAAATAGTAAAATCGAGTTTTTGTTCGATTAACGGTGTTTTTATAATAGCCGCATTTACTTGAATCAATCTTACTTACAATAAATGCGGACTTTTTGTGGTGGACCAGCGCGGAGTTGAACCGCGGTCTTACCGTCTTCCGATCGGATTTCTACACGTTTAGTCTGCGTTTAATTCCACGCCGTCGCTTTCCGCAGACGAACTGCGACAACGCGGTTTTTTCTAAAATCTTTCCGTCGAGCGAAAAAAAGAATCAACGGACAGTACCCCACAAAGATGACGCCCGATTTTCGCCGTGGGAAACGAAAATCGAACGGAGCTTAAATTATAATTAAGCTGCGAGCGCTACGGGAGCGCTGTAGTTGCTATTGTTAGCGTTTAAATTTAATTACCGTTTTTTTACGAGAACGATCACTCGACGTGCTTAGCCGAACTACCCGACGGCAATCGATGCCGTGACTGGCCCGTATATTTACTATAATTTTCAAAAAGCGGTTTTGCTCTTACGACAAATTATGTTTTGAATTATATCATACTTTATTTTTTTTGTAAAGCTTATTTTTGCGTAAAATATCGTAGCAATAAATTTTAAGCGGAAATTTTGTCGTCGGACAACAAAGCCGATTCCAATTCGAACTGTTTCTTTCGTTTTTTCAGCAATCTGACCAATTCGAATGCCGACACGGCAAAAGTTATCAACCAAGTTATTGGATAAATAATAAATAGCGACGTAAACGTATGGGGAAGATAGGGGAAAACGAGATAAATCCAAACAATACGCAACCCGCACGCTCCGACAAGAGTAATTATCATGGATTCAACCGATGCTCCGATCGCGCGCATGGAGTGACTCATAACTTCCATAAGACCGCAAAGGAAATACAGTCCGCAGTCTATAAACATTTTTTCGGTCATAAATTGCAAAATTTTAGAAACGTTTTCGACGTCTTCTTCGTTAACGTTTACGAACAAAGAAGCGAGCGGATATCTGAACAGTATAGCCATCCAACCGAAAAAGACGCTCACTCCGACCGAAAACGCCATCGATTGCCAAACGCATTTCTTTATTCGCTCAAAATTTTTAGCGCCGTAATTTTGTCCGACGGCGGTAAGCACGGTAATGCTCACGCTGTTAAATATCGTATAAACGTACCCGCCTATCTGCGCTTCTACCGCGCCGCCGGTGCTTCCCGTTTTTCCGAATCCGTTAACGGTAGTCTGTAACAAAACGTTCGACAACGAAAACAAAGAACCCTGTATTCCGGTGGGAATTCCGTATTTAATTATATCAAGCGTAGCTTTTTTGCTGAATTTTAATTTTTTAACAGATAATTTTACAAACCCTTTGCTTTTAAACAAAGTAATCACTACCAAAACGGAAGAAATGGCTTGACTAAAAATCGTAGCTATAGCGACGCCCGCGACGCCCCAGCCGAATAACGCAACGGTAATTATATTTACTATAACGTTTATTATTCCGGCTATGAACAGATAAAAAAGAGGACGCTTACTATCTCCCGTCGCACGCAACATCGAAGCTCCGAAGTTATAAACAAGATTGAAGGGCGAACCTAAAAAATAAATTTTCAAATACAAAGCAGCCATATCCAACAACTCTTCGGGCGTGGACATAACGATCAAAAGCGTTTCAGACAAGAAAAAGCCGACTATTCCAACCAACACTCCGCTAATAAAACCAAATAACATTGCGGAATGTAAAACTTTTTCGCCGTATTCCGCGTCTTTTGCACCGAACGCCTCAGCTAAAACTATACCGGATCCTCCCGATAATCCCAAAAACAAACCTATAACAAGATTAATGAGCGCGCCGTTCGAACCGACCGCTCCCGTCGCGTCGTTTCCTACCCACTGTCCGACAACGATTATATCCGCCGAATTAAACAACAACTGAAGTACGCCAGTAAGCATTAAAGGAATAGCGAAAGCAACTATTTTTTCAAATAGTTTTCCTTGCGTCATATCTATTTCGTTCTTTTTCTTGTTCTTTACCGTGGACTCCATGATTTACTCCGCCATGAAAATTTTATATTTGCAAAAACGCAGTATAATTCTAACACAACGGATTATTTTTTGCAAGCCAATACTCGCAAGTTTTGTAAAATACATTTATTTTCACAATCTTTCACGGTTTCACGTCGATTAGCATAAATTATATTATGAAAATTTACGTGTACGCTATTGCGAAAAACGAATCTAAATTCGCCGAACGATGGGTAAAATCTATGTCAGAAGCGGACAGAATTTACGTTTTGGATACCGGCTCCGAAGACCGTACCGCCGAAATTCTGAAAAACAACGGGGTTATCGTAAAAACCGAAAACGTAACGCCGTGGAGATTCGACAAAGCGAGAAATCTTTCGTTGGAAATGGTTCCCGACGACGCCGATATATGCATTTGTACCGATTTGGACGAAGTTTTTTCCTCGGGTTGGCGAGCCGAATTCGAAAAATGCGCAAAACAAACCGACGCAAATCTGTTCGCATATCATTATGTTTGGAACGTTATGACCGACGGAAGCGAAGGGATATCTTTCCAAATAAAAAAAGCCCATTCTCGGCGCGGTTTCGTTTGGAAGGGCATTGTTCATGAAACGTTGGAAGCCGTTAATCCGTCCGACGTAAAAGAAGCGTCCGTATCGAACGTTACGCTTACTCATTATCCCGATCCCGAAAAATCTAGAGAGCAATATCTTCCGTTATTGGAACAAGCGGTACGAGAAGAACCAAAAAATGACAGAAACGCGCACTATCTCGGAAGGGAATACATGTTTAAGGGTAGATATTCCGAAGCAATCGAAGTTTTAAAAAAGCATCTCTCTCTGCCGACTTCGGTATGGGCGGAAGAACGATGCGCGTCGATGCGCTACATCGCAAGATGTTATACTGCTTTAAACGATAAAAACAACGCGTTTGTTTGGTTGATAAAAGCCGTCGGAGAATATCCGTATTCACGCGAACCGTTTATCGAACTCGCTCGATTTTTCTACTCGGCTAAAGACTACGAGGGCGTAATTTGGGCGGTAAAGAAAGCGTTGGAAATAACAAAACCGTCTCAATCTTACATTAACGATCCGATTTGTTTTTCCGCCCTGCCATACGATCTGCTTTCCATCGCTTTATACCATACGAAACGACATGAAGAAGCTCTGTCCGCCGCTGAAATTGCAAGCGAATTATCTCCGAATGACGAAAGAATCGCCTCCAATTGCGTTTTCTTCCGCTCTTTAATCGACAGCGAACGCCTTTCGACTTCGCAAAGCAAAACCCCTCATTCGGAATAAATTGTTTTTTTATATGCTTCGAACAAAACCTAAAAAATCCGTTCTAATTTCTCCGAAAGAAAGAAGGTTTCATGTATTCTCGAAACCTTCTTTCTTATTTTTATCAGTTGTTTTTAACGAACGGCAATTCCGTCATTCTCAATTTCGAGCACCCGTAAGGCGCTAATTTAATCTCGAACGGTTCGCCCTCTCCCTTAACGCTGCGAGGAAAAGCGGCAGAAATATATTTTGCGTCTTTATCGAATCCCCAATCTATTTTCTGCACTGTCGCGACAATGGAACACGGCGGATTTTTTTCGCTAAAAGCGCAATCGACAATCCCGTTTTGCTCGTATTTCAAATTGCCCGAAGCGAATCCCAATTGCCATTCGCTATCCGCATACAATTGGTAATCGCAATACGGAAATTTTCTTTCTACGCCGTTACGCTCGAACTCAGATTTTTCCCAACGCGCTTTAATCGGAACGCAATAAGTAAGCGCGCCGCAGACGACTGCATTTAATTTTCCGCGTTTTACAAAATGTGGTTCCGTTTTAAATTCCACCGAAATCGAATCGTTTCGCCATACTTTTTTAATTTTGAAATATTTGCCGCATTCCGCGTTTTCGCCGTTCACTATTGCCCCGTCGACAAAGGTCGGAATTCTGATATCGACGTCGAATTCAATCGGTTTTTCGGTTTTTACGCGAATTTCCGCCTTATTTCCGAACGGATAATCGGTAACCGTTTCGACCGAAATTTTTACGCCGTTTATTTCGGTATTCAGCTTTGACGGAACTAGCGAAGTCACCGCTATTCCTCCGCAAGACCGCATGTAAGACGACAATACGAATTTAGGAAAAGCCTGATTGAAATTCGCCGTGCAACAACCGTAATTCGGTTCCAGCCCGAAAAGATGCGATTCTGAAGAATTCGTTCCAAAATGCTTTCCGTCGCCGTAATTTACGCAATAAGGCTGATTGGTCAGTTGGTCGTATTGATGCGTCCACATATCCTCGCTAACGGTCGCCGGAAAAGAATTAAACGCAAGTCTTTCGCACAAATCCATCCAATATACGTTACCGGAAGCCGCGGCGATTATTTCGTAAGAATACATCGCTTCGGCAACGCCGCACAATTCCGTTCCCGCGGTCGGCGAAGTTCCGGCAAGACATTCGTCGCCGTTAAAATAACCGTTTACGTTTCCGTGATGCTTTTGCAATATTTTTAATAATTTTTTAGCATAATTCTCAGGACTTCTTCCGTCTATCGGCATCATAACCGCGTCGGATTTGAGCGCCATGGCAAGATTAACGACATGCGTATAAAAAGACCATTTTTCCGCTTTATTACGCAATGCCTTCTTGTTTTTAAGATAATCCATTCCTTGCGCTTCCATAGTTTGAGCAAGTTCGACCAACCAAGGCTCGTCACGACGTTCTCTCAGCCAATTGATCGATATAACGCATTCAAACCAACGCGAATGTCCCCAGCCGAACATTCCTTTGCTCTGGTTTAAGTAATAAAAGTTTTTCAACGCCCTGTAAACGACTTCCTCTATTCTTTGATCGTCACTGCAATCGTAATACACTATAAGCACTTTCAAAATCAAAAACAACGCCCATATATCATACGAATTGCGTTCCTCTTTATCGCAAGGACAAATCCAACCGTCATCCTCTTGACCGTCGATAATGGCGTCTATATAACGTTTGGCACGAGCAATCATATCTTCATTTTTCAACAGATAAGCGAGCGGAATAAATCCGTCCAACCAATACGGTACGCGTTCCCACCCTTCCTTATCGCCGCCTACCCACTTACTGTCGCGAACGTCAGGCCACATCTTATCCAAATTACCGGATAAACCGTTAGCTTGAATTTCGAGCTGACGAGCAAGCCACCCGTTCGGAGAAATTTCTTTTGTCGTAAATTGCTTAAAAACCGTTTTCATAACAGTTCTCCTTAATTTTTTATGCTAATATTATAATACGCAATTAATTTTTTTTCAATGAAAAAAACAGTTAATAGGTGAAAAAATCCGACTTTTTACAATTAAAACAAAACCGCTCGTTGAATTACGAACGGTTTTGTTTTAGTATTCCATTATTACGCGCAGTCGATTACGAATCGCAGGATTGCTCATTCAATCGGCAAGTCATGCCGCCGCGCCTATCGACGACATGACTCGACATTGATTTTCCGAGCAAAAAACAAGTTTTTTTATCACATTTATACTACGAACGCATTGGCTATGAACAATACGGTTTTCCTTTATTTCGGCAATCCCTCGTTTTTTGCTTTCGGACCAAATGAATAAATTTGCATATTTGCAAAATTATAAGCAATCTGCCGTATGTAATTTTAAGTTATCGATCCGTTTACGCTCCTTGTGAAAAATAAAATACGGCTTATTCCGATCTCAATCGAAAACCCCAACCGCATTTTCCGCCCGCAAACGATTTTTATCCGTTTCGAGCAATATTATCATCTTATCTCCGCAAACAATTTTTTTACAAACGTAACAAATTATTCAAAAAATCATATTTTCGTATTTTTGCACGGCTAAAAAACGTCCGCAGACAATTAAAACATTAACGATTTTTATCCGTTAGTTTTAATTTGTCAATTATTATAACCGTCTTTTTGCAATTTGTCAATGGGTTTTTTATGATTTTCACAAAATTTTCACATTACGGCTTTTATTTCGTTTTCAAAGCTTTTTTGTGACTGAAAAATCGAATTCAGATTAAACAAACAAAATCAAAAAGACAAAATCAAGACGTTTTTACAAACAAAAAACTCTCCGCGATTCGAGCGAAGAGCTTTTGTCTATTTTTCGTGTTAAGCCGTCTCAACGACGACCTTAAGAAGGCTACTACCTTATTTAATGTCGAGCGAAGCCAAGAAATTTTCGAACGCAACAACGCCTTCCGCATCTTTTTTGAATACGGCGGTATTGTCCAAAATTTTCTCGCAAACATTATTTATTTCGTCTTTGATTACGAGCGGAGCTTCGGCAGGCGTGCATTTCGGGTTTTCTTTCATTAGTTTTTCGATCATACCGGCATGAATTTTCATATCGTCCTCAAGAGCAGCGCGAACATATTTTTTGGTACCGATGAGATAAGATTCTATTTCTTTAAGCTGTCTGTCAAGACGGGCAGGCAAAATAAACAATCCCATCGCTTCTATAAGACCTATAGACTCGCTTTTTATGTTCTGATACTCGGGATGAACATGATAAATTCCGTCCGGATAATGCTCGTCCGTTCTGTTGTTACGCAAAATAAGTTCTACACAGTAAGCGTCGTTCTTATTTTTATCCTTTGCTTTACGCGCAATAGGCGTAACGGCATTATGTTGTGCATCGGTAGCATGTATAATTCCGACGCTTTCGTCATCGTAATTTTTCCAAGCTTCGATAATTTCTCCGGCATATTCGACAAGCATATCTTTATTGGTCGAAACAAGTCTTATAACGGAATTATACCAATCAACGACATACGTTTCTATATAAGGATAATCCGCGCTTTTGTATTTTTTCAAATTTGCAGCTTTGTGCATCGGCAAAACTTTTTGTCCGCCTTGAAAATGGTCGTGAGTCAAAATAGAACCGCCGACGATAGGCAACGCGGCATTGCAACCGATAAAGTAATTGGGCGCGTAATCAACAAAATCAAGCAGCTTGCGTACCGTGTCTTTATTAACTTTCATCGGCGTATGCTCTCCGTTGATAGCTATTCCGTGCTGATTGAAATATGCGTAAGGCGAGAACTGCCAGAACCAATTTTCACCGCTCAATTCAAGCGGAACAGTACGCAAATTCTGTCTGAGATTATGACCGCAACCCTCGTTATCTCTGCAAATCATGCAAGCCGGATACCCCGAAGCTTTTGCCCCGACGAGCTTAGCCGTATCCTTATTGTTCTTTTCAGGTTTGGAAAGATTAATAGTGATTTCGAGTTTTCCTTTAGTGGATTTAGCTTCCCAATGTTTGTTCTTTGCTATTTTTGACGATTTGATATAATCGTTTTTAACACAATAATCATGGAACCATTCAAACGCTTTGCTCGGCGATTTTTCGTGCGTTTCATCGAACAAATCAACCAATTGCGACGGCGTGAGCGAAACGATGTCCATTACCTTATTACCGAAGTATTCCTCTTGTCCGGCTTCGATTATGCCTTTTTCCAAAGCGTAAGATACGATAGGTGCAAGAACTTCGTCCGGACTTTCCATTTCTTCGATTGCGTCGTAATCGACTTCATAAACGGTATAATCCTTCAACTTCAACAAATCCAATAAAATATTGCGTTTGTAAATCACGTCAAGATCGTCCAACAAAAGATGATCCTGAGCATATTGTAACAACCTTTCGATACTTGCATCGATTATCATAATATATATCTCCTTTTAATTAAATTCAAATAGTCGGCTTTGACACGTTTATGTGACTGTCAATCGAAAAAACATTCCACGGCACGTCTTCCGTCGGCGGGAACACCTTGAATACGAACGGATTTTTATTCACGGGATGATAGAATCTGAGTTCGTAAGCCCACAACGCCAAATTATGTCCTTTTGCGAGCGAATCTCCGCCGTATCTTACGTCGCCGAAAATGGGCGTACCCATGCTTTGAAGCTGAACGCGCGCTTGATGCGATCTTCCCGTAATCAATTTAATATCGAGAAGCGCCACTTTTACAGCACTTTCGAGAACCTTATAATCGAGTTCCGCTTTTTTCGCACCCTCAATAGCAGCAGGAACGACCTTTACGGTATTCGTTTTTTCATCTTTCAAAAGATACTGACTCAACCGAGATTGTCTTATGCGCGGAATTCCGACGGTAACGGCAAGATATTTCTTTTCGAAACTGCCTTCTTTCATCTGTTCCTGCAAACGCGCGGCGGCTTTCGACGTACGAGCAAAAACCATTACCCCGCCCGTCGGACGATCCAATCTATGCACCAATCCGACGTACGCTTCGCCGGGTTTATTGTATTTTTCCTTAATATAATTTTTAACGAGCGATAATAAATCCAAGTCGCCACTCGAATCCGCCTGAGTCGGCATATTCTGCGGTTTTACTACGACAATAATATGATTGTCCTCGTACAAAACTTTCAAATCGTTTTCCATAATTTTTATACCTTTTTCCAAATTCCGCTACAACCGCACGGCAGAACCAATTTATCGTTTACGGTTATAGGTAAACCTATTTCGTACGCGTCGACTTCGCCGCCCTGTCTGTCTCCCAACGCGATTTCGAGTATGTTCTTTATAACAGTCGGCTGCAATCCCGTAGTATAACTATTAATCAAGAAAAATTCGGGATCAGGGACGATTTTTGCGGTTAATTCGACAAGATCGTAAACACTGTCTTCCAACTTCCACATCTCGCCGCCGGGACCTCTGCCGTAACTCGGCGGATCCATAATAACCGCGTCGTAAATTTTACCTCGCTTTATTTCGCGCGTCACGAATTTTTTGCAATCGTCCACTATATAACGTATCTTATCGCTTTCCGTACCCGACAAATCGGCGTTCTGCTTACACCTCTCCACCATGCCTTTTGCCGCATCCACATGAGTTACGAACGCGCCTTTTTTGGCAAGCGCGACCGTAGCTCCGCCCGTATATCCAAACAAATTAAGCACTTTCATCCCGGACTTCGAACGAGCTATTCCACGAGTTATATTCCAATTAACCGCCTGCTCGGGGAACAATCCGGTATGTTTGAACCCCATCGGCTTTATCAAAAATTTACAGTCTTCCCATTCGATTACCCATTCGGACGGAAAAGAGCGAATATATTCCCACTTACCGCCGCCGGACGAATCTCTACGATATATTGCGTTAAGTTTATCGTATCCGTCAAGTCTGAAAGGCGCCGGCCAAATCGCCTGCGGATCAGGTCTTAACAAATACACGTTGCCCCAACGTTCGAGTTTTTCGCCGTTACCCGCGGCGATAACCTCGTAATCTTTCCATTTATCGAAAATCATACTCTTTTTACCGAAATCGCCACAGATTTTCCGTTCACGTCAAACGCGTCGCCTTCCACGCAATCGTTTATTTCGTCCGCAAGGGTAATCGCGGCAATTTCTTTTCCGTATTTTTCGATTACGGATTTAATTTCGTCGTCGCCTTTTACGGAAAGAACTATATGGTCGGTAACTTCGAATCCGGATTCTTTACGCATGTTCTGAACTTTCGAAATAATTTCTCTCTCAAAACCTTCTTCTATCAATTCGTCGGTCAAAGCAGTTTCGAGAATTACGGTAATGCCGGCGTCCGATTCGGCGACGAACCCTTCTTTGTTTTTAACGAAAACAAGAAGATCGGATTGAGAAAGAGAAATTTCTTCGCCGTCGATTTCCGCGGTATAAACACCGTCGTTTTTAGTTTTTGCAACCATTTCGGCTGCGTCAGTCGCCATTAACTCGCGAATTTTGCCCAATTTCTTTCCGTATTTAGGTCCGAGCGTTTTAAGTTGCGGCTTAACTTCGTATGACACGAATTCTTCCGCGTTATCGGCATATTTAACCTCTTTAACGTTCAGTTCGTCGGCAATAACACCCAAAAGCTCATCCGATATAACTTCGCCGCCGACGATCAAAAGATGAGATAACGGCTGACGATTTTTGATGTTTGCCTGATTTCTTGCCGCTCTTCCGAGCGTAGCGACTCTGACGACGCTTTCCATTCCTTTTTCGAGTTCTTTATCTATATATTTTTCTTCGCAAGTCGGGAAATCGGTAAGATGTACCGATTCGGGGGCAGAAGAATCAACCCTTCTTACTATATTCTGATAAATGCTTTCCGTCATGAACGGAACGAACGGAGCCGCGATACCGATAAGTTTTTTCAATACGGTATAAAGCGTCATGTATGCGGCGACTTTATCGTCGTTCATACCGCTACCCCAATAACGTTCCCTCGAACGACGAACATACCAATTGGATAATTGATCGGTAAATTCACCTATCGCTCGCGCGCTTTCGGTTATTTTATATTCGTTCAAATTCTCGTCTACAAACTTAACTAGGCTGTTAATTTCGCTCAACGCCCATTTATCCATCAACGTCAATTTACAATCTTCGAGCTTGTAAGCGGTCGGATTGAATCCGTCTATATCGGCATACAAAACGTAAAACGAATAAGTGTTCCATAACGTTCCCAAGAATTTACGCTGAGCTTCGGCTACGGCGTCGGAATAGAATCTCGACGGAATCCACGGTGCGGATATAGTATAAAAATACCATCTTACTGCGTCCGCTCCTTGCACATCGAGAATAGACCACGGATCGACGACGTTACCCTTATGTTTGCTCATTTTTATTCCGTTTTTATCGTTAACATGCCCCATTACGATACAATTTTTAAACGGAGCTTTATCAAACAGCAACGTAGAAATAGCCAGCAACGTATAGAACCAACCGCGAGTCTGATCGACGGCTTCGCTTATAAAGTTCGCAGGGAATATTTTTTCGAACAATTCTTTGTTTTCGAAAGGATAATGTAGCTGAGCAAAAGGCATCGAACCGCTGTCAAACCAACAATCTATTACTTCGGGAGTGCGCTTCATTGTGCCCCCGCATTTTTTGCACTTGAACGTTACCGAATCGACATACGGCTTATGCAACTCAATATCGCCCTCTATTCCGGCCAATTCTTTAAGTTCGGTTTTAGAACCAACTACGTGTATTTCGCCGCAATCGGGACATATCCAAATCGGAAGAGGCGTACCCCAATACCTTTCACGCGATAACCCCCAATCGATTACGTTTTCCAAGAAGTTGCCCATTCTTCCGCTTCCGATACTCGACGGAATCCAATTAACCGACGCGTTGTTTTTGAGCAGATTTTCTTTAACCGCAGTCATTTTAATAAACCAAGTAGAACGCGCATAATAAAGAAGCGGAGTATCGCATCTCCAACAGAACGGATAGCTGTGCTTATACAATAAATCCTTGAAAAGAAGTCCTCTTTCTTTTAAGTCTTTAAGAATGAATTTATCCGCGTCCTTGCAGAAAGTTCCCGCAAAGGGAGAATTCTCAGTCATTCTGCCGCGTTCGTCCACGCCTTGAATATGCGGCAAATCGTATTTCTTTCCGACTCTGTTATCGTCTTCGCCGAAAGCGGGCGCGATATGAACTACGCCGGTACCGTCGTCGAGCGTTACGTAATCGTCGTTGACGACATAGTAACATTTTTTATCGGAATCGTTAAGATTATAAAGAGGTTCATACTCCGTTCCTTCGTAATCTTTTCCTTTTTTAACTTCTATAATCGAATAGTCTTCAAAATATTTATCGACAAGCGCTTGCGCAAGAACGTATTTTTCGCCGTCACACTCTATCGTAACGTAATCGTAATCGGCACCCATACACAACGCGACGTTACTTGGCAACGTCCACGGCGTTGTGGTCCAAGCAAGAATATATTTGTCCTGATCTTTGATCTTAAACTTTGCTATTGCAGACTTTTCTTCTACGTCTTTATAGCCCTGAGCGACTTCGTGACTGCTGAGTGCGGTTCCGCAACGAGGACAATACGGAACGATTTTGTATCCTTTATACAACAAACCTTTTTCGTAAATGGTTTTAAGAGCCCACCATTCGGATTCGATATAGTTGTCGTTATAAGTTACGTACGGATTTTCCATATCCACCCAATACGCAACGCGATCGGACATTTTTTCCCATTCGCTCTTATATTTCCAAACGCTGTCTTTGCATTTTCCGATAAAAGGCTCTATTCCGTAATTTTCGATTTCTTTCTTGCCGTCTATTCCGAGAATTTTTTCCACTTCGAGTTCGACAGGCAAGCCGTGAGTATCCCAACCTGCTTTACGGAAAGAATGATAACCTTTCATTGTACGATAGCGCGGAATAATATCTTTTATTACTCTGGTCAGAATGTGCCCGACGTGCGGTTTGCCGTTCGCCGTCGGCGGTCCGTCGTAAAAAGTAAACTCTTCACCCGAATTTTCGTTCCTTTCGAGCGCTTTTTCGATAATGCCGTTATCTTTCCAAAATTTCAGAACTTTAGCTTCGCCCTTAACTCCGGTACTGTCGGCAGTGATTTTATCGTACATAATAACCTCCGTAATAAAATCGGTTTTTTCTTTATTTTAATACATTGAGAGAAGAACGCATAATTCGCTCTCCTCTCAAAGGACTTTCAAAAATATACCGTGCATCCGTTTTTGACAATCTGCGCCCCGCCGCCCTTCCGGCAGCCGACTCTTGCAAAGCAACCTTGTGGCACATACTTCGTTTCGCTTAGTGCTGCTGCCGTCAAGCCCTGACACGGTTCACGATGAAATATTGCACAAGACCTTACCGTCAACGTCACTTACCGACGACTGCGCGACACGCAAAAGGCCGAGAACGGCATTCAGCCCTACTGTAGTGGATTGTAGGTTCAGAGCACCACTAGCTCTCCGCCTAGCACGGCATTATTATTATATTATAAATTTCTCGGAAAATCAAGCGTTTAGCCTTTTTTTATTCTAAGATATTTAATTTTACGCAAAAGTTGTCGAATATTTCTCGCAAAAAGCCGTTTTCGATGCTTTCCGAGCTTAACATGCGACGCCTTAGAAAATAATTTTGTCGCCGTTTCCGAGTTTTTTGAATCAACGTCACTAAAACGAAACGATATTAATACAAAACGATATTCGCCGCAAAAAATCGATTATTATTTGTCGCTGTAATACAAAGCCTTAAAATCGAGATCGAGCATAGGCAAAAGTCTTGCCAGCGTAATTCTTTTTCTCATGTACGGATGGAATTCCAAGCCCGCATCGAACAATTGCTTGTCCACGCCGATTTGTTCGCCCGTAGTTGCCGCGCCTACTACGCGATAATATTCGGTAAGCTTCTCGACAGACGGAATTTCTTCCTCTACGATATTGCAAATTTTATCCCAATTATCGGTAATAACCTGAGGATCGACTTCATCTACAATGCACGACGTATTGAAATTTTTCACTTCGACAGACAACGCCGGACCGTAAGCGTCATATATTTTATTCCAATCGACATTTTCTTTATGAGCTTTCACGTTCTTTATCTTTGCTATTTTGTGATATACGTCGGCGACTATAAGAGTGGCCACACCCACTTTTTTTCCGTGATAATCGGAAATCTGTCCGCGTTCGAGCTTCTTGCACTCCCAAAAATGTGAAATAATATGTTCGGTACCGGATGCAGGTCTCGAAAGTTTTACCAATTGCATGGCTATTCCGGTAAGAGCAAGAGCTTCCATAACCGCCTCGACAGCTTCTTCCGAACCGGAATTCATTTTATCCGCAAGCGCGACGATTTTAGCGGTGGCTTCGCGCACCAATGCCGCGACTCTTTCGCAATAATAATCGCCGTGAACCAACGCCGCTATACGCCAATCGGCAATCGCTATATATTTAGCTATCATGTCGCCGAACCCTGCGGCTTTCAATTCGGTCGGAGACGACGCGAGAATAGTAGAATCGGCAATTATGATTTTCGGTTGACGGCATTGATACGAAATCTTAAAACCGTCTTTTATTATCGGCGCGGAATCGGAAGCGAATCCGTCCATCGATGGCGCGGTGGCGAATATGGCAAGCGGTTTATCTGCAAGAAAAGCTCCGTATCTGCAAATATCGTTTACGGAACCCGTTCCGACCGATAAAACGCCGTCCGCTTTTTCGCAAAGCTTTTTAATTTCTTCTACTTCCTCCATTCTCGCAACTTTCATGTCGTCGAATATTCTCGCTTCAACCACAAAGCCCTGCGAAATAAGCATTTCGATCATGCCCGACGTAACAGAAAAAGAATTTTTATCGGCGACGAACAGAATTTTTTTCGGGAAACCGTATTTTTCGAGTATAGCGCCCACTCGCTTAACGTTTCCTCTTTCCACTTCCAAAGCCTCTAAATCGAAATCATGCACTCTTCCGCAAGGACAATTAGCCATACGTTTTTTCAAAGCAATCAAATCCATAATGTTTCTCCTTTTTAGTTGTTGTTTTTTTCCGTAATTCTTCTGTAAGACAATTCTTCCAGAACGTTATAACCCAACGCTTTCGCTCGATAATGGCGAGCAGCCGCCTCCAATATAGACGCCAAATTACGTCCCGGTCTTATCGGAATGATAATTTCGGGCATATCTATATCCAAAATGTTATAAGTGTTGTTTTCGTTTCCCAATCTGTCGTATTCTTTTGTTTCGTCCCAATCTTCGAGAGCGGCAACGAAATCCACCACCTTTGTCAAGCGAATCGAACCCGAACCGTACATCTTTTCTACGTCAATTATTCCGAGTCCGCGAATTTCCATAAGATGCCGTATCGTCGCCGGCGCGCTACCCACCAATCTGTCGTTGACGCGTTTCAAACACACGGCGTCGTCCGCAACCAATCTATGTCCGCGTTGAACAAGCTCCAAAGCAGCTTCGGACTTACCTACGCTCGAATGACCTATAAGCAACACGCCTATTCCGTATAAATCCACGAGAACGCCGTGCATGGTTATAGTGGGAGCAAGCAATTCGTTCAAATAAATGGACAATTCGTTTACGAATCCGGTCGTTCTCAACTTACTGCGAAGAACCGTTCTGTTGAATTTTATAGCTGCATTCATTAATTCTTCGATAGGTTCGAGCACAGTCGTTATGATAAGACAGGGAAACTCGTATTTACAAAAATTCTCGCAGCTTTTAACTCGTTCCTCATGACTCATATGCGACAAATAGGACATCTCCTGTTCGCCCACGACCTGAACTCTTTCACTACTGAAATGCTCGTAATATCCGGCAAACTGCAAGCCGGGACGGCAAACGTTAAACGTCGCTATGTGCATGACTCCTTTTCCCTTATTAAGCACTTCCAAATTCAGGCGCTCGGAAAAATCCTCAACGCTTATGTCGGTTTCATTTTCGACTATTTCTTTGTTTACTACAGGCATATCATTCCTCCGTAAATTTTTTTATTATTTTTCCTACTCCGTCGTCGTTATTGGATGCGGATATATAATCGCTGACTTTTTTAACTTCATCCAAAGCGTTCGCAACCGCACACCCCAGCCCTGCGGTTTGTATCATTCCGATATCGTTTCTTTGATCTCCGATCGCTATCGTTTGTTCTATCGGTATACCATAATATTTCGCGATCGCGACAAGTGCGTTTCCTTTTCCACCGCAAGTCGGCACCGCCTCCAAATATGTCGCGCTACTCGTAACGAAATGCACGTCCGAAAAATTCATAGAATTGAAAAATCTTAGCATATCGTTCATTTTATCTTCTTCGACTACCATCATTATTTTATAACAATTATGTCTGTTTTTCAAAACGTATTCGCTTAGCTTTCCCACTTCTCTTTCGGTAATATCGCAAATTTCGCAATATTCGCGACTGATCGGGTGACTTTTTTCGATTAAAACGTTTTCCGCTTCATAGGTATGCACATACAAACCGGCATCTTCCGCCTTTTTGATTATTTCATACGCCGAACGATAATCGATAGCATTTTCCACTATTCTGTTTCCGTTTTTATCCGTTGCTAATCCGCCCTGAAAACCGCATACCGATACGGGAAGCTCATCCGTTCCCAAAATCGCCGGCCATTTGCGCATGGATTTCGGCATTCGTCCCGTATTTATAACAAACTTTCCTCCGCGACGAACATAATCCTTTATCGCTTCGATCGACGACGCAGCGACGGTCAAATCGTCTCGCAGCAATGTTCCGTCGAAATCGCAAAATATAAGCTTGTATTTCATTAAACATCCTCCGTATTAGTTTTCTGACTGTTGTGATAAAATTCGTAAACAGCGCGTGCGGTTCGTTCGTCTATTCCTTCCGTTGCGGAAAGAGCCGAAAAAGACGCCTCTTTTATCTCCTTAACGCTTCCGAACGCACGAAGCAATATTTTTCTTCTTACCTCGCCGACGCCCGGTATGTCCTCGAGCTCGCTGCCGTATCTTTTTGCGCGCAAATTACGATGATACGTAATCGCAAAGCGGTGAGCCTCGTCCCTTATTCTCTGCATGAGTCGAAGCGCGTAATCACTTTTGTCCAAAGTGACTGGAAAGGACTTTCCTACAAGAAATATTTCTTCTTCTCTTTTCGCAAGACCTACCATCGGAATGTCGTATCCACACGAACGCATAACCTCGTAAGCCGCCGAAAGCTGTCCTTTTCCTCCGTCTACGACAATCAAATCGGGGCGATTTTCGTCCGTAATATGCCCCAAACGACGCTTTATTACTTCCGCCATCGAAGCGAAATCGTTCGCTCCTTCAACCGTTTTAATTTTATAACGTCTGTACTCGCGTTTAGCCGCCGAACCGTCTATAAAAACAACTTGCGACGCCACTTTGTCCACTCCGCTTATATTGGAAATATCGTAACATTCCATTCTTCTTGCCGAATCTATACCGAGTATTTTTGCCAATCTTTCAGCGGCGACAACCGTCATTTCGTATTCGCGCTTATTCTTTTCGCGATTTTTAAGCAGGTAATCTCGAGCGTTTTCCGCCGCCGTCGACACCAATTTTTTTCGTTGTCCTTTTTGAGGAAAATTCACGGTAACGGATTTGTTTTTATCAGCCAACGCAATCCCGTCGCGAATACTTTGCGAATCCAGTTCTTCGGGGAAACACACTTCGGACGGAATTTCCCCGTTCATATAATACTGCATCAAAAATTGCGTCGCGCGTTCCGTCAACAAACCGTCCGAAAACGGAAGAAAATAATTTTTGACGCCTATCATTTTGCTACCGCGAACGATCGCAACGGATATTACGGTATCGTCGCCTTCTTCGGCATAAGCGAAAGCGTCTATGTCGGTTATTGAACCGAGATTGGCAATGGTTCGTTCTTTCAACTTACCCAACATAATCAACTGATCTCGATATACGATAGCCCGTTCGAACAGCTCGTCGGCGGCGGCTTTTTCCATCTTGTCTTTTATCAAAGCCGCAGCGGCGTTATCGTATCCGTTCAGAAATTTAATTACGTTTTCGACTATAACGGCATATTCGTCGGGTTGAATATAACGCATACACGGCGCTTTACAAAGACCGATATCGTAATTAAGACATGCACGCGATTGCTTTTTCAATTTTTTGGGACACGCTCTCATGTTGTATGCGGATTTGATTATGTCCACTATTGCCCAAACGCTTATCCCGTTAAAATACGGACCGAAATATTTCGAACCGTCGCGAACGTATTTTCGCGTAACTTCTATCGTCGGATAGGGAACGGACAAATCTATTTTGATATAAGGGCTGTGTTTGTCGTCTTTAAGCAATATGTTGTAATAGGGCTTATGTTTATTTATCAACGTCGCTTCGAGCGTTAACGCGTCACGTTCCGTAAGCGTGATAATATAATCGAAATCCGCGATATTATCCACCATTGCCTGAACTTTGGGTGGTTTTTCGGAATGTTGAAAATACTGTCTTACGCGATTTTTCAAAACTACCGCTTTCCCGATGTATATAATTTCTCCGCTTGAGTCGCGCATAATGTAAACGCCGGGATTATCCGGCAGATTTTTTATCTTTTCTTCCAAAGTCATAATCTGCACCCGCAATAATTCTGACGATATATTCCGTACTTTTCGCACAATTCGACCGAACGCTTAAATCCTTCTTTTTTTTTGAAATCGTTATAAAGCCACAACGAGCCTTTTTGCTCCAGCTTTCCGCATTCGTTTATAAAAGTCGCGTTTTTGTGCGGTGAAACGGATAACGTCGAACAAAAATAATCGAATCCGTTTTCCGTTGCGTATTCGCTCGTTTTTCGCAAACGCAAATCGATACATTTTTCGCAACGAGCGCCGCCTTCCGCGAAATCTTTCATATCGCGCGCAAACGATAAAAATTCGTCTTCGTCTCCGCTCCGTTCAACCAGTTCGACGCCGTAAACGGACGCAACTCTCGCAAGTTCGTCATACCGCTTTTTGCTTTCCTCCGACGGCATGATATTCGGATTGTACCAAAAAAGAGTGACGTCGAAAAAACGAGTCACGCGTTCGATAACGCCGAGCGTACACGGAGCGCAACAACAGTGCAACAAAAGTTTTTTTCCTTTGTTTTCCTCCGCCTCGCATTCGAATATTTTGTTATAATCCGTTTTGTTCATAATCTGTTCCCGATAATGATTTTTTCACCGCCGACGGAATTTACCTCCAACTTACCGACGTAACCATACGCATAATCGATAAAAAGCGAACATATATACGCAACTGAACATTTTTTTCCGTTAACGTCGCTTATTTCGAACGAAACGTTTTCGTCGTTTTCGTAAAACCATTCGTTTCCCTTTTTTAAAAATTTACCGTACGGCGTGCTTATTTCGGTTAATCCGATCGTAACGTCGCCCTCGCCTACTATTTCGCTTCTTAACGTTATTTTATCGCGTTGAATAATTCCTCTTTTAAGCTTCGCAGCATTTACCACCGATTTCACAACGTTTGCCGGAACGACGTAATTCATATCGTAAACAGGGCGTTCCGTAGTTCCGAAAACCTGATAAAAGCCCATTCCGATAAGTTTTCCGGCCGCAGAAAACAACGGACACCCGCTACACCCGGCATTAACCGCTGCGGTAACGCGTACCGCTGGCAAATTTTTCCCGTCGATATTCGAACCGTAGGCGGGATCGGAACACGACACGACTTCGTCCGCAACCGAAATTATTCCGTCGTTACAGGCGATGCCTTTACCTATCGAATTGCCCAACAAAAACACTTCTGCTCCGACGTTTAAAGTTTCGTTGTCCACAGTATCCAACAAATCGATTATATCTCGCCGTCCCTCCGTTTCGAATACGGCAATATCGTAATCGGCGTCGTACCCCAAAAGTTTTAATCCCGAAACAAACTCGGCTTTTCCGTATTCTTTTATTTGAACGGCTGCCGCGTCCTCTTTTACAGAATGCCAGCAAGTAACCGCAATCGCGCCGTTTTCACCGTTTTAGACAAAGAACCCCGTAGCAACCGTATTGCCGACTTTCAATTCAAAAACGTTTTTTTCTACCTTTTTGACTGTTTCTTCAAGCGACACCTTTACGTCGCCTGTTTTTTTCGGGAAAAAAGCCGCCGCAACCGAACACACAGCTACAACTACGATTGCCAAAAAAAACAACGCAGAAATTTCAATTACTGATTTTTTTGCATGTCTGTCGATCACTGTTAACTCCTTCATAAAAATTAAGTCCGAAAAGCAAAACGCTTTCGAATATTAAGTATAACATATTTTGCAACGCTTTGCAATAATTAAAACAAAAATAACACGATTTATTACAACCGTGTCATTTTTTCGATTTCCGAACAGTCGGAATTTCGTTTATTCGTTTAGTTTATTTTACGACCGAAAATTTATAAACGGTCGTCGTTCTGTAAACATCGCCCGCTTTGAGTACTGTAGAGGGATAATCGGGACAATTAGGCGAATTGGGATAGCCCTGCGTTTCGAGGCACAGAGCACAATAATCCTCGTAAACTTTTTTTCCTTCCGTTCCTTTCATGGTGTTGGACGTATAAAGCTGAACGCCCGGAAGATCGGTATAACAATCCATTCTTCTTCCGCTCGCCTTATCGTAAACGTAAGCAAAATGTTCAAGTCCTTCGGCGTTTTTGCGATCAATGCAATAATTGAAATCGAATCCTTTGCAAAGCGCGATCATATGTTCTTTCGAGAACATATTCGTTTTTAACAATTCGCCGTTCTTAAAACTGTACGGCGTTCCGATAATGTTCATAAACTCGTTATGAGGAATAAGCTCGTCATCGACCGGAGTCATTTTGGAACTGTTAATCATAAGTTCGTGCTCTAGCACGGTATCGTCGTTACCTATATTAAAATATGCGTGATTTGTAAGATTGCAAAGCGTATCTTTGCTCGACGTCGCGCGATAATCGATTACCACTTCGTTATCGTCTGTAAACGTATATACGCACGTTACTTTCATTTCACCGGGATATCCACCCTCTCCGTCAGGCGAAACATATGACAATTCGAGCTTTTCGCCTTTTATTTCAGCGTCGAAAGTACGCAAATCGAATCCGTCAAAACCGCCGTGCAAAGTATTTTTTCCGTTATTTGCCTGAAGATTGTAAGTAACTCCGTTAAGAGTAAATTTACTTTCGCCTATTCTGTTTCCGTATCTTCCTATCAAAGCGCCGTAAAACGCGCGCGACTTATCGCAATAATCTTCCGCCTTGGCATAACCGACTATTACGTCGCCCATATCGCCGTTTTTATCAGGAACGGCAATACGAATTATTCTTGCTCCGAAAGTAAGAATGTCCAACTCGCAACCGTTTTTATTGGTAAGACGATAAACTTCGTTCAGTTTGCCGTTACGTTCGAATTCGTGAATTTTTGTTATCATAATCTATCTCCGTTATTTTATTATTCGTTAGATACATTCTACCACAATTTATGATTTTTGGCAACAATATTATCGACTTTTTCGCGATATTAAACACACGATTACGATGACGAAAAAATTATTAAGCGATAATTTACCGTTTAATCGTTTACCGAGCGTTTTTCGAGCGCTCTTTCCAAACGAGTTTTCCGCATAACAACAAACAACCGCCAAACTAACTTCGTTTTTACAAAAACCGGTATCGACGGCATTTTCGTGTTATTTTCGACTCGATTTCGGATTATAACGAAATTACCCGTCGACCGATTTGACTTATCGTTGCAAATAGCGTATAATATTTTTTATGAAATATTTGATTTTCGACATAGAATGTTGCAACGGCAACGACATATGCAGTTTCGGTTACGTTATCGCGGACGAAAACTTTACCGTTACGGAACAGAAGGATATTCTGATCAACCCTGAAAGCAAATTCGTTTTGACTAACAAAGCCGGCACTCAGGGAATTACTCTTGCGTACAAGCCCGACGATTTTTATTCCGCGCCGACTTTTCCGCATTACTACGATAAAATTAAAACGCTTATCGAAAATCCGGATCACACGATAATAGGTTTTGCAATAGGCAACGACGCAGGATTTTTACGCAAAGCTTGCGAAAGATACGGACTGAAACAAATAAATTTTTCGTTTTTCGACGTCCAAAGACTGGACGCGAAAATTTATTGCGACAATGCGATCCGCAGTCTTTCCAAAGCGTTCGAACATTTTTCGCCGAACGCAGCCGAACCCGACTCCGTACACAAATCGGACGACGACGCAAAATCCACTCTCGAAATTTTTAAAAACATAATAACGGATCAAAAAACGGACGGCGCATCGATAATAAAAAACAACCCCGACTGTTCCGGATTATCCCAAAACGGAAATATTTCTTACGACGGCAAACCGATCGGCAACATCGACAAAATGCGCAAACGCGATTCGATCGTATTTCGATCTTATTGCGACAAACTACGCAAAGAACACAAAAATTCAAGCGGCGCGCTCAACGGAAAAAAAATATGTTTTTCAAGAAATTTCGAAAATAAATTTTACCGAAAAATGATAATTCTTGCCGAAAAAATCTATTCCGCCGGTGGTAAACTGACCTCGCCGAAACAATGCGACACGTTTATCGCTTACGGACAACATAACTCTCAAAACGAAGCGGCGAAAAAAAACAACGCGGACATTATCACTCTCGATATTTTATTATCCGCGCTTAATATTTCAGAAGAAAGTTTGAATTGCGACGCTGCGAAAGTCGAAATCACAAAATTCAAAGCGAAAGCCGACGAACTTTACAAAAAATATTTGCAAAATCAAACCAAATCTTCGACACCGCATTAATTTGCTTTTTCTAAACAAAAATCTTATAACTAAAACAACTCGGAGTGCGTTTCAAAAAGCGACTCCGAGTTTTGAATTAAAAATAATCGTATTTCAAATTAGCTGTTTTCAATAAAAATCTCAAACGAGCAAAAACCCTTTATTTTTATTAAAAATCATTTCAGCAACACGACGCCGCCCTCGTCCAAATCGGGAAGTTCGATGGTTCCGTTTTCAGATTTAAGCGAAGTTTCGCCTTCGGGACGCAACAAAGTCGCTTCGGTAAAAGGCAAAGTAGTCATTAGCGTCGCTCCGCAAATATTTTTACGAGCCGGATCGGAATTGATCAAGTAAATCAAACTATATCCGTCGCCGATTTGCGCGCCCGCCAACAAATGACGATTGTTCGTTCGAGCCGTTGGCGTAATTTCGCATTGTTCCAAAATATCTTCCGGTTCAAGCAAGCCGCGAAATTCGAGGCGAGTCGTATCCAAACGCGGTAAATCCCAAGCCCACCAACCGTCGTCGACAAAGGCTCCGAAAGTACCGCTTTGGTTCAAATACCATACTTTTCCGCCCGACTGAACGAACGCGTCGATTTCTTCCCGTTCTTTTTGAGAGAGGTTGTCTTGTACCGCAGGAACGAACAGTAAGCGAACTCCGAACTTATTTTCTTTCAAATCCGAGCTTTCCACGAAATCGGCGCAAATACCTGCGCGACGCAATTCGCGATACGTTCTCATCAGTTGTCTTATATAAAGGCTGACGGTATGTCCGCCCAAGCTGCCTTCGGAATACAGCGAGCCGTATTCGGAGTAAAGAACAGCCACGCCCTCGCGGATTTTTTCGGCGTTGACGAACAAATCGGAATACCTGTTCACGAATCGAATCATTTTCATCGAATGGTCGTAATGTTCCGTTTTACTGCCGTCGCTGAAAATAAAGCCGCAGTTATCGGGGTTGGGAGAACCGGGATCGGGATAATCGCCTCTCCATTCATAGAAATTAAGTCCCTTAAAGCCCGCCGCCAATTGCGCGTATACTTCTTGATGAAGTTTTCGCTGCGGCATACGCGTGCGTGCGTCCACTTCCATATTCCAAGCGCGCTTTCCGCTCAATGCCGCCGCGCTTTCCGCCATAGCGTATTGAGCAAGAGAATGATAAACGTCACCGCCCTCCAAATGAACATAAGACGTGATACCCACTATGTCCGATACTCCCCTCGCATTTTTAAAATAATTCACGCCGCTCATCGCCGCTCCGTCACGTAGAACCGATCCGCCCGCTATATTCGTATACGTAACAATATGCGGAGCGCCCTCTTTCGCAGCCAAAGCGGAATCTTCCATAAATTTATCGAGAGCCGCGTTATTAAATTCCCGCCAACGCACCCATGCGTCAATTTCGGCGCGGTCGTCGCCTTTCGGCAATTCTCTCGGGGGCTCTTGTTCGGGAAATCCCTGCTCGGTCAGCCATTTTTTATACGCAGCAATAGTTAAGGGGTGGTAATCGTAAATTCCGTCCGACGGATAATGCGGTTCGTTGTAAATTTGGAAAGACAGTAATTCCGGCTTGTTTGCGAAATGAGCCGCCAAAGACCGGCTCGCAATCCGGTTGTCTTCCATTACGCCTTCGTGGAACAACGAGCTACGTAAAAAATCGCTCCAACCGCATCTCATCGGCTTATTGTGCCTGTCGAGCATAATATAATCGTCGTAACCGTGCAGATTCATAACGTAACCTTGAAGGCGAATGGAAGTGGTCAAGCCCTCTTTTGCCGCCTCTTCCACCGTCGCGTCGATTAGCGGCGAATCGATTTTTACGCCGTCCTCCTCTATCGTTATGTCGCCCAACGCAGCCAA
>CAZQAC010000008.1:0-37187 GCA_964591125.1 uncultured Lachnospiraceae bacterium
CTTCTACTAGTCGTTTTTTTGCCACCTATATGGATTTTACTTTTTCAATTTACTATTTTAATGAAAATAAAGCAAAAATCCATAAATTCTATTTATTCTTCTCCGTTTGCCGCTCGGCATGCGAGCTTTGTACAGTATATGTTTCTCCGCCGACGAAAATGCGAATCAAGCGAATTCGCCGACAACGAACATTCTTTTACTCGGTTTACACATTCGACATAATAGGCTATATATCCGTGTTCAATGCTTTTCACGACCATATCGAGAAAACTTTTATCTGTCACGCTACGCAATTTCATGCAGTTGAAAAAAGCGTTGCCGCCTATTTCGGTCACTTTTTACGGAACGATAAATTCGGTCAGCTCGAAACATTCGCAAAAAGACTGCGATCGAATACAAGGCAAAAGACTGTTTTCCGAAAAACGCACGCGTTCAAGCGTTTCACAACCGAAAAAAGCTTTTTCGGTTATGTAAGTAAACGAATCGAGAATTTCCACGTCATAAACGCCTCTCAATTCAAGAATTTCGCATTTTCGCCTTTACGATTTTCGGGAAGCTTAACAGAATCGGACTTACCGCAATAAGCGTACATAAACAATCCGGTTTCCGTCCGCTCGCAAATAAAATCTTCGTATTCGAAAAAGTCGTCGACGCAATCGATTCCCGTTTTATTCACAACTATTTTCGGTTAACGATTGCGATAATTGCCGAATTTAATGGTTAAATCGCTGTTATTTATGATTTTATAAAGATTTTCGCAACCGTAAAAAATCCACTACGTTGGCAACTTTACTCGGAATTTCCGCAACTATCATACTTTCGCAACTCTTAAAAATATAATAGCCCATATAAATCAATTGGCTTTCCGTTTCGAAATTGACGCTACGCAATTTTTTACAATCATCGAAAATCATTCGTTCGATTCGACGCAAACTATTCGGCAATGATATATCCGTCAACGCGCCGCACCCATTGAACGAACATTCGCGTTTATCCGAAATATCAATAAACGTCGCTAAAATTTTCATTTTTCAATCGCATTAAGCGACAAACGTACTCTTAATGCGATTTTTCTTTTAAAATAAATTTTTCATTATAATTATTAAGAATATACGCGCAACCAACGACATAGTATATATTAACATTTTATGGAGATGACGACATGCGTGAAAATATATACAAACGTGCGATAGAACTTGGCGAACACGTTGTCAATACGGGAGAAACCGTCCGCGCCGCCGCAAGCAAATTCGGCATAAGCAAAAGCACCGTTCATAAAGATTTAACGGAACGCCTAAAAATCATAGACGAAAAATTATACAAAAGGGTTCGGCTCGTTCTCGAAAAAAATCTGTCCGAACGACACATTCGCGGCGGACTCGCAACAAAATTCAAATACGAACGCAAATCTTTCAAAAATCGAAACGGTTAATTCCCATACCTCCACAATCGTCATGTCTGTCATTATCGACCTAATATTCGGTTGAAACTATAAATCACAATAAGTTTTTCGATTATTTAATATTGTTTTCTTGATTAAACGTTTCAAAACGGCCCCAACTCTTTCAGTTCTGCTGCGAAACGCAAATCAAAGACGATACATAAAAAAGACTCGTTCAATTTAAAAATAGCAAAGACGTTTTGTCCTTGCTATTTATATTGACGTTAATCGAAAATTCTAATAATTTCGCGATCGAAATCAGTCTTCGTACAAACGAGAGATAGGCATATCCGCAAACACGCTCTCTATTGCGCGAGAGAATATGGGCGCAACCGAAATTTCTTCGATAAGGTCGCATTTTTTATCTGCGTCAAGTTCGATCGTATTGAGCGTAAATACCTTTTTGATTACGGAATCTTTGAGTCTTTGCATTGCAGGTCCCGAAAGAACGGCATGCGTACAGCAAACATATACTTCTTTTGCGCCGCCGACTTCGATAAGCGCCTTCGCTCCTTGAGTAATCGTTCCCGCGGTATCGATCATATCGTCGAGCATAAGACAAGTTTTGCCTTTTACGTCGCCGACTATATTCATAACCTCCATAACGTTGGCTTTGGGACGACGCTTGTCCACGATAGCGAGCGATTTATTGAGTTTGGTTGCCATCTGACGAGCTCTCGAAACAGAACCTACGTCCGGAGATACTACGATAAGATTGTCGTCGTGCGCGAATTCTTCGTTAGCGATATATTTTGCCAAAACGGACAAGCCGAGAAGGTTGTCCACCGGAATATCGAAAAAGCCTTGAATCTGCGGAGCGTGAAGATCCATGGTAAGAACACGATCCGCTCCTGCCGAAGTAATAAGATCCGCTACGAGTTTTGCGGTAATGGGATCTCTCGCTCTTGCTTTTCTATCCTGACGAGCATATCCGAAATACGGCATAACCGCGGTAATTCTGCCTGCCGAAGCTCTGCGCATTGCGTCGATAATGACCAAAAGCTCCATAAGATTATCGTTAACGGGCGTGGACGTCGACTGAATTACGAATACGTCGCATCCGCGAACAGATTCGTTTATCTGAACGCTGATTTCTCCGTCGGAGAATTTTCCTACCACCAAATCGCCGAGCGGCATATGCAATTCTTTAGCGATTTCCTCCGCAAGCGATTTGTTTCCGTTTCCGGTAAACAGTTTGATTTTGTTTCCGTGCGCTATCATTATTAGTGCCTCCAAAATATATTTTTATATAAACAGCCTTAAAGGTTATTTCTTAATATACTTGTTACCCGTCCATTCGGGCTTAATTACCTGTCTGCCTCTAGCTATGGCAAGAGCACCTGCAGGCACGCTTTCCGTCACTACCGAACCGGCTGCGATAAAACAACCGTCTTCCAATCTGACGGGAGCGACTATCGTGCTCGACGATCCGACAAAAACTCTTTCTCCGATAACGGACGAATGTTTGTCTTTTCCGTCGTAATTAGCAAACACGACTCCCGCACCGATATTACATTCTTTACCCATAACTATGTCGCCGGCATAAGTCAAATGTCCGATTTTGCAACTCGATCCGATTTTACAATTTTTAAGCTCGACGAAATCGCCGATTTTACAATTTTCGCCGATAACGTTGTCTTTTCTTAAATTTGCGAACGGACCGACGCTCGTGTTCTTTCCGATATAGCTATGAACGAGCTTGCTGCTTTCGATAACAGCGCCTTCGTCGATAACGCAATCCTCAATCGCGTTTCCTCGCTGAATTTTAGCGCCTTTTTTTATCACCGTACGACCGGTAATGCTGTTGTTCGCGCCGATAGACACGCCGGCTTCGATGCTGACGTCGCAACCTATGAACGTCGACGCCGAATCTTCAAAAAACACACCCTGATTCATATGAAAAGTCAATATTCTGTTTTTCAGAATATCGCTTATAAAGCTGACCTGTTTATAGCTGTACGCGGTAATAAAATCTTCTTCGTCGAAATAATAGGTATTATCCGAATAAATCTTATCCACACCCGCGATGTAATCTGTCTTAAACACGTATCCGCGCGTCATCTTAACAACGTTAAGATTGCCGACTTTAGCAGTTTCCAAAGCGTCGTTTACAGTTTTGCGCGTAATAAGCGGCGTATCGGAATACAATACCACCGTATATTCGGCGGACAAATCCAAACAATCCCTAATCAGCAAAGGAACGGGCACTTCCGCATTATCGTCGATACTGACGACCGGAAATCCATGCAAAGAAAGCGACACCCATTCGAGCATCGTTTTACCGAGCAACTCAACGTCGGCAGAGCTTCCCATTTTATCGTAGGAAGTTTTTAGAATTATACCTTTGCATTTATCCATAGCTATTTAATTATATAATTTCGCGAATATTTTGTCAAGAATTTAACGCTCGCTTTCTTTATTTTTCGACATTCTAAGCTGTTTAAAGAATTTTCCGACCGGTTCGATACATTCTTTCTCCAAAATTCCGCCCGTAACCTCACACCGATGATTGAATTTCTCGTCGGCAACAAGGTTGTAAACGGTTCCGCAACATCCGAACCTTTTGTCGTAAGCACCGAAAACAACGCGAGTAATTCTCGAATTGACGATCGCTCCCGCACACATTACGCACGGCTCCAACGTCACGTACAGCGTACAACCGGAAAGATTCCATCTTTCGAGTTTTTTACCTGCTTTGTTTATTGCCAAAACTTCGGCG
This sequence comes from uncultured Lachnospiraceae bacterium, assembly GCA_964591125.1. Classification (GTDB taxonomy): domain Bacteria; phylum Bacillota; class Clostridia; order Christensenellales; family Pumilibacteraceae; genus Neoclostridium. The sequence continues at coordinate 4,161 of CAZQAC010000008.1, forward strand.
TGAGCGGTCGGCAAAAAAGTTTTTTCACGTTCGTTATGCGCCCTCGCGACTATTTTGCCGTTTTCGTCTACGATAACACACCCGATGGGCACGTCGCCGCTCTCAAGGCTTTTTAGTCCTTCTTTCAAAGCGGCTTTCATGAATTTTTCGTCTTGCGTTTCAAACATTCGGCTATTATCTGCGGAACGAATAAATTTCGCTTGCAATCCTCCTTTACTTGTTTCTCGCTCAATGGATGCGCGAGCGAGTCGTCGCCTATTTCGATCGTAAATGCCGGAATACGTAATTTTTCCTGACACCAATCTTTATAACCGCCGGCGCTCGGCAGATTTTCGACTATCTTATAGCCTGTAACCGCGCTTAATTTTTCAGCAATAACGCGGTACCGTTTTTTCAGTCTTTCGGGTAATTTGTATTCGTAATAAATTTCTCTGCCTTTCGAATGATACCCAACGGTAGCCGACGGCATTACTTCCGACGTAAATTTGGCCAAAGCTTTGCTTTCCGGTTCGCTGAGCGGATACTCGCCGACATAATTTTCGCCCGAAACCGAAAATCGGTTACTTTTACCCGTTCCCCACCCGGCATTAAAATTAACGTTCAAATCGACGCCTCGCGCGTTCGCTTTATACAGTCCGGGATCGCCGTCATACCAAAGGGGAGCTTCGTCCGTCCCGAACGCTATTTCGACTCCGTCGGGATTAACGCACGGCAAAAAATAAAATCCGTCTTCGCCCGAACAATTTTTTAATATTTCACAAGCCTGACAAAGAGCTATCCAGGACGTAACGTGCTCTCTCGCATGAATCGCCGCAATGACGATAATTCGATTACCCGTATATCCGCCCACGTGTATATACGGAATAATTCTTCCTTTATAACTTTTTCCTATCGAACCGACGTCCGCGCCTTTTCGAAAAAGCTCAATTGTTTTTTTCATAACCGTATTATAATCGCACATACGAATTTATATGAAAAAACGGCTTTATTTGTGATAAGGAAGATTTTCTATAATGCTCAAAGCGCGATAAATCTGTTCGCACAAAATCAATCTCATGAGTTGATGCGGAAAAGTGGCTTTACCGAACGAAAGTCTAAAATCGCACGACGTTCTGACTCGGTCGTCAACGCCGCAACTTCCGCCTATAACGAACGTAATTTCCGAATTGCCGATATAAGCTTTGTCCATAAGTTCGGCTATTTCCGGGCTGGACAGATTTTTACCGCCTATATCGAGCAAAATTTTGTAACCGGTAAGTTTTTCGAGTATAGAAGCGCTCTCGCGTTTAATTTCGTCTGCTCCGGCAAAGTCTTTAAGCTCGACGATTTCCGTTTTTGCAAAACGCGAAATTCGCTTTACATATTCGGATATACCGTCGATTAAGTACTCTTCTTTTATTTTTCCCACGCAAACGACGTTTATTTTTCGCATCAGAACAAACCCCAGATAAAAGTGCAAATCGTATACAGAACGGTAAGAACGATCGCTCCGTAATAAAAAATGCAATCGCGGAAAGTCGGTTTGTATCTTATATCAGCCGCCGTCCAGAAGGTCGTAACCGCGTCGAAATCTTCTTCGCTGCCGCTGTTCATGAATTTAACGTATTTTTTGCAGTAATATTCGCCGTAAAGTTTTTTGATAAGATTCAACAAAGCAAAAATCGCACCGAACGCGCATGCTACGATCAAAAACATAAGTCCGATATTTTGCGTCATGAAATTCGACAAAGCGACAAGAGGACTGTTCGCCGGCGAATAAGTATCGATAAAATCCATCGCTACGCTTATTGCGTTATTCGTAAAATGAACTATACAAGCAGGTATAATCGACTTAGTGGTAAGAACGAGATAAGCAAGCAACATTCCCATCAACGCCGTATAAAAAGTTTGAGTAATGTATTGATGAAACAATCCGAACGCTATTCCGCAAATAATTACCGTCGTTTTTTTCGAAAAAGTAAAGCACATCGCTCCGAGAAAAATACCTCGGTTTATGAATTCTTCGCAAACGGCAGGTAAAACGGCGGTCAGAAACAAACTGAGAAGCAAATACCAAACGCTGAATTCTTCTGGCATGAAAGAACTCGAAGAAGGCGTATATCCCAGCATTATCAAAACGGTCTGCCAGACGGTTGATACGCCTATCGTGGCGATGAGTGCGCATATTCCTATTAAAAAGCTGACAAGATAAATTCGCCGATCGGTAGGTCGATATCCAGACATATAAAATATTTCCTTAACCGATTTTTTCAAAATAAGCTTATAAATAAGCAATCCGGCTCCCAACGAAACCAAAACCTGCGCTCCGAAACTAAAAATAACGTCGGTAAGTATTTCGTAAACTTCTTCGCTCAAAGCGTTCTTCAGATAGGGGGAAATAAATCCGATCAGCAAACGCATTAAAAGCAGTCCTACGGCGTCGCAAAACAACGCGAGACCGGCCGCACGAAACGTTTTTTGTCTTTCTTCGATGGTTATACTTTTATTCATAACACGCTCCCGATAAAATTGAATATCCACATTACTCCGCATACGCACATCGCGGTAACAAACACCGTTCTGCCCGAACGATCGTTTTTAACCGAATCCGGCACGTAAGGCGACGCATTTCTTTCGAACAAACGATTTCCGACGAACAGAATCAAAAAAATTCCGCCGACGAATAACAATACGGTAATTATAGCCGCAAGAAGCGGATTTTTTAACAAAACGCTTATCTGCCCTTCCGCAGGAGTAAGGACGGACATATTCGCAAAAGACAGAACGAGCGCAACGATATTATTGACCGCATGTACGGCAATGGAAACGACTATGCTGCCCGTTTTATAAACGATATACGCGCACGAACAACCGAGCATAAACTGATAAACGGTCTGCTGCGCGCTCATGTGCATCAACGCAAACGCCGCTCCACACATAATTATCGCCGTCGTCGGTTTTTTTTCGCCGAGCAATCCGCCCAACAGCGCGTTTCTAAACAGCGTTTCCTCAACGACGGGAGCTATCACGGCGGTTACGATTATCGCAAGAACGAGATCGACGGTTCCGTTGATTTCTATTCCAGAAAAATTAAAACCGACAGCGTCCAGCAAAACGTAAAACCATTCGCCCGCCCAAGAAAAACAAGTAAGACACACCGTAACAGTCAACAAGCCGAACAGCGCCTGTTTAAGAGTCGGAACGGTAGGTTTGACGAACAATTCGCAATTCTGCTTTTTGAGTCCGAAAATCAACGCCGCAACGAACGCCGCCTGTAAAAAAAACATGGCGACGAGATTTATCGTGGAATACCACGAAAGTTCGGTTACATCCGCGACTCCCGTTGCCGCAGCAACCGCAACGGTTACTATCGAAAAAACGAACTGAACGATAAGATCGAACGATATTCCGGCTAAAAATATTACCGAACCGGTTTTGTAATTGATTTTATTTTTCATAACTCACGATATTTCGAACATGGACGAAAGTCTGTCCTGTTCGGCAATTTCTATTTTTATATCCTTACCTTCGACGTATCCGCCCTCTTCCACAACGCGTTTCACCGTTTCGAATGCAAGCTCCGGGCAATTGTTTTCTTCCGACAAATGCGCAAGCACGACTTGTTTCGTTCCCGTTGCGACCAACGACCTGATCGTCAGCGCACAGTCGTCGTTGGACAAATGACCTTTCCCTGACGAAATACGATTTTTGAGGTATCTCGGATAAACGGCGTTCTTTTCGAGCATGACGCGATCGTGATTACTCTCAAGCACGACGAGATCGCTGCCTATTATCGCTTTTAGAACGGAGGGCGTAACCTTGCCTATATCCGTGGCTACCGACAGTTTTTTTCCGTTTCCTTCTATCGAATATCCGACGCAAGGCACATCGTGACTTACGTTAAACGGAGCAACGGACAATTCTCCGACGTAGAAGCTATCGTCGTCGCCGAAAAAAACGTATTCTCCGACGTCTAAATCGCAACACCGACAAATTCCTTCCCTGCACGCTTCGTGGGCGTATACCGACGAACCGTATTTCTTTACGAAAGCGTCCGTCGTTTTTATATGATCGGAATGTTCGTGCGTTATCAAAACGGATACCGAAGAGGGATTTACTCCTATCACCGCCAAACTTTTTTCGATTCTGCGTATGGGTAATCCCATATCGATAAGTATATTCGTATTATTGCAGCCTACGTAAATACAATTGCCTTTACTTCCGCTTCCCAAAACGCACATCCTGATACACATGAAATAAGTATACAATAAATTGAAATAAAAGGCAAATATTTTTGCATTTTTAATTTAATTATGATAAAATTATAACATGAAAAAAATTACTCACGAACAAATCGTTCAAAAATTAGCCGAACTAATCGATTATTCTCTTAAAAACATCGAAACCGAATGCGTAAACAAATTACGCGAAGCATATTCGACCGAAACGGAAAAATCGGCGAAATGGGCGCTTGCTCAATTATCCGAAAACGCGCGCATAGCAAGCGAAACAAACAGCTACGCTTGTCAGGATTGCGGAGTCGCGGTCATTTTCGCCGAATTGGGCATAGATGCGCAACTCGACAGACCGTTGGAAGAAAGCATCGACGCCGGAGTAGTTCTCGGTTACAAAAACGCGCGCAAATCGGTCGCGGACCCTATTTCCAGACTGAACACGAATAACAATGCGCCTGCAGTCGTATACGTCAAAACGGTGCTCGGCGACAAGCTGAAACTAACCTATCTCGCAAAAGGCGCCGGTAGCGAAAACATGTCGGCGATATACATGCTTACTCCGTCAAAAGGCACGGACGGAATAATTTCTTCCGTAATCGATTGCGTTAAAAAAGCGGGAGCAAATCCATGCCCTCCGCTCGTCGTCGGCGTAGGCATAGGCGGAACGATGGACAAAGCCGCCGTTTTATCCAAATACGCGCTCGTTCGAAAAACCGGCGATCCTTCACCGAACGAGCAAATTGCCGAACTCGAAAACAAAATTCTCGACGAAATCAACGCTTTGAACATCGGCGCGCAAGGACTCGGAGGCAAAACGACCGCTCTTTCCGTTGCAATCGAAACTTTTCCGACACACATAGGAATGTTGCCCGTCGCAATAACTCTGCAATGCCACAGCGTAAGACACGGGAGCGTGGAACTATGATCAAAATCACATTGCCGCTCGATAAAGAAGAAATCAAAAAACTTCATGCCGGAGATAACATTCTTTTATCCGGAAAAATATACACTCTGCGTGACGCCGGGCACAAAAGGTTAGTCGAAAGTTACAAAAACGGAACGCCCGATTTCGACGTAAACGGCAAAGCTTTTTATTACTGCGGACCGACGCCGACTTTACCGGGTGAAATTATAGGTAGCTGCGGACCGACTACGTCCGCGAGAATGGACGACTACACTCCTTTTCTGCTGAATCGCGGTCTGTCGGTTATGATAGGCAAAGGCAAACGTAGCCAAGCCGTTATCAAATCGATGACGGAAAACACCGCCGTATATCTTATAGCCGTAGGCGGAGCGGGCGCTTTAATCAAAAACAGCGTCGTAGCCAATCGAGAAGTAATATATCCCGATCTCGGTTGCGAAGCCATGCGCGAACTCGAAGTCGCAGATCTCCCTCTGCTTGTCGGAATCGATTGCCGCGGAAATTCAATCTTAAAATAACAAACCGACGTTTCGTTTTCGCGTCGACATTAAAAATTTCAACGACTAAGTCGATCACTTTATCGATTAAAAGAATCACGACAACGTTTACCAAAAAACGTCGTTTTTATAAAAAACATTTATCTTGCGTTAAGAATTTTTCTTGCGGAAGATTTTGTTTTAAACAAGCTTCCGTTTAGTATATTCGCGCACCTATACGAATATTAATTTACGTATGAGGTGACAAAATTGAAAAAAAGCATTATAACTTCCTTTTTAATCACTACCGTTTTTAACGGTTTAGACAGAACTCTCGGATTTTTATTCAAAATCTTTTTATCGCGAGAAATGGGTGCCGTAAACATGGGCGTATATCAAATAGCGACTTCCGTATATCTCGTTCTGCTAACGTTGATAACAAGCGGAATTCCTCTCGTCGTAAGCAAAAAGACAGCTAAAGCAATCGCATTAAACGACAACGACGGCGCCGCTTCTATTACCGCCGCCGCCCTGATTGTCGGAACCGTTACCGCGACAATCGCAATTGTCCTGACTCTTATCTCTTATCATCCGCTAAAAACGGCTATCGGAACGGACGCAGCACGCATGCTAACCGTTCTAGCGCCGTCGTTGCTTTTTGCCGCCGTATACAGCGCGCTTAGAGGCAATTTATGGGGCAGAGAAAAATATTTCGCGGTTTCGATAGTAGAGGTCGTAGAACAAGTTGCTCGAATATCTTGTTGCGTAATTCTGTTTTTCGTCGGAACGGACAAACTGACGGCTTCCGCGCTTTGTATGACGGTCGGTTGTTTCGCAAGCGCGACGGCGTGCGCGGCTTTCTTTTTCTTTTCGGGCGGAAAATTAAAAAAAGCCAAAGGTTTTTTCAAACCGCTACTCTCCTCTCAATTGCCGATAACGCTGTCCAAAGCGGCAGGTTCTTTGGTGTCCTCTCTGCTGTCGGTCATAGTTCCCTCTCTGTTCATTTTAAGCGGATACGACGAACAACGCGCGTACTCTATGTACGGCTCTTCTGCCGGAATGGCTTTACCTCTTTTATATACGCCGCTGACCGTTATAGGCGCGCTCGCGTTCGTTTTGATTCCGGCAATAGGCGCGTGCGCAGATAAAGGACGCAATGACAAAGTAAACGAACAAACCGTTTCAGCCATAGAATTTTCGGTTATGATCGCGTGCGCGTTCATTCCGTTATTTCTCGTTTGCGGGAAAGAAATAGGCGAAATAGTCTACGCCGACGCCGACAGCGGCTTGTTCATGAGCATATCGGCATGGATTTTATTGCCGCTTTCCGTAGAAGCAATCACGTCGTCCGTCATGAATTCTTTAGATCTCGAAACACGCAGTCTTATAAACTCGATGATAGGTTACGCCGTTCAAGCCGCGATTTACATTGTCTGCATGAAATCGTTCACTCTCGAAATATACGCTTTCGGAATAGGCGCGTCGCTCGTCACAGCCTCGATTTTGCACATATCGGCAATTACGGCAAAAACCGCTCTTCCGTTAAAGTTTTTAAAAACCGTCGCCGTTTACGTTCTGAACGTGCTTCCGTCCGCGCTGCTTACGAAAACAATGCTCGGAATATTCTCTTTTCTTCATCCGCTCCCCGCCGTCATGATATCGGGTTCAATCGGCATGGCAACCTTTGTCGTTCTTTCTTTCGTTTTCTGCAGTCCGAACGTTATCGGCTTCGGCTTTGACAAAAAGAACAAAAGCACGGTTTCGCAATAACGTCGTCATCCGAAACGCAACCGCTCTTATCAAGCAAAAAGCACACGAATTTATTAAACGCTAAGGGATTTTTCCGTTCTGAAATTCGATTGACATTTAGTCGACTTTCATGTATAATTACCGTTGTCCGAAAAAAACAATGGCAAAAAAATCTTTGCTTCTTGTTTTAATCGGAACAATTTAATATTTTCGGAGGAGCCCAACATTGAGCACTAAAAATCAACAGGAAATTGCCACTCCACAGCATGCCAAAAAAAGAACGCCGACAAAAACCATCGTTTACGTCGCCACCATGGTCGCTATTTCAATCGTATTGAAAGCGATTACCAACTCCGTATCGGCAGCCGTACCGCCTTGGATGAAAATCAGTTTCGCATACCTCGGCTGGTATCTGTCCGCGGCGATATTAGGTCCGTGGCTCGGAGGCGCGGTAGCATGCATATCCGATCTTCTCGGACAATGGCTGATACCCACAGGCGGCGCGCCTAACCCCGTTCTCGTTGCAGGCAACGGTTTATCCGCGATTATTTTTGGTTGCGTATTCAAATACGTTCGAATAAAAAAATTGCCTTTCTTTTGGGAAAAAGTCGTATTATCGATCATCGGCGCAACGGCGTCCGCGCTCGTTTGCACATTGGGGATAAACACGCTCGGTCTTTGGCTGTATTATTACAGCTCGTCGAATTACCTGGCATTCACGCTCTCGCGATTCGTACAGTTGCCGGCGATAATAGTCAATTTGATTTTGTTTATCGGATTTCTGCCCGTACTTAAAAATTTGTCGCTCATCGACAAAAACGAATAAAATAACAATACCGACCGAAAATAAAGTGGAGAATTTCGGTCGGCTTTTTATTTCCGTTTAGATGCGAACTCTAACGGGATATTTTATTTTTAACGACATGAACTTAATATAATTTTATAATATATTCAAAAACGAGAAACAAACAACTATTCGATTCCGATAATATCCTTTATCACATATGCGGCGATAGATATCCCCATCGAAGAAGGAACAGCCATCATGCTCGCGGGAGTCCTTTCTCCGTTATTGCTAAAAGGCGGTTCGTCCGTAAAAGCCACGGTAACGCCTTCTATTCCTTCATCGCGCAATTTCTTTCGCATTATTTTAGCAAGAGGGCATACCGACGTTTTAGAAATGTCGACTATCGCGATTTTGCTCGGATCAAGCTTATTACCCGCACCCATCGCGCTTATGACCGGAACGCCCAAATCTTTGCAACTTTTTATCAGATGAATTTTTGCCGTAACGTTGTCTATCGCGTCAACAACATAATCGTACTTTTTAAGATTTATAAAATCTGAATTTTCCGGCAAATAAAATTCACAAAAAGTTTCGACTTCCGCATCCGGATTTATATCGACGACGCGTTCTTTCATGACTTCCGTTTTTTCTCTGCCGATCGTGCTCGAAAGAGCTATTATCTGACGATTGATATTGCTTTCGTCCACAATATCCTTGTCTATCAATGCAAGTTTGCCGACGCCGCTCCGAGCAAGCGTTTCCACGACGTAACCGCCTACGCCGCCTACGCCGAAAACCGCCACGCTCGTTTTTTTCAGTTTTTCGAGCGCATTCGCGCCTATTAATTTTTCCGTTCTCGAAAACCGCATTAGACCTCCTCAACGACCAAGCCGTATCATCCGAAATCTTTCGAACAAAAAACAAATTTTAATTTCGCCCGTTTACGATATTCTACAATAAATAACACAAAAAATCAACCGATTATCGAAAATTAACGTTTTACGATTTTTTTCTTGAAAATATTTTCGACAAACGCAACGAATTAAGAATGGCAAGCATAGCCACGCCTACGTCCGCGAACACCGAAATCCACATATTCGAAAAGCCCAAAACGGCAAAAACCATTACGAGAATTTTTATCGTTAAAGAAAAAATCACGTTTTCCTTAACGATGCGAATCGTTTTTTTGCAAACGCCTATCGCTTTATTCAATGCCGAAAGATCTCCGTTCATCAAAAGCGCGTCGGCGGCTTCTATCGCGCTGTCGCTGCCTATATTGCCCATTGCTATTCCCACGTCTGCCCGAATAAGCGAAGGCGCGTCGTTTATTCCGTCACCGAGATAACACACCACGTCGTTCTTGTTTTTATTCTCTATTATTTCTTCGATTTTATTGACTTTATCCGCAGGAAGCAAAGCCGAAAAACATTGTTCGATACCTACCTCGCTCGCCACCGATTCGGCTGTTTTCTTATTGTCTCCTGTAAGCATAACGGTTTTGCCGCCGCGCTTTTTCAGCTCTCGCACCGCTTGTTTGCTCGTCGGCTTGATTTCGTCAGCAACGACGATCGAACCGATAAATTCTCCGTTTTTAGCAACGTAAACCACGCTTCCGATTGCGTCGCAACGGTCGATTTCAACGCGATTGTCTGCCATAAGGGCTTCGTTTCCCGCAAGTATTACTTCGTCGTTCTTAACGGCGACCATGCCCTTTCCACCGATTTCGCGAATTTCATAACCGTCGGAACAAACGTCGACGGATTTTTTTACAGCAAGCGCGATCGGATGCAAAGAACCGCTTTCGGCAATAGCGGCAAGCCGCAGTGTTTCGTCGCGGCGTTCGTCAGGAAAAACACTTTGAACGGCAAATTCGCCTTTCGTTACCGTTCCGGTTTTATCCATCGCGAAAACATTCGCTTTGGCAATTAACTCGATATAATTACTGCCTTTTACAAGCAATCCGAGTTCGGAAGCGGCGCCGATTCCGCAAAAAAAGCCCATCGGCACGCTTATTACTATCGCGCACGGGCAGGAAACGACCAAGAAATTCAACGCCGTATAAATCCATCTTATCCATTCGCCCGTAATAAGCGAAGGAATTATTGCAACGAGAACTGCGGCGATAACCACTATCGGCGTATAAACTGCAGCGAATTTGGTAATAAAATTTTCGGCTTTGGCTTTTTTGTCCGACGCATTTTCCGCAAGTTCGAGAATACGCGCGACCGTCGATTCGGAATAAGGCGCGGTACATCGAATTTTAATTACTCCGCCGCTATTTATCGCTCCGCCGAGAACGCAGTCGCCCTCTTTTACGAAAACGGGCACGGATTCGCCCGTCAATGCCGAAACGTCCAAATAAGACTCTCCGCTTACCACCTTTCCGTCAATAGGTATTCTGTCGCCCGCATGAACGATTAACACGTCGTCGACGCAAACTTCTTCCGGTTCGACTTCACGTTCCTCGCCGTTAACCGACAAATAAGCTTTATCCGGTCTTAATTTCATTATAGACGAAATGCTTTGCCGCGATTTTCCGACGGCGTAACGCTGAAATACTTCGCCGAGTTGATACAACGTCAAAACGGCAAGCGCTTCGGGATATTCGCCGACAAAAAACGCTCCAAGCGAAGCAATCGTCATAAGTAAATTTTCGTCGAACACCGCGCCGACGAATATGTTTTTCGCCGCATTATACAAAACATCGTATCCGACCACCGCATATCCGCAAATAAAAATTATTAACGCAACCTGCTCGAAACCGGAATTTTCCAAAACGACGCCGACGATAAGCATTAAAGCGGCAATCGCGATTCTTATTAAAGTTTTTTTATTCTTCGTCAATTTCATATATGTAAAACGCAATCGGGTTCGATTTTGGAGCAAACTTTTTTGATTTCGCTCAGAATACGCATTTCTTCCTCTTCGGCATACTCCACAGTCATCTTTTGATTCATGAAACTTACCGTCGCCGAATCCACTCCGTCGATTTTTCGTATACGGTTTTCCATTTTAGCCGCGCAATTAGCGCAATCCAAATCGCTTAATTTAATTACCTTTTTCATATTCTTTCTCCTATTCCTGTAAATGTTCAAGAGCCATCTGATATATTTTCTTTATATGCTCGTCATCAAGCGAATAATATATTTCTTTGCCGCTGCGTCTACTTTTTACGATTTTGGTTTGGCGAAGCGTTCTTAACTGATGCGAAACCGCCGACTTTGTCATTTTCAATAAATCGGCTATGTCACATACGCACAGTTCGTCTTCGAACAACGCCGAAATTATCCTAGTTCTCGTCGAATCCCCGAAAACTTTAAACAATTCGGCTATTTCGTACAACATTTCCTCGTCAGGCAAACCGAGCTCTACTTTTTCGAGCACCTCGCAGTGAACGTGAGCGCACTCGCAGATTTCGTTTTCTTTAACGTCTTCCATTCGTTTTATCTCCTTTTTAAACGGTTGAACAATTATTCAACCGTTATTAGTATATTACGAGAATAGAAGTTTGTCAAGCAAAATAATCGTAAAAATTTAAATTAATCAAAAATTTAAAATAAATATTTTCGAGCGGCGGTTTTACTTGACTTATGCGGACAACTTTACTATAATAATACGTGCGCTCTTTTGAATATGTACATATACAAAAGAACATTAATGTTAAACGGCTTACGAAAACGAGCCGTTTTTCTTCTTTTTACGGCAAATCGATTTACTTTTTATACGACATTTGGTAAAATAACGTCATGAAAAAATATGTATTCGTATCAAACTCCTCCACTCGCGTGTTGAAAGCGCTTTCGGATAATCTTCAGTTTTCCCCGTTCTCCGCGTTTTCCGCCGCGCTCCGAAAAAAAGACGTGCTTGTAAACGGGCAACGAATTAAAGAAAACGTCGCCGTTTTGGCTGGCGACGAAATAACTGTTTTTCTGCCGGACGACGTTGAAAAAAACGATTATAAGATAGTTTACGAAGACAAAAACGTTCTTTTCGTCGACAAAGGCAAAGGAATCGAAGTTTGCAACGGAGAATACAATCTCGTCGACAAACTCCAAAAAAAAGGGACGAACGTTTTTCCCGTCCATCGTCTCGACAGAAATACCGAAGGACTTGTCATGTTCGCAAAAAAACAAGAGATTCTCGACGCGTTCAAAAAAGCTCTCGGCGAAAGTCGAATCAAAAAATATTACGCGGCGGAAGTGTTCGGACAAGCAAAAAACAGCGACGCGTTCACCGATTATTTCGTTAAAGACGCGCAAAAAAGCTTGGTCAAAGTCTTTTCGAAACCCGTTCTCGGTTCTGAAAAAGCGGTAACGAAATACAAACTAATAAAACAAACAGGCCCGACCGCGCTTTTGGAAGTGGAGATATCTGAAGGAAAAACTCATCAGATACGAGCTTCTCTTGCCTATCACGGACTACCGATTATAGGCGACGGCAAATACGGTTCCGAACAAATCAATCGCAAATTCCACGAAAAAACTCAGCGACTCAAAGCGATAAAACTCGTTTTCGATTTCGATAAAAACAGCCCGCTTTTTTACCTTAACGCGCTTAAAATCGAATGTAAATAAAATTCGGATTTTTATTAGGTTAAAAATTTTTACTTTGCATATCGTTTAAAAATAAAAAACCGACGAGCGTTCGCTTCGCATCGTCGGCTTCTTTTTACCCGTTTATACGGCATTTTTTTCGTCGTTATAGTTTTCTTGATTGACTTTGTCCGAATTTTGTTCGATGTATTCATTTTTATCGGAACCGTTTTTCGTATTTTCCGAATCGACGCAAACCGATTCAGATTCTTCTTTTTCGCTTTTTGCCGGAGTCATGATTCCGACGATTACGAATACCGAACAAATCGCGGAAATAACTTCGTTTACGTAAGGCGCGGACACTTTAACGCCTAAACACTGCAAAACCATTACCACCGCACCGCTCAAACTCATCCAAAACGACGCATTTTTCATTTTTTTAATCAATTCTTTTAACATTTCTTTTCTCCTCGTATTTAAGCATATAATACGCCGTCCGCATTTTTCGGCTTGACGTTATCTTCGCTTTCCATATTTTCATATTTTTTCTTCCTTCTCGACATTTTTTTCAAATCGCCGTTTATTTCTTCAAGCAGCTTTTCACAGTCGTCAAGCTCTGCCTCGACCGTTTTCAATGCGGTAAGAGATTGTGAAAGCGACTGAATGATCTTTTGATACTTCGCTTCTCTTTTTCCCGAGATTTTCAAATCGTAAACGAGCAGAGAACAAAACAACACCGCGAAAATTCCGTTCGAAACGGCTATTTTAATCGTTTCTTCCCACATGTTCAATTCTCCGTAAAATATATCGCCGGCGGCGTCAACTTTCCTTTTCCAATCATTTCGACCGCCACGCCTATTTTTACGCCCGTACGCCCCGTTCTTATCGATTGAGGTCGAGCGTTCCCTTTTATTTTATAACAATATTCTCTTCCGTCCACAAACAACGTTAACTTTGCGTCCGCGGTAACCGTCAGCGTTATTTTGCGAACGGTTTTTCTGTTTTTCGTCCCGAAATCGTTTTCGTTTAATCGATAATACCCCACAAGCGGCTCGCCTTCCGTCAAGCCCGTTCTCGAAAAAAGGCCTACTTTCATATCCGAAAAAGCAAACATCAATTGCGAGGCGAACGGAACGGCACACATCGACACTATATTCATTCCGTAATAAAGTTCGCGAGCGTCCGTCGTCGGATCGTATATCAACAATGCGTTGTTTTCTTCCGAATCGATGTCGAATTCGTTTTTTTCGCTCGGCAAATTCAATTTCAACGCAAAATAAATTTTACCGCGAAACGCCGTAATTCTCGCATACGGCGACGGAATAAGCGCAGAACCCAAAAAACCGCATATCTTTTTTACCGAACTACCGCCGAATTCGTATATGCCGCCGCTCGTACAGAAATAAATTTTATCGCCGCATACGCAAACGGTGTTTTCGTATACCGTTTCGCCGCTCTGCCATATTTTCGAAACCGAATAATCGTCCGTCGCCGCTTTTGATATTTTGGAAACGCCGTATTCTTGAAAAACGTATATCGAATTGCCCATTGTCGCCAATCCCCTTACCATACCGCACTCGTTATACACCAATAGCGAAGCAAAATTAACCGTCCAGGAATCGGGCTTTCCTATACTCATGAATTTTATTTTACTCTCGGTAAGTTTTCGGTCGAACAAGCAAATAGTTTATTGTCGTAAATAGCCGCACCCGTAACTTTCGGATTATCCTCGACCTCTGTCAATTTTTCCCCGTCGAAAACATAAAAGCCCGCGCTTTTACCGTTTATGACCAAATAATCGTTTCCGCTGTAATTATAATCGATATATACCGGTTCTTCCGTAAATTCGACGTCCTCCACCGTTCTGACGACCGAAGACGATTGGTCTGCGCGGTAATAAGCCAATTTGTTGCGATCGTTTATGCCTACGACGTAATGTTCGTCTTCACCCGTTTCGCGATTGTAATGCCTGTGATAATGCAAATTCTTAAATTTTCTTTCCGCAAATGACTGAGGACATTCCACTCCCGCCCAATTATAATACGCGCCGTCTTTAACTTGCAAATTATATATCACACGAACTTTTTCGGCGGATTCGCACGAATAATCCATGCCTTTTTCTATCGAAGGAGCGTCATATTCGTATATTTTTTGACCGGTAATCGCGTCTTTCGTCTGTTTCATAATTTCACCTCTCTACAGCCAATATCTCCTTTTTAATTTTCCGCCTACGGGCGGCTTTCGGCTTTCGATTTTTTCAAGCTCATCCGAAAAAAGACGCTCCCACTTAACCGCTTCCGCACCGCGATCGTAAATAAGACAAAATTCGCAAGCGGTTCCGTAACACAACAAATTGTCGCTTATATACGTCGGAAACGGGATGTCGTCCTCTTCCGTCAAAGACGACGGAACATAAGTATATTCTATGTTAGCGATTCCGTTCGCCTTGCAAAGTAATCTGTCGTGATATAGCGTAAAATCAATCTTATAACCGTCGGAATCGTACAACGCTTTTACGTCGCACAAACGCGAGTCCACGTTCTTAAACAATATCGCGCCGTTTACGATTGCGACTTGCTTTCGATTCTTGAGAGGAACGGCGTTTATAGCCAAATCCCCGACGACAAGATTAAGACATCTTAATATATCGGTGCGATATACGTCGTCTTCGTCTTCCTTACTCTGTTCGTTAACCATTTTATCGTACAACGAATCCAAACCCAAATATCGCGCGCTCGTCATTATTATTTCTTTAACTTTACTCATTGATTCGTTTTCCCCTTAAAGCACGTTCCGCTTCATATCCCGCATCCTTAACCGTTTTTCTCAAAGCCTCGCGTTCCGCTTCCGCATTACAACGGTCGATTTCGAGCAATAAATTACTTAAATTCTCCCTTCTCGTTTTCAAAACGTGAATTATGCTTCTGCAATCCAAACGGTCGAAGGGAAGAACGACCGCGAGGCTGCTTCCCTTCTGTAAATTCGAATGGACTTCGTATCTTTTATTTCTATACGAATAAATCACGTAATAGCTTTCGTCTATTTCACGCAGACGACGAGATATATCGAAAAGGTCGTTTTTTACAATATATCCGTATCCTATCATCAGCTTTTGGTTATTCCAGTCATCTTCGCAAGTCCGTTGGGTTTGGAACAAATAAGATCGCAATACTTAACGAGCGTCGCGTTATATACGGGCTTGTCCTGAGCCTGACGCAAAATATTTCCGTTTTCCGTTTCAAGGAATCTCCAATCGCACAATTGATGCAATTTCATCGTGGTCGTATCTATAAGATACATGGCTCCAGAATCCACGAATCTTTCGTATACCATAGGCACTCCGCCGAAAGATATTGCCTTAAATCCGGTATCGGTCGTCATATAATCAACGTTTCTCTTATACGAATTGAGATAAGAAAGATAAGAAGATCTCGCTTCCTGCGACATTGCGATAAAATCTATCACACTGCCCGTATAAGTTTCTATTCTGTCGATAACTTCCTGAATCTTAACGTCGTCCAATGTTCCGACCGATGTTTTGACATAAGGAAGCATGGTCGGAATATCCGTTCTTTTAATACCGTAAAGAGGCGTATTGGACGAAAAAATCGCCTTAAGTCCGGTAAGTTCTTTGTCCTTGCTTCCTTGATTGTAAATATATCCCGCTGTAACCGTGGGCGAGGTTTCGAGTTTGATTTTATTGTTTTCTCTGTCCACGTAAATTACTTTTACCGCCGCAACGTCGCGTCCTGCAGAAGTGGAATACACGTCGACCAACATTCCTTCTATCAGATTATTTGTCGCGTTTACCGTAATTACGCCGTCGGATACTTCCGTGAAATTAGCGAGAAAACCCGTTCCGTCTCCGTAGATCATTCTTGCAAGATTGTACTTCGAAGCTTCGAGCAAACCTTCGAGTTCGGCGTTCAACAAATCGGTAAAAGCGCCCTGTCCGTCCTTTCCGGCTCTTATCGCTTTATCCGAAATAGATATCTGACCGAATAAATTTTTGAGCGTACTTACGAACTGCAAATAATTATTGTTTGCCGGAGAAGGAAGCGTTCCCGCCTCGTCACCGGCGCCGATTCCGCCGTTTATTCCCCATCTTACCGCCGTTCTTATCTGATTGCCGTAAACGTCCGCCTGAGTCTGTTCGATTTTAGCGAACAACGGATTGGTTTTCGTGTTAAGCAAATTGCTCATAGTTCCGAGGTAAACCGTTTTCAATGCATTTTCTGCGCCTGTCAATGTTATCATTAATTTTTTCTCCCATATATGATTTTTTGTTTTCGCCGCATATATTAAGCCTCAGCGACGTTTCGGCTGTTTTTATATCAGTCATCCGACGTACCGCATGAAAAACAAACGCTCCGCATTTTTCAAAAAACGTTTGAATATTCCCACATTCCGTCGCAAAAACTCTTATCGATTAAACTTTATAACAGAAAGCAACATTTGCTAAAAAAATCAAAAACAGACAGTTTTGAAATTTTCAGTCTAAATATGCTTTTTGCTATAAATTGCCTCAATTATAAATTTTTCAAACAATTCGAATTATAACGCACCCGTCAATTTCTCATCATCGCGTCTGCGATTCGTTTTGCCTCTTTAAGCGTTTCGGGGATACGAACGGACGCCGCCGCGATTGTTCCCGTATTCGAACCGAGCACCTCCACGCTTCCGCCGCCCGCGATTTTTTTAAGATATTTTTCGATTACAAGCTTCTCTACGTTTTCGTTTTCCGAAGCTTTTTGTACATAATCGGAATTCTTAAAAATCTCATCCGCCGAACTCTGCTTCTTAATATTTTCCAGTTCTACTTTAAGTCGTTCCGTTGCGGCAACCGATTGCAAATACGATTCCATCAATTGTTTTACCGAATCGCGTTCGATCTCGACTTCGCGTTGCTTTTCCGTAACACGTTCAACGTTTTCCTCCCTTTCGCCCGCTTCGTTTTCACTCGCAACGACCTCTTTACTCGAATTTTCCGCTTCGACGGTTATTTTTTTCGCAAAAGCTCTTAAGTCTTCGTTCGTGTTCGGACAAACGCAAGCGACTTTCTCAACCGAAAGATTGTTTTCTTCCATAATTAATCCTCCTTTTCATTCATAATGGCTTTTTTATGCTCCGAAATGTGTTCGCCGAGCTTTCGCTCCGATTCGGCGTCGACAATTTGAGATAACAAATAACTCGTATGTTCATCTATATGCAAGCGGTGATCGTCGTAAATTTTTACTTTCGGAACGCAATCGCTTACAAACGCGTTTTCCTGTTTTGCTCGACGACGTTGAAGTTCCGCGACGTTGTTGACGTGTTCGAGACTGGCAAATCCGAACGCGTTCAATATTTTGTAACGCATGTTCTCGTCCGTCGTTCCGTCAGCATTATTCAAAAGTCCGGCGCTGTACAGTTCGAGAATGGTATTCCGTCTAGATGCGGCGCTGTCGCTTAGTTCAGTCTGCGCGTCTATAACTATATCATCCGAAGCGAGATTGCTTCCCTTCCATGTTATAATCTCTATCTCGCCAGATTCGCCCACAAAACGACTGAGTCTGCTTTCGTTCGCAAACTGTCGATAAAGACGTAGCATTTGTTTTCCTATGTTTTTTATCGCGAAACGTATTTCGTCGGCGGCAACTGTCAATCTTTCGTCGTCCTGTTCTATCAAAAGCTCCAAAGCGCTACCGCTTGTAACTCTGCTCGGGACACTTGAACTGCTCATTAAATCGCTTACTCCGCTCACAAGTCCGAATTCTTCTATCAACTTGCTTTCTTCTTTGTCGAAATCGTCCGGAATAGTTCCCGGATTAAGAAATTCCGGCGGAGTGCTTCCGGCTCGATACACAAGTACTTTGCCCGGATAAATTCCATCCTCTTCGAGTTCCTCCACGTCAACGCTTCCGTCTTCCACAACCAACACTCCGGATGCGATACGATTCATGAACTCGTGTTTTCTGTTTTTCACCGCGTTATACGCTCGCTGAACGGGTATAGCTCTTTCTATCGGACACGTTCCGAAAAAGCAACCAGCCAAAGCCATGCTACGTTGACGGACGAAAGGCAAATCATAATTCCCGTCTTCACCCGTTTTGAAAGGCAATTCGCCGTCGTAAACCAATTTATTTCCGGCAACCGCTTCATATTTTCCTCGCGGAAATTCCGAAGACGGTCGCGTATACCGTTCTATAACAAGAACATGATCGGGTTTGTTTACCACTTGAATACCGCTCGGACCACCGTAAGAATAGGCTGTTACGCCCTCCGATTCAACGTCCGCGCCCCATATGCGTTTCACGTCGTTCACGTGAACGGCTTTGGCATGAATTATGCTATTGCAATCGGACACGCTCGAAGCTCCGACCGAATCGGGATATATTTCATAAGGAGAACAAACGTCTATTCTTACGTCACCTTCCTTAATGACGCCCGAATCGCTTTTGCCGACCGTCATTCCAGCTTTTCCGTCCCAGCTGATTTTATAAAACGCCGTTCCGGTCAATTCCGACCACATCGTAGCTTCTCCGATAACGGTATCTAGCTGATTTTTGGAACACGAACTATCCAATATTTTCGCACTTACCTTTGCTGCGGTCACGTCGTTTTCGTCACTGCTCGCAGGACGGACGCTCATTTTCGGTCGGACGCGAGAAAGTTTGGCAAGTCGCGTTTCAAGAATTGGCGCGACATGATTGTAAACCGCTCGTTCCTCCCACTTATAACTTTTAAGTTCCCCGACAATAGCGCCGCTCGGAGACACTCCGACATATTGATTTCCCGCCACGAAATGAGCATTAAGCTGCCATTGAGCTTCGTAAGGACGTCTTTCGGCTTGCCTTGCCTCATAATCCGAAATAATATCTTCCGCTAAGATTTTTTCGTAAGCTTCGACGTCCATCGATTTCTCACCTCCCTCTTTTCGGAACATTGTTTTTCCTCTTTATCCAGCGATTTGTCATCATCGGATTTCTCGTTCGAAACAAGAATTTGTTCCTCCTTGTCCTGCAATACTTTTTTAACCGCGTCGAGCATTTTTTTTGCGCAATCTTCGCAGATAAAAATTTTGCTGTGAATACCCGTTCTGTCCATAACAAGAACATAATCCGCCCAATTGCAGCATCCACCTATTTCACATCGAAATTTGTAATTATTTTTTATCAGTTTCATTTTGATTCTCCTTCAACAACAAAAGCAAACGCATTTTTTCGGCAGCCAATTGCTCGATTGTCATTTTTTCGATATCTTCGCCGTCGTCAATATCCATAAGGCATTTTACCGCGGTTATATCCGGCGGCACTTCTTTCGTAACCAACCGAACTTTAACCGTTTGCATCTGTCCTTTATCGTTTATTTGTAATTCTTCCGTTCGTTCCGTCGAGCTGTACCCCACAGCCTTACGACGTACCGCGTCGATTATTTCCTTATCCACCGATAAAGCCTCCTTTTGTCCTTTGCAATCAAGTCGTTTCGCTTTACCGAAGGCGAGCTTTTTTCGGCGTCCAAAGTCATAATATAATATCTCAACTCGTCCATAGCGTGATCGTCGCGTTTTACGGGGCTGTCGCCGTTTCCCCATCTGTAATCTTTTATTTCCCGAATCATATTCACGCACGAGGAAAAAATAAACAAATAAGGCTTGTTGCCGTTTCCTTTCAAATAACGTTTAACGCGACATATTCCGCTAAACACGTCTTTATTTACTTTGGGATTGACGATAATTCCGTTTTCGGAGAACAATTCGGTAACACTTTTATTCGCCGCTAACGTTTTTTGCCCGGCTGCGCTGTCTATTATTGCTCGCAATCGCCCCCTCTCGTCCGTTTTCCACCCCAAACGCGCGGCTATTTTTTTAATTTGTGAACAATGATACGAAACGTCCCGTTCCGCCTCGTAATGTTCGGCGATCACGTAAACGTTTTCGCCGTCGTTCGCATAAAAATGACAAGACAGCGGATTTTTCAATCCCGGATCGATGGATATTTTGTCATACCATTCTTTAGGAACGTTAAACGGCTCTATTACGTGAACGTTTTCGTCGAATTCAGAATATATATTACCTTTACACTCGCCGAATCTTCCGTACTTTCTGGAATTCAATTCTTCTTCCGACAAATATTTTCCTAACCTGTCTATTTCTTCTCGGTCCAAATACGGATTATCTTCCCACTGCATAAAAATATACCACGTTTCTTTGTCCTGTCTGTCGTTAAGATAAATGCGGTCGTAAACGAACGTTCGCCCCAATAACGGCGTCATCGTTCCGAAAATATCACCCTTCTTATCCATAACTCGCATAGCACATTCGGTATATATGTCTTCGGGCGGTTCTTCGTCAAACCACACGTAATCGAGCGATGCACCCTGAAATTTAGCTCGTCCCATTTCACAGCTTTTGAACCAAATTCTGCTTTTTCCGCCGAAAACGTTATTAACCGTTATGCAATCTATCACTCCGCAATCTAGATTATCTCCGCGTCCCGTATTCATCGTAATATCCGCAATCCAATCGGGATTGAGATATTTAAGAATTTTGCGCTGCGCCACTTCGCGCTGAACGTCACGCGTAAGCGAAACCACCCATCCGTCGGTATTTTTTCTGTTTTCCCTATACGGATGTATTCCGCGAGCAAGCCATACCGTTTCCACCGCGCCGCATTCCGTTTTTCCTGAACGATTGCCCCCGAAGACCCAACGATTACGCTTTTTGCATTTATGAAATTCAAGCTGTTTATCGTGAATCGGCGGCGAAGAATTATATGCGGACAATGCGTCTGCTTTTCTTTTTTCGCCTATCAACTTGTCGATGTGCCGAATACGAGATACGATAGTTAAATCATCCATATTTTCAGTCAAAAAAAGACAATTAGTTATAAATTGTCTTCGGTTATTCCCCCTCAAATTAAGTTAAAATATTTTTATGAAAATGCTCATAATAATTTTGTTAATAATTTTATATGCGTTTCCGAATTCGGTATGCGCTCAAGCGACGACCGATACAATGGAATACGCGATTATCGAAACAAATTGCGTATTGTTTTCCGACGAAAATCTTACGAACGCCGTTTCAAGCCTGCCCGAAAGTTATTTCGTGACGATAATAGACGAATACGAGGATTATTATCACGTTACATACGCCGATTTATCCGGCTTTATAAAAAAATCGACTGTGAGCAGAGTGAATTATACGCCTCGTTACAAATATGGCTCGGGCAAACTCTCTCTAATAAACGACGGCGGAATAATAAATGTACGTTCATCACCAAATCATACGGATAACAACGTCACGGCAAAGCTCACCGACGGAACGGTCATAAATTATTACGGTTCGGTTCAAGGCTCGACTCAAAACGAAATAATAGGTAACAAATGGTACGCGGTAATTTTGCCCGAAGGCAAAATCGGATACGTTTATTCCATGTACGCCAACGCCGCATCTATTCCGCAAAACACGATCGAACCCGAACCGATACCAGAATCGCCGTCGGTTTCGCTCGTTGTCGACGCCGACGAAAAATCTCAATATTTTTTAATCGCTGCCATGTGCATACCCGTAATAATCTTAATGTACCTTTTGTTTAAGCCTCGCAGGGCTCAGACAGACGAATAAGCTTACGCCGCAACGATTTCGAATTGATCCGTTTCATCGCCGTTAACGAATTCTCTCAAAACGTCTTGAACGGCATTTACGTCATAACCAAGCAAAAACAACAAATTTTCTGCTGTTTTTAATGCCGTTTCCGCTTTTCGACAAGCGGTTTTTTTACTGCAAGAATACTTTTGAGCGATTTCCGAGCAACCGACTCCCGTCGATTTCATCTCTAAAATCTCACATTCCTCTTCAGTCAAGCCTTTTCTGAGTTTACTCGCCAAATCGAGCGCAGCTTCTATTCTCCTCTTTGTTTCGATAATATCCAGCATGGCGTCAATCTGCGTCCACGTATCTCCGAATACGTAAGACGCTGTCCGCCACAACCTTCTGTCTAATCCGTCCAACTTCTTTTTCGCGCCGTGGTTCAACCGCAAAAGCGCATAAATACATTTTTTCATTTTGCTTCTCACCTCGCTAATTTTTTTGTCGGAAGGTCAGGGGCTAAGCTGATCAACCTGATTACACGCATATAATAGCCTTTTTTTAATGTCAACTGCATGACATATATATGTTTTGCGGACATTAATTTACATTTTTAAATTAAATAAAAACTTCTCGAAAATATTCGAGAAGTTTTTTTAGACGAACATAAAAATCACATTCGTTTCGAACGAAAACACTCAATAAAATTATACAAACAAATGCTCGAACGAATTATTCGATTATATCCAAAACCAACGGTTTTCGGCACGGACAGTTATCGCCTATTACGGTAGCATCCGATATCTTTTTGGCAGCCGATGCCGACGCGTCCCTTTTATCTGTATATAGCGTCGCTATTACGTCGCCCTTTGTAACCAAATCTCCGATCTTTCGATGAAGAATAATTCCCGAGGAATGATCGATGACGTCCTCTTTGGTTTTTCTTCCCGCACCCAAAATAAGAGAAGCTTCGCCATATCGCTCGGTATCTACGCCGCAAATATAACCGTCACGCTCCGCTTTGACGTCGTAAGCAAACTGCGCCTTTCGAAATTTTTCGGGATTTTCAACAAACAACACGTCACCGCCTTGACGTTCTACCATAAGACAAAAACGATTGTACGCGCTTCCGTCTGAAAGTGCCGATAACGCTTTTTTTCTACATTCCGCCACAGAACCCAATCCGACAAGAGCGAGCATATGCGCGGACAATTCGACGCAAAGCTCGGTAAGATCGGAAGGTCCGTTTCCTCTCAACGTGCGTATCGCCTCCTCTATTTCTAGCGAATTGCCTATTGCGCACCCAAGCGGAACGTCCATATCCGTAATAAGCGCTCGCATTTTTTTGCCCGCTTTCTTTCCTATTCCTATCATTATTTCGGCAAGTTCGCGACTTTTTTCTAAAGATTTCGCAAACGCGCCGTTACCCGTTTTAACGTCCAATAAAATACAATCGTCGTCCGCAGCGAGTTTTTTACTCATTATGCTCGAAGCGATGAGCGGAATACTGTCGACGGTTGCGGTAACGTCTCGCAACGCATATATTTTTTTGTCCGCAGGTGCGACTCCGTCCGATTGACCTATAATCGCTAACCCGATTTCGTTTACAACGCTTTCGAATTGTCTAAAACTCAAATCTGTTCTAAATCCCGGAATAGATTCGAGCTTATCTATCGTGCCGCCGGTATGTCCCAATCCGCGACCGCTTATTTTAGCCACCTTTACGCCGAACGAAGCTACCACGGGCGCGACTATAAGGCTGGTTTTGTCACCCACTCCGCCGGTAGAATGTTTATCGACTCTGACGCCGCGTATACCCGAAAAATCCATTTTACTTCCCGAATCACGCATCGCCAAAGTTAACGAAGTGGTTTCGTTAATCGTCATTCCGTTAAAATAAATAGCCATACACAAAGCCGAAAACTGATAATCGGGAATCTCGCCGCTCACGTAGCCGCGCACCATTTCGCGAATTTCCGCATCGCTCAATTCCGCTCCGTCACGTTTTTTCTTAATAATATCGTACATTCTCATAACAATTCCTCCGTTTAACGCAAAGTTAGACGTTCAACGAATCAAATGCAAAAGGCAATAACTCGCCCAAACGATAAATTTCGTAATCGCTCGGCTTGCCAGATATTATTCTGAAATCGGAAGAACAAAATTCCGCCATAACCTGCCGACAAACGCCGCACGGCAAACATCTTGCACTCGGTTCTCCTTTCCCTCCGACAATCGCAATTGCATTAAAATCGCGTTCTCCGTCGCTAACAGCCTTAAAAAAAGCGACGCGTTCGGCGCACACGGTTGCGGAAAAAGAAACGTTTTCTATATTACAACCGACATAAACCTTTCCGCTACGAGTTAAAAGCGCCGCTCCCACCGAAAAATCCGAATACGGAGCATATGCGCATTTGCGCGCTTCCGCCGCTGCAACAATCAATTCTTCGTCACTCATGAAAAACCTCTTTCCAAAAACTCTTTCCGCTTAAATTTCCGTCTTTTATTTCAAAATAATCAAGCACCGTTGCCGCTATGTCCGAAAACGAATCCCTCGTTCCGAGATTTATTCCGCGCTTAATTTTGTCGCCGTAAATCAACATCGGAGTATATTCGCGAGAATGGTCCGTGGACGGCGTCGACGGATCGCAACCGTGATCGGCAGTAATTATCAAAACGTCGTCCGTTCTCATGTTTTTCAAAAAAACACCAAGTTCTTTATCGAATTCGGTAAGAGCCGCGGCATAACCGTCCGCGTCGTTTCGGTGTCCGTACAAAGTATCGAAATCAACCAAATTAATAAAACACAGTCCCTCGAAATCGCGTTTCTGAATTTTCAAAGCCGCGCTCATGCCTTCCTCGTTATTTTTCGTCGCAACGCTTTCGCTTATTCCGCGACCTGCAAAAATATCGTTAATTTTGCCGACTGCGATCGTTTGTTTAGCGTTGGCTTTCAAAACGTCCAAAAGCGTCTGCCGAGGCGGCTCTAACGAAAAATCATGCCTACCCGAAGTTCGATAAAAAGGGTATTTTCCTGCGAACGGGCGAGCAATCACTCGACCTACCGCATGTTCGCCCGAAAGCATATTTCTTGCGACACGGCAATAAGAATACAGCTCGTCGAGAGAAACGACGTCTTCGTGAGCGGCTATCTGAAAAACGCTGTCCCCAGAAGTATAAACGATAAGCTTTCCTGTTTTAATATGTTCTTCGCCGTACTCTTTTATCACTTCCGTCCCGGAATACGGCAAATTACACAACGTTTTTCGTCCCGTCCGACTTTCAAATTCTTCTATTATTTCCGTCGGAAAACCGTCGGGATAAACGGGAAACGGCTTTTCTGAAATTATTCCGGCTATCTCCCAATGTCCGACAGTCGTATCTTTGCCGCGCGATGCCTCGCTCATTCTTGCAAAACTCGCTTTCGGGAACTCCGTTCCTCCACCTATTCCGTCAATATCGAATAAACCCAAACGTTCGAGTTCAGGACAAGAAAAAATCTTGTTGCAACGTACCGCCCCGAGAGTGTTGCTTCCGCAATCGTTCCATTCGGCAGCATCCGGCATTTCCCCTATTCCGAAACTGTCCAAAACAATAATAAATAATCTTTTCATATTATTCAGCAATATTAAGCGCGATTTCCATCATCGAAGTAAACGATTTCTGTCTTTCTTCGGGCGAGGTTATCTCTTCGGGATAAACAAACGAATCGCTGACCGTGCATATACACAACGCTTTTTTATTCGCTCGAGCCGCATTCATATAAAGCGCCGCGCTTTCCATTTCAACGCCCAAAACACCCATTTTAGCCCATTCCATACCAGAATCGTCGTAAAAGAAATCGGAAGACAAAATATTGCCCACTTTATAATTCACCCCGAATTTTTCACACTCGGAAGCCGCTTTCGACAATAAATCGAAATCGGCTATGGGGCAAAATATACCCGGAAGTCTAAATTGCGCGGCATAATTACCGTTTGTACAAGCACCCATAGCGATAATAATGTCTCGCACATGCAAGTCTTTATCGAAGCTGCCGCACGAACCGATTCTGATTATATTTTCGACGTCGTAAAAATTAAACAATTCGTACGAATAAATTCCGATAGAAGGCTGTCCCATTCCGGAAGCCATAACGGATACTTTTTTACCTTTATAATATCCCGTATAACCGTTTATTCCTCTTACCGAATTGACAAGAACGGCGTCGGTCAAATAATTTTTTGCAACGAATTCCGCTCTCAACGGATCTCCCGGCATAAGTACTGTTTTAGCAAAATCTCCTTTTTCTGCCGAAATATGCGGCGTAGACATAATATTACCTCCCTATCTCAATTGTCCTTCGTTTTGTTCTTTTACGATTTTCACTATTCTGCTCGTTCCCAATCTGTCCGCGCCGAGAGAAATAAATTCTTTCGCGTCGTCGATTGTCGAAATTCCGCCCGCGGCTTTTACTTTAACGTTTCTTCCGACATGTTTTTTCATCAACGCCACATCGCGCATAGTCGCTCCTGCACCGCCGAATCCCGTCGAAGTTTTTATAAAATCGGCTCCGCATTCGGTTACGATTTCGCACATTTTGATTTTTTCTTCATCGGTCAAAAAACACGTTTCTATTATAACCTTAAGAATCGATTCACCGCAAGCACTTTTAATTCTCTTTAACTCATCTTTGACATAGGAATAATTCTTTGCTTTCAATTCGCCTACATTGATAACCGTATCGATTTCGTCCGCACCGTTTTCCACCGCTTCCTTTGTTTCGAAAACCTTAACAGCCGTCGTACAATAACCGTTCGGAAAACCGATAACCGTACATATTTTTATTTTATTTCCGACGTATTGTTTCGCTCTCTTAACGTAACAAGGCGGAATACATATCGATGCCGTTCCGTAAAAGATTCCGTCGTCGCATATTTTTTTAACGTCTTCCCACGTCGCGGTCTGCGACAAAACGGTATGATCGCACTTAGCAAGTATTTCGCTTATATCCATAAATATTCCTCCCGATAACGTTTATAATGATATTCTACCATATTTTTCACGCAAATACAAGCATTAATTTTATTTTCGACAAAAAACACACTATTAAAATCCTTCTCGCGCTAAAAAAAGAAAACGACGAGCTCGCAACCAAAAAAGGAACAAAGTCGCCGTTTTCATTACGTTAATCAAATCTATCCGTCCACATTCTATTTCTTAACTATATTGAACCAAATATCGCTAAACGTAGCGTCGATATTCTTATCGTCATTCGCATAATCCCGTCTTCCCGAAACACCGAATTGACATTCGGAATCGAGAGAATAAAGCTCGGACAAATGCGAAACTCGGTTTCCGCTTAAATCGTGATGCATCGAACGCTTCGTATCAACGCTGTAAAACGCGTAAATATCGAATTCCGTACCGTTATCGAACGAATCCCACGTTAACTGCGTCCATTCGGTTTTTTCACCCGTTTTAACCCAAACTGCAAGTTTATAACCGTCAAGACGGATTTTTACGCTAAGCTTATAATTCGTTTTTTCGAAAGTATAATAATTCGTTTTAGATCCGAACGGAGCCCAGCCCTGAACTCCGCCTGCCCCATTGCCCTTAATATCGGTCATTGCCGCGCGACTTCGGTCATCGCTGTTCGTAATCATAACAAGCTGATCGCCCATCATTCCCCATGTAAGACGCATCATTCCGCCGTCGGGACTCTTAACGAACATCCCCATAAACGGCCAATGTCCGTTACTGTTTCCCGCATTCATTCCAGTAAGCGTCCAACCGTATTCAAGCACCTCTGTCGAAGGATTGAAAGTTATGCCGGCGATTGCGTTTTCGTGCGTATTATTTTCGTTTTTGATCTTAAAAGAGCCGTCGTTCGCGTTATAAGTCAAACCTCCGTTCTTTGTCGCTTCGGAATTCGCCGTAGCGTAATCGTCAAGATTGAAATCCAAAGCAATCTCGGCAGAAAATCCGGACGAAACGTTTTTGTTTATCTTCATGGCGTATCCGTTAGTCGCGTAAACGTCCCATATTCCGTATGGTACGACAGCACTATACTTTCGCGTAGCGGCATCATAGTCCGCTCTTACGATCGTTCCGTTGTAATTAACAAATCTAACCATGACATTAGACAAATCATCGTTAAATCTGTCATCAACCGATATGGCGCCCGAAAAAGCGGTTTGCGCGAACCATTGTCCGTCTTCCAATTCTATAACAAAATTATACGCGCCCCATTTAAGATAAGTATCCATAGAACAAGAAACGATACCGTCGTTAAACATATACTTTATGTCCTCGCCGTTAACGGTAAATGTTTTTATTATTTTACCGCTCGGCAACGGAAAACTCAAACTAATGTTTTCGCCCAATTTCATAATTTTAGACGCAACATATTCCTCGCCGTTTATCGCAAGTCCCGTTACGTCGTTGCTACCCGAAACCGTAACCGCTGTTTTAAATGTCTTCTCGTAATCGTCAAGAATTTCTTTGTCGAACGTCCAGCCGTAACCGCTCGTCCTTGCATAACACAAACCGTTACCGTAAGCCAATTCAAACGATACTCCGGATATATCCGAAAGCACGTTTTTTAAAGCGTCCGACTTATATTCGCCAAATACGTTATAGTTTACCGTTCCCGATCCAAGACCTTTATTCGCATACAAAACACCGTTCTCGATGTCGATATACGCCAAAAGAAAATTTTCATAATCTTTCGCCGAACTAGTTCCAAAAGTTCCGTTTGTGTTTATAATTCCCGCTTTTCCGTCCGCAGTGAGCGTAATATAGAAATATCCGTTAACCTTAATATAGGTTACTTCCGCATGACGATAGCAATCGGGCCACTCGAGCTTACCCAAAAGCGAACCCGCAGAAGCTATTATGCTTCTAAATTCCGCTTTCTTTTCTCCACTTTCCCATACTCGTAAAGCGCCGGAATCATACATCGGTAAATCTATCGAATATCCGTTGTTGCCGGTAAACACAAATCCGAGCGAAGGATCGTTCAAGGCGACGTCACCATGTAACGTTCCGTCCTTATCATCCATAATCTGATCGTAACTGACCGTAACGGCAAAATCCGAAGTACCCGGAACCAATTGTTCCATTTTTGCGACAAAAGATTTTCCGTCTTTGTTTTCGATATAACCGTTCTCACACAAAACCGCTTCCGAATTCGTAATAACCGTTTTATCGGCAAGAATCATCACCGAATCCGAATAAACGTTACCGTCTTCGTCCGCTTTAGAATATCCGAGTCCGACAGACACCGATTCCGAAATAATTCTTTTGTCGTTACTTTCCCAAACGAACGCCGAAATATCGTAATTACCGGCGTTTAATTTCAATATTGCCGCGCCTTCCGAAATCGCATTATCTGCCGTAAAGACATCCTCACTGCCGCGTTCGGAAATCGCAAACGACACTTCGGACAAATTTCCGTACGGTTTCGCCCATTCTTTATCGTAATGCAATTCCGCAACATTGATTTTAAGATTATAAACGCGAGCGGATATTCCCTCTACGACAATCTCCGTTTTTCCGTCAACGCGCAACACGTACACGTCGTCAACGGCTTCGAGAACGCTTGTGCTTTCATTTTCGTCGTCGTCAACAGTAACGGCTTTTACCACAGGCGTTCCGACCGATTCTCTGTATAAATTTATCGAGAACGATAAAGAATAACCGTAATTTAACGCCTCAATATCCGAATATTCGATGTCATCACCGTTCACGTATGTAAAATAATACAACGGATTATCGAGATCTGCGCTAACCGCATATCGTCTTAAAATCTCTTCGTACACGGCATACAATGTAATATCGCTTCCCGCCGCTTTTCCGAACTCGTAAGCTTCGCCGTTTTCGCTTTCGGACCAATGTTTTAATCTGTATTCTTTTTCTTTAGTTTTATTCTTTGTCGGAACCTCTTTTTCGGTAATTTGAACGAAGTTTCCGTATCTGACTTCTTTTTCGTCTATTGTCGTTCCGTCGGCTACAAAACTCACTTTAAGCCTTTCGCGTGCATAATACAACTTCAGGACAAGACCGCCGTTCCCGGATACAATGCCTTCAGTTTTTGCGTCGTCATGTTCGACAACCGAAAAATGTTCCGCCGTTATCACGCTCGCTACAACTTTCGAATCTGTCGTTCCTTTTTTGTATTCGCTCTTGCTTTCATCGAGCTTATACTCTCCGTTCAAGTCTTCGAACCAATGTTCTACCTTATATTCGGTATCCTTTCTCGCTTCATACGTTGCGTAAAAGTCGGTATCGGCGGCAATCGCTTTCGTAAAATCCGCCGTTTCCCCGTTTTGGGTCTTCCAAACCAAATCGTATCCGGCTTTTCCAGCATTAACCGCAACCGCAGTCGCTCCGCTTTCCACTTGGGTTTCGCTTATTATCGTCGCTCCGTCATCGTCATAAAAGGTCACCTTATACTTAACGACTTCCACAAGTCCGTCTTTTTGCTCGTTCGAATCGGGCGAGCATGCCGTCAAAGCAACACCTCCGCACACGACCAAAACCAAAGCAAGCAGACAACTCATCAATTTACTTTTCATACTTCCTCCGTCATATAATTAAATTTCAATCGAGAATCGCGTCAAATATATTCATATTCCGTGCAAAAACGCCCCTCGATTGATTGTACTAAAACTGTTTTAATTATAATACGGAATTCCGTAATTGTCAAGATTTCAAATATATTTTCGACAAAATCTTATTGTGTTTTTCTCAAAAAAAGTGGAACAAACAACGTTATTCGGTCTTCATTCCGAAAAATTCTTCTGCGTTATTAAAGCAAATATTTCTAATCGTTTGCGAAACAAATTTTATGTCATCGGTCATTAAACCGTCGTCCATCATTTTTCCGAAGAAATTGCAAAGTATTCTACGGAAATAATCGTGACGAGGATAAGAAAGAAAACTGCGACTGTCGGTCAACATTCCCAAAAAAGAATCTATATGTCCGAGCGCGCACAAATCGGTAAGATGTTTTTCCATCCCGGGTTTATTATCCAAGAACCACCATGCCGCGCCGTAATTGATTTTTCCTTTCGCCGTACCGTCGCAAAAACAGCCGGAAAGAGCAATGAATTCCGCATTACGATTAGGATTAAGATTGAATAAAATCATCTTCGGCAACGCGTTTTTCCGATTCAATCTATCCATAAGACAACTTAATTCGTATATATAATCGCCGCCGCCTATCGTATCGAATCCACTGTCAGCTCCGATTTTTTCAAACGCAACGCCGTTATTGTTTCGCATCGCTCCGAGATGATATTCGGCAACTATTCCCTCTTTCGCGTACAATTCCAATAAAAATTCGGTCATATAGCCGCGAAAAGCTTCACTCTCCTCTTTTGTTATTCGCTTACCCTTAATCGCCTTTGCGAATACCGCTTCGGAGTCTTTTTTGTCTACCTGAGTATAGCATTTTTCCGTAGCTATGTCCGCCGCGCGGCATCCGACTTTTTTAAATTCCGAGAGTCTGAGTTTTACCGCTTTTTCCAAATCGTCCAAATTTTTAATCGGCAACGTCAAATCGGCTAATTTAGCTATAACGCTTTTATAATCGTCCGCTTCTACAGCCATCAATTTGTCCGCGCGAAAAGCAGGTAAAACTTCCACTCCTAAATTTTTGTTTTTAATTTCCTCGAACGTTTTAAGATCGTCGTACACTTCGTTCGTGGTAAACAAATATTTCACGTTCGATTTCAAAATACAATCGAGCGGAGTAAGTTTTTTGCTCTCGATAAATGAATTCGCCTTGTTCCAAATCGTCATGACGTTTTCGGGACGAAGCTCCTCTTCTATTCCGAAAAACGCCTTTAGTTCGAGCTGAGACCAATGCTGTAAAGGATTTCCGAACGCTTTGGACACTGCCTCTACATACGCGGCAAATTTATCGATAGGAGCGGCTTTACCGGTTATCAATTCTTCGTCCACGCCGTAAAATCTCATCATACGCCATTTATAATGATCGCCGCCGAGCCAAATATCCGCCAAATCTTTAAACGGCTTGTTTTCGAGAATCTGTTTCTCGCTCAAATGGCAATGATAATCGAAAACAGGCATTTCTTTTGCGCTCTCGTACAATTTCAGTGCAAATTTATTATCCAACATAAAATCATTTTTAATATAACTCATTTTAAGCCTCCGTCAAACTTTATTTATTCGATTTATTATCGCATTTAACTCGCGTCAAACGCCGCTATTTTTACGACCAAAAGCGCAAACGTTTCCCACCGTTTATAAAACATTCGTTTTTTAGTTATCCGAAACGTTCGCGTCGATTAATTCAGTTTCTTTTTCATTTCCATATACGGCAACACGTCATATCCGCATTTCTCATAAACGCTTACAGCCCGTTTATTTTCGGCTTCGACTTCCAATCTCAATAAAGAATTCGGATATTTCTCTTCAACCGATTTAAGAAAACGACTGCCTATTCCCGAACCCCGATATTCGTCTTTTATATACAAATCTTCGATCCAAATACATTGTTTTCCGAATTCGGTAGAGAAACTTTTTGCCAACATTCCGTATCCGCAAACGACGCCGTCCTTTTCGAAGACATAACCCTCTACATACGGGTTACCGTTAATGCAATTATCCGTATCCGCCTCGAATATTTCCTCCGAACCGTTACTGAAAACCGCATCCGTCGAATAAAAAACCCTCATCATTTCGATAACGGCTGCTTTATCTTTACTTCCCATATCTCTAATTATTACGTCCATGTTTTTCTCCTCCGAAAATTTTGCCGCTTAAATTATA
>CAZQAC010000009.1:0-36451 GCA_964591125.1 uncultured Lachnospiraceae bacterium
AAAAACCGTTTACAAAAGACGACAAATTTACGCCGACTTTTTTCGTACCCGTAATAATTCCGTTCGTCTTGATTTCCATAAAAAATCTCCTTTTAACGACGCTCGTATTCGCGTCGATCGACTTAAAAAGCATTGCCCGAAGACGACAAAATTTTACGATAAACGACTTGTAACGTAAGTACGCAAACCTTGTCAACCTCTCGGATCGACTTAAAAGCTTAACAATGCTTATTATAACAGTTTTTTCGAAAATAGTCAATCGAATTGCGGCATATTTTTTCTTAATGCAAACGCTTTGAAAATCATTCGCAACGATCGAGCTTTTCCGTCGATTTTAAGAGAGCAAAAACAATCGTTTATCGATAAACAAAAAACGACCGATAAATACAAATCGAATCGTCTTTTTATAAACATATTTATTTTTACTCTTTCGTCTCGTCGGCAATATTTTCGTCGCCGTACTCAAAACCATTGTCTTTTTCGAATTCTTCAGCAAATCGTTCATAATATCCTCGATCGGTAAATACATAAGGACTTTTTTCGGAACCGAAAACCATTTCCGGTAAATTAATAAGCAAAAAACAAAAACCGAACATTGCGACAACAGCCATAATCCATTGTTTGACGGTTGCTCGGTTGGTTTTCTTAAACAAATGAATCGCCAACCCGACCGATACGGGCAAAAAACCGAATAAAGAAGTTACAAGTCCCGGAGAATAAAGAATTTGCATTCCGTACTTACCGAACGTATTTAAAGAATTTATGCCGATTACTATATGTATGACCACCTCAAAAGCAGAAAACAGCATTACCGCAACGCCCGCGGGCTTACGAAAACCCCAAAATTTAAGAACAACACAACCGAGCAACACTCCTCCGAAATTAGTAATCATATCCGTCAATCTGTTCATCGGATATCTCGCGAGATCGGTCGAGCCGTGACTGAAATTATACGAATAATGCAATCCGCCCGGCAACACCCATTCTTCTATAACGTGAAGAACCAAAACTATTACGGCAAGCGTACAAAGAATATTGACAGTATCCCATGTTTTACGATTTTTCCAAACTTTTACTGCAAGAAAAATTCCTATACCTAACATTACGTAAAGCCAAACGGACAACCAAGCGTTTATAATCGTTTCCATTTCTAAAAAAAACTCCTTTCGTCGCATAATCGGACAAATAAATAAATTATCGATTTATTATCGTATTATTTTTCTCTTGTCGCTCAAATTCGAATAATTTTTACTCGGATTATAAAGCGTCTATATAGTCGCAAGCGGCAAGAGCGGCGACCGCTCCGTCAGAAGCCGCCGTAGTAACCTGACGTATACGCTTTTTGCGACAATCTCCGGCAACGAATATTCCTTTTGACGCCGAGAGGCAACTTTCGTCCGAATCGGCATAACCGCGCTCGTCCAATTTAATTACGTTTGAGAAATTTTCGTTTTGCGGCACCAACCCCACAGCCAAAAACAATCCGTCGAGAGGTATTTCTCGAGAAACGCCGTTTTCGGAAATACTTATTCCGGTCAACTCGTCATCGCCTACATAACCGACCACGACGGACGATAAAACAATCTCCACGTTGTTTTTTTCCGATAATTGTTTCTGTAACGCTTTTTCACCCGTCAAATAGGGCAAATTCTGAACGACGTAAACTTTAGATGCTAAATCGGATAACAGAACGGCTTCCTGCAACGCGGAATTACCTCCGCCGACCACAGCGACGACTTTATTCTTAAAAAAAGCGCCGTCGCAAACCGCGCAAAACGAAATTCCGTTACCGATGAATTTTTCTTCGTTTTTCAAACCCAACAAACGATGCTTTGCCCCCGTAGCTATAATTACGGCTTTCGCGGAAAATTCTCCGTTGTCGGTAACCACGGTTTTAATTTCTCCGTCGCGAACGCCGAAAACCTCCGCCATTTCGAATTCGGCGCCCTGATAAATCGCCTGCTCCACCAACTTTTCGGCAAATTCGTTTCCCGACAACTCGTTAAAACCGGGAATATTTTCCACTTTGGGCGAAAAAGTAATTTGTCCGCCGAACGTTGATTTTTCTATTATCAAAACTTTTTTATTTGCTCTGCATGCATACAGAGCGGCGGTTAATCCCGCAGGACCACCGCCGACAACTATAATATCGTACATATCGTTACCCGTTTACGCGCCCAAATATTTCTTAATATCCGAAACGCCTGTATATTTGGAAACTTCGCCGTTTTTAACGATTACTAGCGTCGGAGCTTGTTTTACGCCGAATTCTTTCGCCGCTTCGGGATTATCGTCGGCATAAACTTTTTCATACTTCACTCCGGCTTTATCAAGAAAAGAACAAGCTATTTTGCAATTCGGACATGTAGCGGTCGCGAACAAAAACATTCCGTCCGAACATTGCTCTTCTACGCAAGCGTCCGAACATTGTTCTTCCGTCAATACTCCCTGATGAGTAAGAACGGAGTTTTCCATCTTGTACGCTTTTCGATCGTTATATTCCTGCGTTTTACCGTCGTTCCAATTCTGAACGGGGCGGTAATATCCGGTTATTCTGCTATATACCTCGGCAGCTTCGCCGCAATGCGGACACGTAAAGTGTTCGCCCGATATGTAACCGTGATTTTTACATACCGAATAGGTAGGAGAAATCGTATAATACGGCAAACTGTAATTTTCGGCAATCTTTCTGACCAAATTCGCAGCGGCTTTCCAATCGGGTAATCTCTCTCCGAGGAAAGCATGGAATACCGTTCCGGAAGTATAAAGCGTCTGTAACTTATCCTGAATGTCGAGTGCGGAAAATACGTCTTCGGTATACCAAACGGGTAAATGCGAGCTGTTCGTATAATAGGGGGCGTCTCCTTCTTTTTGAGCCGCCGTTATAATGTCGGGATAACGCTTGAGATCGTGACGCGCGAGACGATATGCAGTCGATTCCGCGGGAGTAGCTTCGAGGTTGTACAAATCGCCGTACATTTCCTGATAATCGGACAATCTTTCGCGCATGTGATTAAGCACTTCTACCGTAAAATCCTGAGCTTCCTTGTTCGTCAAATCTTTTTTTATCCACTTAGCGTTCATGCACGCTTCGTTCATTCCTACAAGACCGATTGTCGAGAAATGATTTTCAAACGAACCGAGATATCTTTTCGTATACGGATACAAACCGTTGTCGAGAAGTTTTGTAATTACGGTTCTTTTTATTTTAAGCGATCTCGCCGAAATATCCATCATTTTGTCAAGACGCTTATAAAAATCTTCTTTATCCGCAGCAAGATACGCTATTCTGGGAATATTGATAGTAACGACGCCGACCGAACCAGTGCTCTCTCCGCTACCGAAAAATCCGCCCGATTTTTTACGCAGTTCTCTAAGATCGAGACGCAATCTGCAACACATACTGCGAACATCGCTCGGCTCCATGTCGCTGTTAATGTAATTGGAGAAATAAGGAGTGCCGTATTTGGACGTCATTTCGAACAACAAACGATTGTTTTCCGTTTCGGACCAATCGAACGACTTCGTAATAGAATACGTCGGAATAGGGTATTGGAAGCCTCTGCCGTTGGCGTCGCCCTCTATCATGATTTCGATAAACGCCTTGTTTACCATATCCATTTCTTTTTGGCAATCTTTATATTTGAAATCCACTTCTTTGCCGCCTATGATGCAATTAAGCTCGGCAAGATCCGCGGGAACTACCCAATCGAGCGTAATGTTCGAAAACGGAGCTTGCGTTCCCCAACGACTGGGAGTATTGACGCCGTAAATAAAGGATTCGATACATTTTTTTACTTGCTCGTAGCTGAGATTGTCTACTTTGACAAACGGAGCAAGATAGGTGTCAAAAGAAGAAAACGCCTGCGCGCCCGCCCACTCGTTCTGCATTATGCCTAAAAAGTTGACCATCTGATTGCAAAGAGTAGCCAAATGCGCTGCCGGAGCGGAAGTAATTTTTCCGCTTACGCCACCCAAGCCTTCCTTAATCAATTGTCTGAGCGACCAGCCCGCGCAATAACCGGTAAGCATCGACAAATCATGAAGATGAATATCCGCGTTTCTGTGCGCGTTTCCGATTTCTTCGTCGTAAACTTCACTGAGCCAATAATTAGCGGTGATTGCGCCAGAGTTGCTGAGTATAAGACCTCCGACAGAATAAGTTACCGTAGAATTTTCTTTAACTCTCCAATCGTTGATTTTAAGATAATTGTCTACTATTTCCTTATAATCAAGCACGGTAGTGCTTATGTTTCTTACCTTTTCTCTTTGCTTTCTATATAAAATATAAGCTTTTGCGACTTCGTCGTAACCGGCTTTAATCAACACCGACTCCACACTGTCCTGTATTTTTTCGACGGATATTTTATCGTCGACTATTTTGTTTTCGAATTCGGCCGTAACTTTAAGAACAAGAAAATCTATTATGTCGGGGTGAAAATTCTTTTCGCAAGCCTCGAAAGCCATGGTTATAGCGGCTTTAATCTTATTCAAATCGAAAGCGACTTCTTTTCCGTCTCTTTTTATTACAGTATACATTTACAGATCCTCCGTATGTTATTTTGATTTAGCGCGGAATGCGCCGTTTGGTTTTCCTCTTATCGAAGCGAGTATTAGTATATCACTTATTTAGTGGCTTGTCAAGAAAACAAACCACTAAATATTGTGGTTTTAAAATATTTTTACGACAAAAGCATTTTATTACATAAATTATCTAAACGCCTCTTATTTGCACCGAACTTAAATATTTCGAAGCGTTTTCTTTCATAATTATTAAAGTATCTTTATCTACGGCATCCAATTCGACGCCCCCGATAAGATTGCCGCTGTCCACGAATCCCTGTAAAAAATAACGCTCGGCACCGGCTATCCATTGTGCCAGACGCTCTATGTCTTCAAGTTCGTGAAACTGCTTTACGACCGTCGTTCGAAATTCGTAATTCGTATGATTTTTCAAAAGAAAATCCACCGATTCCTCAACGTTTTTAATATCGAATCCATTTATCCCGACGGTAAGAGCATACTTTTCTTTGCAATTTTTTATATCCATTGCCACATAATCGATCAATCCGTCCGAAACCAATTCTTTCAACCTTTCGGGAAAAGTCCCGTTGGTATCGAGTTTGACCGCAAAACCGAGATTTTTAACTTTTATAATAAAATCCTTTAATTCGCCGTGCAAAAGAGGTTCTCCGCCAGTAATGCAAACGCCGTCCAGCAATCCTCGCCTTTTTCTCAGATAATCTAGAATCTCGCTGTCTTGATAAACTTCTTCGGAATTCGAATTCAATACGATAGACGCGTTATGACAAAAAGGACAACGCATATTGCATCCGCCCGTAAATAAAGTACACGCTACTTTTCCGGGATAATCGAGTAATGTCATTTTTTGGAATCCGCTAAATTTCATATCACACCTCCGCTCTCGGCTTTATAATTATAACACTAAAACGGCAGTTGCGCAACAGAAAGCCCACTGCGAAAAAACAAAATTTTTAGCGACGAAACGGCAATAACTTCCGAGTGATTCGACAACAAAAAACATCGGGCCTAAATTATTCACGCGACGCATAGACCTAACATTATATCGCTCCGTTTTCGTTATTCATACCAAAGGCAGCATTGTTCTTCGAAAATTTCTCATGAAATTTTAATCACTTTTTTATTCAAAAATCAAAGAGAACTCATCGACGTCATACGAAGCATATTTCTCTTTTACTTGCATTGCGATAGCATAATTTTTTCTGCAATCTTGCGTTATTTATATCATTTATTTCCATAAAAAAGCGACGCACGAGGTTAATCATGCGTCGTAAGCAGCGTTTATTTAATTTTTTTCACCAAACCTTCTCTCAATAACGCGCCCGTATCTTTGAAATCGGAAGTATAATCCACTTTAGCCGATTCTGTCTTCGGATGATCCGCAAAAACAAACGAAACGAGTTCGCAAGCGAATTTTAACCCTCTGCCGGATTTAATTTTAACCGC
Organism: uncultured Lachnospiraceae bacterium; assembly: GCA_964591125.1. Lineage (GTDB taxonomy): Bacteria > Bacillota > Clostridia > Christensenellales > Pumilibacteraceae > Neoclostridium. The sequence goes on from CAZQAC010000009.1 coordinate 5,989, forward strand.
GACCGGCGTCGCCGCATATTTTTTTCTATGCGAAAAATCACGCGCATGATATTTCGTTCCGACATAATCTTTCGGATCGAGAGCAAGAAACAACGTAAGCGTTTTTCCTCTCAACGTGAGTTTGGCTTTCGTCGTACGACCGACGTAAAAACTTTCGGCATTCCAGCTCGAACGCTCTTTGACTTTCTTATAAGAAAGCAATTCGTTTTTAATTTCAGAATAATAATTCTGTAAAGTCTTATCCGCGCGAATAATTTTAGCTGCAAAGCTCTGCTTGTAGACCGAAACGTTTCTTCCGCTTCCGTCCACGCTTTCCAGTTGCGTCAAAATATATTCCGTAAGCTCGATTTTTCCGTCCGGAGTAAATGCGCGAATCAATCCTTTTTTCAACAACGCGCTCGTACGTTCGAAAGGTATCGTAGAATGATCCGGTTGGTAATCGTCGTGATAAATATTATCGTTAAGCATCGAATCGATTAATTCGCAAGCCCAACGAGCGGCGCGCGTAGACGTAATTCTTACCATAAAAGGAGTTTTGGAATATCTTTTCTTGTCGGAAAGATCCTTGAAACGGTACTTTTTTCCGACAAATTCTTCGGGATTCAAAGCAAGATACAAGACTAAAGTCTTTCCGCGTATAGCAAGTTTAGCTACGTTAATTCTTCCGACGTAATAGTTTTCACGCGAAAAACATTCCCGACGCCTTATTTTTTTGTAACGGAACAATGCCGCTCTGACGATAAGATAATAATCTTTTACGATATCGTCGGATTGTATAAGCTTAGCTTTAAAACTCTTTCGGTAACGAATAGCCATAACGTCCGTTCCGTTCGAAAAAATGATATCGTCCGCTAAGCGAGCCCCGCCAGGTTTGTCGTCGTCTCCGTCGTCTTCTTCGTCCGATTTACCGAAAGTCGCTATCGGCATTATCGCCGTATTATACTCTTTTATTCTGTTCCAATCGTATTTTTCTACGTTTTGAGCCGCCATTCTCGACGCAGCCATGCTTTCGCGAATGTGACGTTTTAATTCGTTCGTTTCGTTCGAACCGTACTTAGAAAAAGATTCCGCATTGTTTTCGTCCGTTCTCTCCGTTTTTTCGTACAAATCGAAAGAAGACGAAACGGCCTCTTCGAATTGTTCCGTTTTCTCGTCGGACTTCGCTGCCGAACAAGCGGCAACGAACGCCTTAAGCTCGGACGCGTCTGAACCGAACGAATCGTCTTCGATCGAATCAACAATTGCAGACTCGGACCGATCTTCGGAAAGCATTTCTTTTTGATAAGCTTGCAACAATTCGCTATCTGACAAAACTTCTTTTTCTTCTGCTACGATTGTTTCTTCCCGATCCGCATAAACGGTTTCGGACTCCGTTTCATCGATTTTTTCGTCGACGACCGCTTTCTCCTCTACCGTTTCGGTTTCCGTTTCACAATTCTCATCAGATTCGAATTCGGTTTGCATATCCGATTCGTTCTCTGTATCGGTTTTTGTTCCGATTTCATCGATTTCTTTCTCGACGTCGTAACTTTCCGAAGAATTTTTATCGTAATTTTCAATCTGTTCGCCGGATTCAACTACTTCTTCCGACGATATTTCCGGCTTATCGGCATCCGAAACGGCAATGGTTTCTTCCTCGTCAACGGCAGAATCCGCACTAACGTCCGATTCGGACTTTTTTCTGATTTTATGGTCGAGAACACCTATAGCGACGCCTGCGCCTATCACCGCTATTCCTTCAGTGACCAACACTCCGATTTCCAAACTGGACGTCGCAAATAAAAACGGCAAAATTACAGCAATAAAGTTTAACATTCCCGCTCCTCCGTCGTAATTTTCAAAAGGTACAATAATACCCGTATATATTTTACTATACTTTTTATTCTCTGTCAATGCTAAAATCGAAATTAATTGCGATTTCACCGTTCTTTCGCAAATAAAACGTCAAAAAGCCGAAATCGTCCGTTTAAAAATTTCCAAATCGGGATATAATCGAATCATAAAACTTCAAGGAGATTTTTTATGAATTTTAATCCGTTCGACGAAAAACCCGACAAAATCGACAGTATGTTTATGGATTGGGAAAAAATGTACCCGAAAGCATACGACAAAAACGCTACCGATCCTTATACGAAAGTTCGCTGTATTTTATTAAACGGAGCAGAATACGAAGCCGTTTGGTTTTTACACCGTTTTTTCAGAGAATGTAACAACAACGACGTAAGACGACAGCTCGCGCTCATCAGAAAATCCGAACAACAGCAACAAAAACGCATCTCTTGCCTTAAACCGTTAGACGAAAGCGTTCTCGAAACGACCATAGCGTACGAACAACTCGCCGTAGATCTTACTGCAATCATGGCGTCGAGAGAACCGAATAGATACGTCAAGCAAGCCCTCGACTTCGCATTGTTAGAAGATTTCGATCATCTATACCGATATTCCGATCTTCTGGATATGGAACACGGAATAAAGAGCGCGACATTGGTAAAAGGCTATACCGAAGTAACTCCCGGTCGCCCGACGATTTCGGAACACAGATATCCGTTCGACGACGTAAAACGTTATACCGATTTCAAAACTGCGGATCCGATTACCAAACTCGACGTTTCGATAATCACTGCGGCAGAGCAACAAACGATGAACTATTATATGAATCAAGCAGCGTTTTACACGTCCGATTTAGGCAGAAGACTGTTCCAGGAAATAGGAATGATAGAAGAACAGCACGTCACTCAATACGGTTCGCTTATAGACGTAAACTGCACTCCTCTTGAAAATTGGCTCATGCACGAATACGGAGAATGTTATCTTTATTATTCGGCATGGACGGACGAAACGGATCCGTATATAAAAAACATATGGGAAAATCACCTCCGTCAGGAAATAATTCATTTGCATACGGCAAAAGATTTGTTATATGCAATCGAAAAGAAAGATTGGCGACAAGTTATTCCCGACGGCTCTTTTCCCGAACCCATACGTTTCTCTCCACAAATAGATTATATTCGCAACGTGCTTAAAAACACGGTTACTTTGACCGCAAGCATGGAAGATTACGAAGATATATGTTCCGTTCCGGACACCGCGAAATTTTTCGTTATACAGAATATCCTCAATCATTCGCCAAATAAAGTCGCGTCGCATTGCGTAATTTCCGATTATATAGAAACGCACGGCAAAGATTATCGCGTTGAAAAAGAGAAAAATCCCGTTTTCGAATTACAAAACAGACGGGAAGACAATATTTCGCTCGGAAGAGTTAAAGAATGTTTCTGCGATAAATAACGCGTTTTTCATACTCTCTCCTTATAAAACGCCCCGAACGTTTAACTTGCGTTCGGGACGTAATTTTTTATTTAAGTTTTTTGAGTTTAGACGCCTGTAGAACGATCGTAATCGCCTCTCCCACAACTATAACGCCCAACAATATTTCCAGCCACAACATCGACGGCGAACCGGAATCGGACAATCCGGAATATACGATCGCAAATTCGTCGATATTGCGAACCTCGAACGTTACCATGCGTCCGTTATTAACATAGGGGACCTCTTTCACCTTTCCGTCTTCGCTCACAAGCACTTTGATTTTGACTTCTCGCGAAGGTACGAAAATTTTATATTCATACTTTCCGTCTTCGGTATTAAAACGCTCTCCGTCAAGAGTAAGTTCGGGCGCGCATGCGATGTACAATTCCTCTCCCGCTCCGATAAACGAAGAAAAATTCGTTTTATTTTCATTTATATGCAAATCGAGTTTTACGTTCGGGCTAACGCCTTCGCGAATAACGAAACGACCTACGTTATCCTGTATTTCGGTAGCGAGAATAGTAAGCGTAGCTCCCTCGAGCGTAATGTATCTGTTGACATAATTCGCTCCAAGATCTATTTCCGCCTTGCAATTATAAATTCCCGGTTCGCTTTTATGCGTATTAAAAACGACGTGCGCGGTTTTAGGCAAACCCTCTATGTCGATAAGGTGTTCTTTGCCGTCGTACACTACCGTTTGATCCGGATAAATTAATAAACTTTGATCGAACGTAGCCTGTTTTATTTGGAATTCCAATTTCAAATCGCCGATCGTGCCGTCCGACCAAACGTATTTGTTTTTATCTTTCAGCGATACCGTAACAAAATAAGTTCCCGCGTTTACGCGACTGACCGCCGCAGAAGTATAATATTCGCTGTTCGGCAAAGATACCGTTTGCGCTTCTCCGGTATATACGAGTTCAACGTCCAACGTCGGTTTTTCCACACGAATTCTGTCGTCCGCAGACGCAGACAAAGGCGCGCTCGACAAAACGATAAGCGTTATAACGATAACAATAATTGCAAGCAACGCGCTCCTCTTTTTTACAATGTTCATATATGCCTCCTTGCCGACGGATTTTCAAAACAACCCGAATATACTTAATTGTAGCATATCCGGGCTGAAATTTCAATACTTTACGACAAAAAATATTTATCCGTTTTTCAATTCGTCCGAGTTAACCGCTTCTTTTTCGAAAAGAACGGCTTCGTCGACGGTTACCGCAACTTCCGCATCGACGATATCTTTAACCGAATCGTCTTTTTTGTCTGCTATGCCGATTGTGAAAATTCTCAAAAAATCTCTGTTACGACCGACTGCTATCGCGCTCGCTATACCGGTAATCGCACCGCCCACGGCGTCTACTATAATATCGCCCATAGTGTCGCACAAAGCCGTTCTTCCCACATATTCGACGAGAGTATGATCGTTTCTGAATTTTTGCATATTAGAGCCCAAAATTCCGTCGCACGTAAATTCGTATATTTCCCAAACGGTACCGCACATGAGCGCAAAAGCGAAAACATACACAAACGTGCCGAACGAACTTACTCTGTCGCTGTGCTTAGTCAACGCGTTCAGAAAGAACAACCCGGCCATGCCCAATAAAACGCCGCTAAGCGTATGATTGAATTTGTCCCACCAATCGGTATTGATATACAATCCCATGAACGTACCGCCGAAAGCGGTCAGCAACAAAAAGAGATAAAACAGAGTCGTTGCCGATCTGGGAATGACTACTCGACATTTTCGCAAAACGAACGGGATTATCGTAATCACAAGCACCCCGGCTCTTTCGGCAATATCAAGCAAAGTGTACGCGCCGTATCCGTTTATTGGCGATTCGAATCCGACTATAACGCCTACAATCGAAAATACCAAACAAAAAAGGAAACACGCTAAAACTATCGCAAAAACGACTATATCGACAATCTTTAATATTTTGTTTTCTTTTTCCAAGGTCGAAGAATTTTTCATAACCACGTAATTATATCATACTTGATTGGTTATCGCAACCAAAAAAAACGAAAAATCGCCTTTTACACTAAATTTTCAGTTTCGACATACTTTACAATCTCGGCGAAATCGTCAAAAACCGCCGTTTCGCCGTACGAAAGCAGGAAATCTTTTCCTCTGAAACCCCAACCGGCTCCCAAAAATCTCAAACCGCTGTTTCGAGCAGTCATTACGTCGTATTCCATATCTCCCACGTAAACGGACGAATCTTTGGTCGAACCCAATTGTTCGAGAGCAAACCAAACGGGCGTCGGATCCGGTTTTAGCGGACGTTTGCCGTCGTCGCCGACCGCGCAGTCTACAAGCCCGCGGAACCATTTGTCGCACAGCTGCTTAACCGCTTCTTCCATTTTATTGGAAACTATCGCCGTTTTTATTCCCTTTTCTTTCAATTTACGCAAAGCTTCCGCCGCGCCCGCATAAGGAGCGGTATGATCGTCTTTGCACGATTCGTATTTTTCCTTAAATATCGCAAGACAGTCATCGAACAGTTCTTCTTTTCCTTTCGGCAAACATCTTTCGATAAGCTTACCCACTCCGTTTCCGACGGATTTACGAACTTGTTCGAAAGGCACTTGCTCGCAACCGCATCGTTCCAACGCGTAATTGACCGCAATATGCAAATCGCAAAGAGTGTCGAGCGTAGTTCCGTCCATATCGAAAATAACAGTATCTATCATTATTAAGGCCTCCGAATAACATAAAACAATAAAAGTCTACTAAACAAAATTAAAATTGTCAAGCATAAGCGCTCAAAATACACTTATTATCTTGACAATACTTTGTTTTATCATTATAATTTGAATAGTAATTAATTTCGGAGACTTCGCGCCATGTTGGAAGAACTAAAAATCAAAACGCTTACAGCCATCAGAAAACTCGAAACGTCAGGACTCGATTCTTTCGGATTCGGAAACATCAGCGCAATTGACAGAGAAAGCGGATTAGTCGTCTCGCGTCCCTCTAAAACGCCTTGCAAACATCTGACTTATGACGACATGCTCGTGGTCGATCTTATGGGCGAATGCGTAGAAGGCGACGGTGCGCCGACCGAAGATTTATCCGCTCATTTGGAACTCTATAAATATTACGCCGATTTAGACGTGATAGTTCTTACGCGGTCGACATACGCCACCGCATTCGCGCAAGCCGGACGAGATATTCCTTTTTACGGCGCGCTGCACGCGGATTTTTTCAGCGGAGATATTCCGTGCGTACGTTCTTTGTCGGATTACGATATCGAAACGGATTACGAACGCAACATCGGCAAAGCGATAATAGAAGAAATGAGTACGCTTACTCCCGACCTTATGCCGGCGGTGTTGGTTCGTTCTCACGGCGCTTTCGTATTCGGACACGACGCTGACGAAGCGCTTACTAACGCAGCCGCATTGGAAGAAATCGCAAAGCTCGCCTTTCTTACCGAAACTTTACAGCCCGACATAACTCAACCGAGTTTTGCAATGCTCGAAAAAAGATTTTGCAGACGGCACAGACTTCAAAACATAATCAAATAAAAAATATTATCCGATAAATAATTCTATAGTTGCCGTTTTAATATTCAGCACATTACATAGTAAATCGCGAAATACAATCCGTTTCAAATAAATATCTTTAATGCGAGAATATATTTTCAAATAAATTCAACAAAAAAACCAACGAAAAAAAATTCGTTGGTTTTACTGTTCTTTTAGACAACAATACAGTCTTCGACGTTTTGTTTCTGTTTTTTATCGTTTAAGCGAATGCGTATTTCGGCAATTATTATAGAACATACGCTGAATAATTCGGTTGCTATACCCGCATAGGATTTATTCAAAGCGTCATAAATTCCCCAACAAACACACGAAGGTAAAGTAAGAAAACGCACTTTCGAAGCATTCTTCATTCCGTGTGCCAAAGTGGTTGCCAATTTACCCGTTATCGCAAGCAAACTTATCGGGCCTGCCCAAGTCAGAACTCCGGCAACGATTACCGCCAGCGAAAAGAAGACTATCCACGGTTTTGTAGATTTACCCTTTTTGACAAGATACGCAAAAGTAATATTTCTGACACTGCCCAAAACATTAAGAGCTACACCGGTATATGCTCCAAGCAAAATAAATTGCAACGCAAAAACAGTCTCGCTTGCGGTTTTTAGAATCATAATAGTCCTATGTTTGTTACTTTGATAAGACACAATACCCAAAACCGCACCGACTACTCCTATCATCTGAATAAACAAAGTTTGCATTCCTACTGCCTCCTTTTGCTTGACTTTTGCCAAACGTCGGTATTATACTATAAAAGTGCATATATGCAAAATATTTGAAAGTAATAATTAATAAATGCACAAAATAGATTATTCGGTCAGAATATGATGATTATTTTGACCTATATGAGCAATAAAAATGAGTGAAAAAAATCTAAACGGTCAAATATTGGAATTTCTTGCAAAAACCGAAGAAACTTCTCCGGATTTTTTGGCAAAACAATTGTTCGTCAGCCCGTCCACGATACGTCGAAGACTAAGCGACCTCGAATGCAAAGGACTTGTAAAACGAACGCACGGAAGCGTTAAAATCAATTCCGAAAACAACTTTGTACAAAGTTTTACGTTTCGAAAACATCAAAACGGTTTACAGAAAAAAAGAATAGCTCTCGAAGCCGTTAAACTCATAAAAAACGGTGACGTCATATTTCTCGACGGTTCATCGTCGGCATATTTTATCGCTCACTACCTCGATCAATTCGAAAATCTTCGAGTCGTTACAAACGGCATCGACACGCTGTCTTTATTGGCACAACACAAAATAAGCGGCGCATATTCTACCGGAGGAAAAATATCGGAAGAAAATCCGGCGGCTCTCGTGGGCGATATCGCGGAAGAAACAATAAAAAACATTCATGCCGATCTATGTTTTTTTTCGGCTCAAACCATTGACGAAAAAGGCGTTATCCGAGATATTCTCGACGCGGAAAACGCTTTAAGACGGCATATGATGGAAAATTCGTCAAAAACAGTCTTTTTATGCGACAGCACGAAATTTAATAAAACTTCTTCTTTTTCTGTTTGCAAATTAAAAGAAATCGATTATATGGTTTGCGATTCTCTACCGGATGAAAATATTCCGCGCGGAAACTGCAAAATAATTTCATGCCCGACGATATTCGTTTAACGACCGACAATCGCAACAATTCTTTTTTTAATTAACACCTTTCGAAAGAATTTTGATTTTACAAAGCACATTCGTTAAAAATCACGCATTAAAGCAAAATAAACTCGAATCGCCCGACGAAAAAACGCTTCGTTACTAAATACTGATTTTCGCAGACAAAACAAGCTGTTACAGCAACAGATACCAAAAACAAAAAAATATTGCCATGCAAATATTCTTCAAATGCGCCCAAGAGCAATCGATAGCCGTTCATTTAGGACAAACAAAACGCGAATACGGTTGGACAAGTGCGTACAACTGCATAAAAAACATAGAACTAACAGACGAATACGAACCCTAAATCGATTACCTTAAAACATTTACGGATTTCACGATAAAGCTCGGATACTTATCGAACACAACCAATCCGACGGTAGCATTTACTCCCCACAGGCATACGCAAGCCCGTATTATTCGGCAATGTTTTTTGCATGCGATGCCGTAAGCGCATGCGTCCCGTTCGCTTTATCTGGGCTTAGCTATGCTCTTAAAAACAGAGAAATGGTTTCATAAACCATAGCCGAAAACAATATCGGCATTTATAAAACATATATAAAAACTCGGCTTTCAATTTTCGTTTACAAGAATTTTTATGAAAATGTTTTATTTTAACCCGGTCTCATGCTACGGAATAACATAGATTCTGTAGGTTTTCGGAAAGTCAACGGCTTATATTTTCAATAAACTGTTCGTAAACAAAAAATAGCAAGAGGCTTATTTAGACTCGATTTGCTTTATGTAAAAATTTTATTTCACGTATAAAATCCGACGCATTTCAATCGACAACTTTTATTCAGGATATACTATCGTCAAATTGGCTTCGACGCGCGGTTTTACGAAAACAATAAAAAAACAACCGACTCTTAACAAAATCGATTGTTTTTTTCATTTTTCGATAAAAAACAACTAAATAAGCACCCCCCCCCCGTGAAACAAACAACGTTGGAAGACACCTATTTCAGGATCGCAAATCCTGAAACTAAACTTCGACTATCTTAGCGATTTCGATTAAAAATCGCTGATACCCAAAAGATAATCTGCGGTTACCGAGAAAAACTTGCACAGCTTAATGATATTTTCGATATCGGGTTGAGTTTGCCCGTTTTCCCAATGGCAATAAGTGACCTGCGTAACGCCCAACTCGTCGGCAACGTTGCGCTGTGTAACTTTCATGATTTTTCTAAGTTCTTTTAATCTCTCTTGTAGCTTGTTCATAGTACACCTTTTCTTATATGTTTTACATCGTCATTATATCAACGACTTAAAGACAGTATAGCATATATGCCTTTAATTGTCAAGTGTTGTGTATTTGTTTTTAAATTAATTTACAATCTGTTTAATATAAAAAGAATATAGATACCGCAAAATATAATTCAAATCTGCTTGGAAAGATCGATAATATCCTTTATTTTCTTATACGTATCATAAGGGTTCGATATGTGTTCGAATGCGTATATTCCGCTATTGGGAACCATAGGACTCGCCAAACTTCCGAATCTGATTGAACCTGTTTTTCGACCGAATAATTTATCCCAAAGGTTAACGCTGACATCTATCGCGCCTATCGTTTTAAGGTCAAGACAACGATAATACACTCCGAAAAGCCCACACCTGATTATTATTCTTTGATTGGTGTAACAATAAAATACGTTTCTGTACCAATACAGCACCAAAACAAGCGTAACCACGAAACCTAACGCAGCGACTCCGACCGGGATAAGATAATAAACGATGTCCGGACGAGGCGCTCCGTCGGGCAAAAACGCAATCGCGAGAGACGCACATATTACGATAAGCAACGCTATAATAAAATACGTCATCAACGCGGAATAAATAAATCTGCGTTTATCGGGTCGAAAAGCCTCTATTACTTTTTCGTCCCTGTCTAATACCACGTCAAAACGTTCGTTCGGATTTATGTTATATTTTGTCTTCATATCTTTCAGCCGTAATAGTTTCGTCGCAAACATTCAGCTTACATATGCGCGCGGAACGGCGTTCGGTATAGCCTTCGTCGGTATTCTGCCAATCTCTTCCGTGATAAACGGCATAAAACTGCCCGTCATGCTCGATGACGCTGTTATGTCCGGTGCCTTCTTCGAACTCGTTTTTGGAAAGCAAAGGACGATACACGTCGTCGGAAGGATATTTTTGGAATTTAATCTTGGTAAGGTCGTTTTCGGAAGTATGAGCGTACGCGTACCCGACGAAATAATAAATATTTTCAAAACAATTTCCGCTATAAAGCACGTAATGCCAATCTCCCTTTCTGAAATAAAAAGCGCCTTCTATCGTATACCAATCTTTATCGGGCGAAAAACGTTTTTTCTGCCACAATTCCTCTTCGAGCGTAGCACGTATAACGGGAACGGGATTGCCCGCCGGAGTAAACGGATCGAGCATTTTGTCTACAACGATATACGTTCCGCCCATTTTCGAATCGTAATCGTTCATCGAATAGAACAAAAACAAACCGGCGTCGTTTTTAACTATATGCGAATCGATGGAAAACGGATCGAGTATTCTGCGAGCATTTTCGAACGGACCTTCGGGCGAATCGGACACCAGCACGTGCATCGCCTGTTCGTGCGTATCGTCTGCGTTTTCGGGCATACAGGAAACGTACATGTAATATTTTCCGTCCAATTCTATTACCGACGGCGCCCAATAACTCTTTTTACCCGGTATCGAACCGACAATGCCTATTTTCTCATATCCGCCGAACAAATCATCCGAACGATAAACGGCAACGCCTTCTATTCCCGTCGAGTAAATGTAAAATTTACCGTTCGCTTCCAATATATACGGATCGGGTTGCGATTCGTTTTTTAATCTTTCATCTGTAATAAGTTTCATAACAACTCCTAAAAAACTGTGATTTTAAATATTCTACAACATAAAAAAAATAATGTCAATACATTTAGCCGAACTTACTCTCTTTTTGACTGCTCTACACGGCGAAAACAAAAAACATAACGAACTTGCCCGTTTTTATCGCCAAAATTCGCATCGATTTGCATATTCGATTGACAAAAAGAACACGCCTGCTATATAATTAAGCAAAAAAAGGAGCATATAGGCATGGATAAAATCAGTATAACGACAGGTTATTTCCAAAGAACGCTCGGCGAAAAAGAAGCGTTGCGTTTTGCAAAAGAAATCGGTGCGGACGGCGTTGATTTTACTTTATTCGACGATCACGATTACAGAAAAAAAGGGAGTCCGTACTCCCAAGGAGATTCCGCCGTTCAAGATTATTTTTCCGATCTGCGCGAATATGCCGATTCCATCGGCTTAAAAATCGTTCAAACGCACGGCAGAATCACCGGTTATACCGAAAAAAAGGAAGAAGACGAAGCTTTAATAAAAAACGCGCGTTTGGATTGTATAGCTACTAAAGCGCTCGGCGCGCCCGTATGCGTTATGCACACCGTTTCCAACAGCGTATACGGAGTCGACGCCACCGCCGCCCTTATGCACGAGAAAAACGACGCTTTTTATCTCTCCGTTCTCCCGTTTGCCAAACAATTCGATATTCGCATAGCGACCGAAACTTTCGGCATATGCGGAAGAACGGGAACATGCGAATTCTTTGGACTTATTCCCGAATTCGTCGCTGCATACGACCGCTTGTCCTCTCATCAGGAACTCGGACGTTACTTGACCGTATGTATGGACACGGGACATACTCATAACGCCACTCAATTCGTCGGGAGTCTTTCCGCAGGCGACGCGATTCGTCGTCTCGGCAAACGCATTTCGGTTTTACACCTGCACGACAACGACGGAAAAGCAGATCAGCATCTTATGCCGTTGGCAGGAACCGCAAATTGGCAAGACATACTTTCCGCCTTGCGCGAAACGGGCTTTTCGGGTTACTATAATTTAGAACTTTCGCCTGTTCAATTCGGCACGGACATGGCAACCGAAACGGCGGCGTTCGCGATAAAAATCATGAAGAATCTATTAAATTCGTCACACTCCTGATTCTGTGTTTTCCAAAAAAACGCGGCGCTTAAAAACAATATTTTTTTCGTTCGGTATTGACATTTATATTTTTTAAGTATATAATATTCTTACAGAGAAAAATTTAATATCGACGGGAGGATTATTTATGAACCGTATATTTACCATCGGAAGAGAATTCGGAAGCGGCGGAAGAGAATTTGGCAGAAGACTCGCCGAAGAACTCAATATCGAATACTACGACAAAGAAATTATTACCGAAATTACAAAACGCACTTCTTTGTCCGAAAAATACGTTAACGAGGTCATAGAACGCAAGCCTCACCCGCTTTATCCGATTGCGGTCGGGCGCACAATCTCTTATTTCGATAATTATCAAATAAAACAAATGCAATCTCTTTACGGCGCGCAATGCGAAATAATAACCGACCTTGCAAAAAAATCGGATTGCGTAATAATCGGCAGATGTGCGGATTATATTCTGCGAGAGCTTAAGCCGTACAGAATTTTTATTTATGCCGATATCGAAAGTCGCATAAAACGTTGTTTGCAAAGAAGCTCGGTAGACGAAAGTTATACCGAAAAAGACATGAAAAAAATTATTATGCGAATAGACAAAGAACGCGCGAAATTTTACGAATATTTCACCGACGCAAAATGGGGAGATCGTAAAAATTACGACCTTTGCATAAACACGACCAACACCGTCATAAAAGAAATCGTTCCGTCCGTTGCCAAAATGTTCGTTTGACAGAAAAGGCGTCTAAACAAAAATAATTGCGACGACGCAACTTGAGATCGCCAATGAAAGAATATGCGACTAAAAGATTTTAATTATTAAATTAAAGGTATAGCCAACAAACGACTATACCTTTTTAAGTCGAAACGGAAACAGTTCCGCTTCTTATTTTTAATTTTCATTCTTTAACAACGCTTACCCTCAATCTTTTCTGTTTTATGAATTACAACCTTGTCCGTGAAAGCGCTTATAGTTTCGCGACGGTCCGCTGTCTTCTCAAAAAATCATTTGCCCGTCACCGCTTTGACGACGACCGAAGCGGGCGCATAAACAGCCGCGACCGCAAATACGACTGGAACACCGTAGCAATACAATAAAATCCACAAAAATATTTGCAAAAACCACGAATCGGCGTCCCATTTGCTTGCGGCTACCAAAGCTTTTAATAAAAATAACAGCAATCTCCGCGCCGAATTGTCGTAAAAAAGCTGAATAATATAAATAACTCCCCAACCTGTAAAAATAGTCCAAAAATAACTGTTAAACAACCTTACGTCATTGCAAACAGTATAGACAAACCAAATTATGGGCGCAAGCCAAATCGCGAACAAAACCGTTGCCGCAACATAATCGATTACAGCCTTTTTTTTACTTCTTTTTTTCTCCGCAGAAATATCGCTCTTCATAAATTCTCTCTCTATTATTTTTTTCCAAACAATTTTGCAAAAAAGCCGACAGATTCACTTCTTGCACTATTCGAACATTCGGATAAAAACGATTTAAACGTAACGTCGGCATTTAATTTCGAAAATTCTTCGTTCAAATCGTTTTTCTCCTTTTTCGGCAAACCCGATGCAACGTTTATTATCGATTTTTTTAAATCGCATTCGTCCGAAATTATATCGACGACGCACGCGTATATTTCAGAGGCAATCCGAACAATCTGCAAAAGCGAATCTTTTTTTAACGCCGCTTCGTTTTTTTTCGACGTCGATTTTTCCGTTTTCGATCGTAATAAATTTTCGTATGCTCTGCCGAACGAGTATTTGCCACAAGATAATTTGTCCGCTATTATTTCGGCAAAAGCTCTCATATCGTCCGAAAGAGACAACCGCCCGATTTCACGAGTAAAAGAATCTGATATTGCCTGTCCGTCAGAAAACCCCGAAAGCAACGTTTCGCAAAAAGCTGCGGCGTCTTTTATGCTTTCATTTTTTATACTTTCGATTAAGCAAACATAATTTTTTATAACGTCGAATTGTTCCGAACCTGCCGTTTCGGGATATTTTTGAATAAAATTTCCCACAATTGCCAAGCCGTTTTCTTTAAATCTGTCTTTAAATAAATCAAACAGACTGTACGCCGCCAAAGGCGCGAGAACGGTTTGCGCGTAACGCGTTGCCTTGCCAAACGCCGCTTCGTTTTTCAACTTGCCGATTTCGTCGAATATTTTACTTTCCGCTTCTATAATCGTAAATAAATTCCCCTTAACGGGATTATTCGCATACGCAGAGGATAAAGCTTTAAAAAAATCGTTTATAACGCTTTCTTCCGCCAAAGTCGGACATTTACATAAGAAAACCGCAAATTCGCTTCTCTTTTTCCAATCGAAACAAGCGATCGACGCGATTAATTCGCGATATATCTTCCTGCCGCGCCATTCGGTCAAGATTTTTTCGACGACCGCTTCGGTGCAAAATCCGTTGCTTTCGACTATCAGTCCGAACAGCGGATGCGTCTGTTTTTTTTGCTCGTTTTCGACGATAAGACATAAACTTTCCGCTATTTTTCTTTTAAAATCGACGCTTTCGGGAATAACCGCTTCGTCGATAAAATTTATAAACGCGAGTGCAAGCGCATCTCCGTACGGCAACATTTCGTACGCAGTCGAAAACAAACGTTCTTTTTGCGCGTCCGTAAAACCGAAATAATGCAACTTCAAAAATTCAAAAATCTGCTCTTGCAAAGACTTCGTTCTTATGACAAGCAAAATTTTCTCTAAAATCAAATCACGTGTTTCGAGCGCTTCCTCGGAAAAATTAGCCGTAAAGAAAGACAAAATCTGAGATTGCAAAAATCCGCCGTAAAAAACTCTGCACAAATCGCTGTTAATGGTGACACGCATTTCTTCGTTTTCGCAATAATAATTATTTTTTATAAAAGCAAACAATTTTTCGCGCATCAAATCAGTATGAATCATTTCGAGCGCTACGTCCATATATATTCGCCTTACGGAATCGGGTTCGCCTCGGTATAACTTGCCGATTTTAGAAAACACTGTTTTGGGTATCAAACGGTGATTTTCGGGATATCGCCATAATTTTTTAGCGATTTCTACTCTGTTTTCCGTCTTAAGCGCGCTTTTGTATTTTTCATAAACGCACAAAAGTTCATAAACCGAATCGTCGCTCGGAACGACTACGACATCGTCGAACAAGCCGCAACTGCACTTGAACAACCTCACCAAATCGGATAACGTTTTGAACCCGATGGAACCGATATTGCCCGACTCGACCGCATTTTCGAAAAATTCCGAAAACTCGCGGCGTAAATCGGCATGATTAAGCAATTCGTAAAAGAATTCGACGACGAATATTTCTTTCGACACTTCTTTATCCAAAGCCTCGTTGCCGATTTTTAAGCCAAAATTCAAAATCCAGCCTTTCGTCAACGGAATCTTTGCGTTTTCTTTAGTAAGAAATTTGATTTTAAATGACGGATACTTCGCATAATCTCCGGAATATGTAACAAAAGACAATTCGTCTTTAAGACAGTCCGGAACGATTTGCATAACGCTCTCGGTCAAATCGAGCGCTCTCTCCGATAATTCCGAAAGCTCTTCCGGCAAAATAACGAAAACGTTTTTACCTTTACCGCACGCTATCGAAAGCACGGTGTAAATAAAACGTTTGATCATATTGGAATCATAGCGCGCGATTGTTTTTTCGATATCGACGGGTTTTCTATCGAATATGTCTTTCGAAGGATAATCCGTTACCGGTTCGGAAGAATCGTTCGTAACGTCAAAACAATCGTAATCGTTCATAAACGCAGACTTATCCAAAAGGCGTATGTTTTTCTTCGCGAACAAGCTTCGTTTTTCTTCTTCCGAAAAAACAAGCGAATGAACGAAAAACGAACTGCGTTCTCCGGTGTAATCCCTTGCGATAAAGTTTATTTTACTTTGTATAAGTTCTCCGCTCTTAGCGACAATCTGACAATATGCCGGCGGCAATTCGCCTTTTCGCATAATCTCGGATTCATTTAATCCCGGACGACTATCGTAAACGCGAGATATTTCTCTTTCGATAAACTCTCGAGAAAGCCCGTCGCTGACGGCAAAAGTATCGAAGCTGTCGGCTTTATTGAACATGCTTACTCTTGACGGTATTCGCGAATAAAAATGTTGTAATGCCATAGTTAATTATTCTCCGTGAATTATTCGGCAATAAGCGTCATAAGTTCCTGAACGCTCGTAATTCCTTTCAAAACAAGTCCTTGACAAGAAGTTTTAAGATCGATCATGCCGTTTTTAATCGCCATATTTCTCAAAACTTCGAGATTTTTACTGTTGGATACTTCGTTGCGCATATTTTCATTCATATACATGATCTCGTGAACGGCTATACGCCCTTTATATCCCGTATTGTTGCAAAACTGACAGCCCTGCGGACGATAAATATTCGCAGGTTCGTCGAGCCCGAGAATTGCCATCTCTTTAGCCGTGGTCTTTCCGCGTTTTTTACAAGCGGGGCAAAGTCTTTTTACCAATCGCTGAGCAATTACTCCTGCCAACGCGTCCGAAATCAAATAATCGTCCACGCCCATATCTTCGAGTCTTGTAATCGCGCCCGGAGCGTCGTTCGTATGCAGAGTGGAAAATACGAGGTGTCCCGTAATAGCCGCTCTTACAGCAATCTCGGCAGTTTCTTCGTCGCGAATTTCTCCGATCATTATAATATCCGGGTCCTGTCGCAAAATCGACCGCAAAGCCGTCGCGAACGTCATATTCGCCTTGGTATTAACCTGCGTTTGATTTATGCCGGGCATTGTATACTCGACAGGATCTTCGACCGTAACGATGTTAACTTTAGGATCTTTGACTTCTTTAAGAAAAGAATATAAAGTAGTCGACTTACCGCAACCCGTAGGTCCGGTAAGCAAAATTATTCCGTGCGGGCGACGAAGCATTTTATCTATCAAAAGATTTTCTTCTTCGGTAAATCCGAGATCGGTACGGGTAAAATGAAACGCGGTTTTGTCCAGCACACGGATAACGAATTTTTCGCCGTACACGGTAGGCAACGAAGATACACGAAAATCGTATTCTTTGCCGCCGATAACCATATTGATTCGTCCGTCCTGAGGAACACGGCGTTCAGCGATGTCCATGCCGGCCATTATTTTAAGACGCGCGCAAATAGCGGAATAAGATTCTATCGGAAACTCGGCTCTTTCCTGTAAATCGCCGTCGATACGATAACGAACGCAAACTTTTTTCTCAAAAGGTTCTATATGAATATCGCTCGCGCGATAGGGAATCGCTTCCTTTACGACCGAATCGACAAGCCTTACGGCGGGATTGTTTATAACGTCGTCCGGACGAAAATCTTCCGTTTGTTCTCCGCCGTTCTTTCCGAACAGTTTTTCGTCTTTTTGCGCGTTAAGATCGCTAAGCGCGGCTGAAGTGGTTATTACCGCCGATATGGAATCGATATATCTGTCTATTTGCGTAGGCGGCGTCAAAACGCAATCGATCGGACCGGAAAAACAAAGCGCCATGGAACTAAGCGTAGCCGTATCCAACGGTTTTCCCACAGCCACGAGCAACGTTCCGTTTTTATCGATGCTGACGGGAATTATCTTATTTATTTTCATCAAATCGAAAGAAAATCTATCGAAAAGCGATTTGTCGATATCAAGCATTTCCAATTCGACGCACGGCATGCAATAATATTCCGAAAGAGCCTCGAGTTCGAGCGTTTCGGTCGTATATTCTTTCGTAATCAGATATTCTCGGACAGACGTACCCAACTTTTCACATTCAGCAAGAATTTCGTCCGCGTCTTTCTTTTTTATTAATTTTTTATATACATAAAATTGAAGCAGTTCGTAATTTGCGTTCATTTGCAATTCTCCTTATCAGCCGCCCAAACCGGTCATAATGTTTAGTATAGGCGAATAAATCGCAAGGAACAAAGTTCCGACGATAAGTCCCATAATAATAAGCATAACGGGCTGAATCGTACCCGTAACCGCGTTTAACGTAGCTTCGACCTGTTCGTCGAAATATCCGCACGAACGGGTAAGAACTTCGTCTATTGAAGCGGTTTTTTCGCCGACAGAAATCATCTGCAACAAAATATCGGGGAATAATTTGTATTTTTCAAGCGATTCAGCCAAAGAAAAACCGTGTCGCACGTCTTCTATCGCAAGCTTAAAACGTCTTTCAACGTCAAGATTTCCCAAAACCACGACCATAGATTCCATCGCGTCCACTATATCCATTCCGCTCGATAACAACAAGCTCAATCCTCTTGCGAACCGAGCGGTAATAAGATCGCGTTGCAATCGTCCTATAAGCGGCATTTTGATTTTGATAACGTCATAAACGTACCTGCCTTTTTTGGTCTTTCCGAACAAAACAAGCAATATTACGACCACTATTATCGCAGCAAACACGTAAAGCCAATTTTCGACAGTCCAATCGGAAATATCGTACACGACTTTAGTGATTCCTGTAGGTTCGACATCAAGCGAAGCCAACGAATCCTGAAACGTCGGCACGATATAAGTTAACATCAAAACAACTATTCCGACAGCCAAAACCATCAACATTACGGGATAAGCGAGCGCGCTTGCCGTTTTTCGACGAATTTTAGTATCGCTTTCGTAATAATCGGCAAGAGAAGAAAAAACGGTTTGAAGTTTTCCGCTGGCTTCTCCGACGTAAATCATGCTACGAAAGAAATCGGGGAACACTTTTTTATGTTTGTTTAAAGCCTCGGACAGCATCGCTCCGCCTTTTACGTCCTCGAACACGACAGAAAGAATACTTCTGAAATAAGATGAATATTTTTGTTCTTTCAACGTATCAAGACAATCCAACAAAGCCATTCCCGATCCGAGCATAATGGCAATCTGACGACAAAACGCCGTCAATTCTTTCAAGCCGACTTTCCCTGTTCCGAGAGTAAAGAACGCAGACGGAGTTTTATCCGAATACGGCGAAGCCGAAACGAGAAACAAATTTTGTTTTGCAAGCTGAACAGCCAAATCTTTTTCGTCGTTGGCTATGAAAATTCCCGTAAACTTTTCTTTTTGAAGATTTACGGCGGTATATTTGTATTTCTGCATCAATAACACCTTCCGATTGTTTTTTATAAACCGAATAACGACCAATACCAGCCTATTATATTCGCTCCGAACAGCATCGAAACGACAAGTCCGGACGACAAAAACGGCCCAAACGGAATTTCTTCGCTCTTTCCGTCCTTAAATTTCCTTATCGTCATGTAAACGCTGCCGGTAACGGACGCTATTAACATCATCAATAAAAATCTCTGCCATCCCAAAAGCAAGCCCGAACACATGGCGAATTTAACGTCGCCGCCGCCCATCGCGTCACGACCTAGCGCTTTGCTCATTACCAAAGAAACACCTACGAACACAACGGTCGCCGCTCCGAAACCCATAAGATGTGAAATCCAATCGAACTTATCGTCGATAAACACGACGACTACCGCAGCTACGGCAAGCATTATTTGAAAACGGTCGAATATGAGCATATGTTCCAAATCTATGAAAAACACGCAAATACAGACAGAACACACAAAAGCGGATACTATCGCGTAAATCGGTTGACTTTCGGCATACATAAACGCACATAAAAGCCACAAAACGGCGTTCGCTATTTCGACGGCAGTATACCTAAAAGGAATATGACGTTTACACGATCTGCATTTCCCGCCGAGAATCGCATAAGACAAAACGGGAATATTGTCGTACCAACGCAAACGGTAATTGCATTGCGGACAATGAGACGGAGGATTCGCCAGACTCATATTTTCGGGAACACGATAAATAACGACGTTAAGAAAGCTGCCCACACACAGACCTATCAAACCCGTCAATATATACGTAACGATTAAGTAATACTCGTTCATAATCAAAAATTGTTCCGTTTGTTAAATTGATCTGAGAACAACGCGCCGTACAATTCGAGATTCATCGTTATCTGCGGATTCTCGTCTTCCAAACCGAGAGAATGAAAACGCAATCCGTTTTCGGCTTCTTCGGCGTTCACCCTATCGATAACGAAAGCGAATTCGCGAGGAAGATTAACCATAACGTTTTCGAATTTCGACGGCAACGCGAGTTTTGCGTTCGCACCGACGGCATCCAACGTCCATTTTAGAAAAATGCGGAAATTCTCGAAAACATAACCTTCTTCATCTGTCGGAGTCGGTCTTAACATGAATTTCGGCAAAACTCTCGGCGTTTTTTTGGGCAATGTTTTTATCTGTAAATTATTGGACGAATTTTCTTCTTCGCCGGCAAAGACGTTTTCTTCCGAATCCTGCTCAGCCATTTCCAACGCGGCGTCGCTTCCCATCGTCAACGCTTTGGCTTTTGCTTTTTCTTTTGCATTCAAAACGACAAGTTCCGCATACGAATGATCGAACAACATGTTTTCGGCAACCAGCTTATCTGTTTTCAGAATATCGTATCCGAAAGACAGCGGATAAACGCCCACCGTAGTACCCTTGGAAACAAAACAAATTCTCGACGATTGACGTTTTACATCCAACAAAACAAAAGTTGCGTTTTTAAGCTTACCGTTAAAACTCATCGCCGCGTTTACGGCTGCGTTTCCGCAAAAAGTAACGGCGTCCACGAACACGTTGCATCCGGAACATGCCGCGTAAATCGACTGAATAAGTTTGGTTCGGATAATAGCCAACGAATATACGGTTACTTGCTTATTTTGCGTCATTATACTTTTATGAACTTCGAGCTCGTCGAGATTCTTGAATTTACGTTCGAGAGATACTTTGTATAAATTGCCCCCTCTCCGTACTCCGGGTATGCTTATACTGTCCGTAGCAACCAAATAATCGGGGATTAAAACGGTTACTTTCGCCGATTTCGAAACATATTCGGGCTTTCTGTCGGCATATTCTTTTACCGCAGCCGAAAACCAAACGAAAAAATCGTCCTCGAAAGCGGTTTGTTTAAAAACCTTGGTTTCGCTTTCTATCGCAGACTTATCTCGCCCGTTTTCAGAATAAAAAATTACCTTTTTACCCAAAGCGTCGATGCTTATCGTAAGAGAAGGAACGTCTTTTCCTTTACCGCCGAAAAGCTCGAAAACCTTTGTTATTTTATTTTCCATGCTAATTGTTTCTCCACTCGATAACCGATAATTTATATATCGAATTTCCTTCCGTTTTTGTTTCTTTAATTTCAAACTTAACGGTCAATTTTTCTTCGTCACTAACGCATTTTATTTCGATAATATATTTTTCTTCGACAGCCGCGCCGACTAAATCTTTAATTGCCGTTTCGCTCTCGGTTCCTTCTTTAATCAACCGAACTTCGTATTCGGTATCTTCTATATCTAAATCTACGGAGTTGCCCAAAGCAACGTTTTTCAAACATTTATCGCCGATTGCGTCAACGCAAATGGAAATTTCCGTATTTTTCATACTTGTTTTGTCCGATTTGTAAATCAATTCCGCAACGGTTACAAGAACGATCGAAAGCGCGAATACGATAAACATTACTATTAAAGCCATTTCTATTGCAAGTCCGCGTTTATCTTTCATAAAATCACCTCTGCGATAACGCGCTCGTATTTTTCAACCTTCAAAATTTCTTTCCCGCCGCCATCCGTAGCAAGAGCGGAAAATTCCGCAACGTTACCGTTATAATTCACAGTAACGATTATATTATAATTTTTGGCGTTTTTCACGTAAACAGAACTCGATTCCGTTTCGGCATCGGAAGATTTCGTAAATCCGGCAACCTCGACTACCGATTTTTCAAATTGGTTTTCGTCGACGGAAAACCTAAAACATTCCAAAGCGTTCTCGGTCGCATATCTTGCTTCGGTGCGGTAAGTCGTCCTTTCGCTTATTGTGGCGAATCTCGTAACCAAATCCGCTCCAACGAACGAAATAATCGAAATAACCGCTATCGCAACGACGGCTTCTACAATCGAAACGCCGCGTTTATTCTTTTTGTTTTCCGTTTTTCTTAAAAATCCGAACTTTTTCACGACTGTTCCACCTTCGCTTCCGCAGCTCTCATAGCGTATATAATTCGATAAGAGCCTGTTTCTGCGGATATATACTCGCCTTTTTTCGGCAAACCGTATTCGATATCGCAAACGACAAGAGCTTTACCCGTTTGTTCGTTCTTTATCACGGAAAACTCGATTTTTTCGATATTCTCGGTAATAAACGTTCTCGTTCCGTTTTGCACCGAAGGATAATTAATAAAAAACTCTCCTTTATCATCATGAGTTTTTTGAAATTCGGTATAGTATAAATGCGTAACGTTTATTCCTTCTTTTTGCGAAATAACCAATTTACCGTCTTCGACATGAAAAGAACATTGAACGTTATCACATTCGTTAAAGGTGTTTTTAAGCATTGTTTCCAAGGCGTTTATATTCGAAAAAACGTTATTCTTCGCGATACCGCGATTCATCCAACTGCCGCACATTAAAGAAAACGTAACAGTCATTACGGACATAACGGATACAACCGCCAAAACGATGACGATCTCCAGCAACGTTACTCCGCTAAGATTTTTTTGTGCGTTTTCTTTTTTCAAATTACAACCAATCCTCCGAATATATATTATACGCGATGTTCACGAGAAAAAAATAGAATATATATTATTTTTATTAGAAAAAGAAATTTTTTTTACAGCGGCTTACGAAAAACAATCGTTTTAACACAAAAAGCTCTTTCTTTTTGAGAGAGCTTGGAAGGGAATTTATTCTGCCGTAATAATTATATCCTCGGTAATATTATCACTGAACGTTAAAATAAACTCATTACGAGAAACATATAAATTTGATTCTGATATCTCGTTAATATTTATTTTCATATCTCCGATAATTATAAAAAATGTTGAATACACATACCTCAACATATCTATATTTACCACAAAACTTTTTCCGACAGGCAACTCGATCTCAATGCCGGAATAATACGATACATCATTGACGTAAATAGAATCTGTAGAAAATTGCGATTTTAACGTCAATTTAATTTTGTTTTCAGACGAAGAATCCGAATCGACGTCTTTATCCGATTCGTCGTGTTTAGGAGCAGCCATACCCGCATATATCTCGATTTCCGCACTAAATTCTAAATAAAAACTTAAAATAGATGTTCTATCGTAATTGACGACGACCTTATCTTTTCCGTCAAAAAAAGCGTTTCCGTTTTCATCGAAAGACATCGCTACGCCGTTTATTTTAACAATTACGAAATTTGCATTGTTGCACGAAAGCATAACCGAAAAACCGGTCGTTGGATCGGTTTTTATCGTAGTATTTTCGCCGTTTGATAAACCTATATTTTTATTCGTGCCGTTCATTATCGTAGCGGAATACAAGGAATCGGTAGCAAACGATATACCAATCTTAACGTTTTCATCATCGGAACCGGGCGAATCTTCTTCACGTTCCGTATTTTCCGTATTTTGCGACGGAGAAACTTTTTTCAAATCGAGTTCGGCATCCCCGAATAAAAAAACAACGGCGTCGGAATTTATTTCTTCATAATAATTCACGTATACGACTTGCTCGCAATCTATCTCGTTTCCTTCGGCGGATTTTAAAACAACGACAAAACGGTCGTCGGTACCGCAAACTGGCAATTCTGCCGTCGCACAACCTTCGACCACTCCGCGCATAACCGATGTTATAGCCGCTTCGGCTGTGTGTCGCGACGACTCGTCCGAAAGACAAGCAGCCGACACGCATACCGTATATTCTTGATTTTTTTTAATAATACTTTCCGTTTCGGCTAATACGACTCTATTGTTTTCGAAAGCATAAACCGAACCGCCGTTATCCTTCGAATAAACAAATGTTCCGTCCGGCAACCGTCCGTTGTTCAACGTAAGTAATTCCGTTATACGATTATGAGCGCGTTGCCGCTCGACCGCGTTTTCCGCCTTTTCGACAACCGATCCGAAAATCGGAATCAGTACTGCGGCAAGAACGGAAACAATCGCAATCACGATAACAAGCTCGATAATCGTAAAGCCTTTTTTTAACGCGCGTTTCATTGGTTATTCTCCTTTTGCGCATGATCCGACCGACATTTTCGTCCGACGGAAAAACAAATCCGTTCGCCGTAGAATAAAACTACAGCAAACAAACCAAAAGGCCGATGCCTACAGCAATAACCAACGAACCGAAAAACGCACCGTATCCGACAACCGGACTTACGACTTTGTTCCAAAAAGTTTGATTTTCGGAAGTTTTTTCTTCATTTTCTTCAACGTTAACTTCTTCGTTTACGCTCTCTACGTTTTCGGAAGTTTCCTTATTCTGCTTTTCCTCTGCCATGACAATAACCTCCACTTAAAGATTTTTTTACGAGTAATATTGTACAATAAATCAAAATTATCTGTCAAGCGAATTTTACACGTTTGTCGAATTTTCAAATTTTAATCACTTTTATTTGTACGATTCGTTTAACGTATTTACTTGAAATTTTTTCGCAAATATCGACGTTTTTCTAACGATTCTAAAAATTTATTTCGAAATAGAAAAAACCAAAACAATTAATTTGACAATTAATTTTCTCAATGTTATAATTGTTTCAAATTCAACAAACAAAATCAAGGAGAAAACAATGAAGATTTACCTCTTACCGGAAAAAGGCAATTTCTATAAAGCCAACATGCACATGCACACAACCATTTCGGACGGAAACATGACTCCCGAAGAAACTCGCGACGCTTATATGCAACAAGGTTATTCGATCGTCGCATTTACCGATCACGACGTAATGATACCGCACAACGAACTGAATTGCGACGGATTTATGGCGATTACTTCCCACGAGCTTGAAATAGATCAACGCCGCGCGTCGAACGATTTTTCTTTTATTAAGACCTATCATCTCAACGTATATTCGCCTAATCCCGATTCAACCGTTTCACCCGCGTTTTACGAACCCGGCGTTTGGGCAAAAGTCGCAAAAACGCTCGTCACCGACGAAATGCGCTCCGTTCAGCATAAGCGCGAATATTCGATAGAATGTGTAAACGACATTATAGCAAAAGCTAACGAAGCCGGCTTTTTGGTTTCGTATAATCATCCCGTTTGGTCGTTGCAAGATTACTCCGACTACAAAGACATTAAAGGCGCTTGGGGCGTAGAATTGCATAATACGGGTTGCGTACTCGCAGGATACCCCGATACGGTTCAACCGATAATCGATTTAGCAAGAGCGGGACAAGAAGTTTATCCGCTTGCAACCGACGACGCTCATTCGCTGAAGGATTGTTTCGGCGGTTGGATCATGATTAAAGCCGATAAGCTCGAATACGACGTAATATTCGAAGCGTTAAGACGCGGCGATTTCTATGCTTCTAACGGTCCCGAAATATATAACCTGTATTTCGAAAACGGAATCGTTCACGTCGATTGTTCGAACGCAAAAGAAATTAGATTGATTACGGAACGCAGAACTACGCAAATCGCTCGCGCGGAAAAAACAAAAACGGTCGTTTCCGCCGATTTCGATATTTCTCGATATCTCGACGTTTGTAAAAACGACGTAGACTTCGGCAGAACTCAATTTTTCCTTATCGAAGTGATAGATAACGACGGAAACACCGCTTACACCAAGCCTTATTTTGTTGAAAAATTAAAATAATTTCATAGACGCACTCAAAACAAAAAAACAAGACAGCCCGACGCAAATACAAACGGACTGTCTTTTTTTGTGAAATTAAATATAATTATTTCTGTTACTAACGCAAAAAAATCATTCTCCGACAATTTTATCGAAAAGATCGCGCATCAATTCGTCACGCTTTATGTGCCAGATATATTTGCAGAAATGAGAGTCGTTCGAAAGCGAATATTTGTTATCGTATTCGGGAACGGGAGTATGAATTATTCTTTCGAGCAAGAATCTTTGGTTTTCGTTCAAAAGCCAAGCGACGGCGGTAACGTCCCATATTGTTTTGCTCCATAACTTATCCCTGCCACCCATATATTCGATCGTGTTCTCGGCGAGATAAGTCGCAAGAGGATTTTTTCCGACCAAATATTTGTCAAGTTCTGGCGCGCTAACGGAGAAAGCGGAAACTACGCCCATACAAGGCAACTGCACAAGCGGAACGCCGGAACCGAACACGACTCTCGCTGCCGCGACGTCCTGATACATATTAAATTCGCGTGTGTCGCGCCATTCCAAAGCATGTCCGCCCAACCAAATAACGGTTATGCGATCTATTATGCTTTTATCCAACAAAATAGCCGAAGCAACGTTGGTAATTGCTCCGATTGCCACTACGTACAGACGTCTGTCTTTATCGTACGTTTTGGACAGCTCGACAAGATGCTGCGCGGCGGCGCTTTCGACCGGAGTATTTTCGTCCGACAAATATTTTTCGCTACCTTTATACGTCGCCGAAACGAGATCTTCTCTTCCGCATAACGCAAGCAATTTTTTTATTTCGTCATAGCTTTTTTCCATTCCGTCTTTAGGACCGTTCGATTTATCGTTAAAAAAGGGCGCCGCATAAATAGCCTGAACATTGATTTTTTCAGCCGAACGCAACATGTACGCAATCGCGAACTGATCGTCTATTTCGTTATACGCGTCCGTATCGAGAACGGCGTCCAATCTTCCTATCGGCAAAGTTAAAGCGCGAATCGTTTCTATTTCTGTCATTTTCTTTTATTCTCCTTATTGTATGTATACTTAGTTTAACACATTAACAATAGTTTTGCAAGCATATAATACATTTTCACAAATATTTTTTATCCGTCGTTTTTATTGACCGAAATTATTTTTTATGTTACAATTCAATTATGAATAAATCATACGAAATGAAAATAATCGCAAAAATACGCAACGATTTCCCAACCAAATTCGGCGTTCCTCGACAAAGCGGTCTCACAAGCCTTTCTTCCCGAATAATTTTCGAACCGGAATACCGCGACGAAAACGCAATACGCGGCTTAGAAGGTTTTTCGCATATATGGATAATCTGGGGGTTTTCGCAATGTGACGATAATAATCGTTCTTTAACCGTTCGACCACCCAAACTCGGCGGAAATACGAGAATGGGCGTTTTTGCGACGCGCTCGCCTTTCAGACCGAATTCTTTGGGTTTATCTTCGGTAAAACTCCAACGAATAGAAAAAAACGACGACGGGTGTATTCTTGTCGTAAGCGGCGCGGACTTAATGAACGACACGCCTATTTTCGATATAAAACCTTATGTTCCTTATTCCGACTGTCACCCCGACGCAAGCGGCGGTTTTTCCGTCGACGGAACACACAAGCTCGACGTAATTTTTCCTCAAAATCTTCTTAATTTCGTAAACAAAGAAAAACAATGCGGACTCGTTCAAATTCTCGAACAAGATCCTCGTCCTTCTTATCACGACGATCCGACTCGGATTTACGGCTTTCGTTTCTCCGATCTCGAAATAAAATTTTCGGTAAAAGGCAAAATTCTTACAGTCGTTTCCGTTACGAAAACATTCGACTAAATCAAAACAATTTTTATTTCATCTCAAAAAATACCGTTCGACGTCCCCGATAGAATATTTTGAATAATTAAATAATAAATCCGCATAATACCTCAACGCAAAGTATAATACGGAAATTTTAACGTTATAAAACGTTCGTGTTTTTCGAATTTTTACTTCTAACGCGCACATGAGCAAAAAAGGAATGCAAACGTTATTTTTGCACGCAAACGTCGATTAAGGCGGAGTAAAATTCCGCACACTGATTTTTAACTTCTTCGGCAGTTATGCCCTCTGTCGTTACAGTCGCTTTAAGAAAAGCCATCGCTCCGTCGAATAAAACAGCCAATGTCTGTTCTCTCGAGTATACAAAAGTAAAGCCTGTTTCGAGTTTTTTCAAAAGTTCGACCATATTCTTTTTGATATACGATAAGAAAACATTGTAAGCGTACCCGTTCTCGTTCGCGAGCGCGGCAAGCATGGATATCCAACCGTTGAATACAACCTGCGACACGGCGGCAAAAAGATTAACGCAAAAAAGCTTGGGATTACCGCTACGATTGTTATCCCGATTATACTCGATACAAAGTTGTAAGCTCTTATTCCCGAACTCGGTAAACAAATTACGCAACAATTCGTCTTTATCTTTATAACGCGCGTAAAAAGTTATGCGGCTAATGTCCGCTTCTTTACAAATTTCCGTTACGGTAACGTCTTCGAACGATTTTTCTTCAAGTATTTTTCTTAGCGAACACCTCAAAAGTTCGCGTGTTTTACGTATTCGTTTATCTTCGGGCATAATAATCTCCGATAGCATTGATTTAAATATATTAGCATAAAAAATTCGGTTTGTCATCTGTTTTATGTAATTTAACGCAATACGTTGTGTAAAAAAGTTAATATTATAAAGGAAATAATTTCACATAAACATCGCAAGAGCGGCGCAACCGAGCGTATAGCCCGCAAAATTGGCGATTAACGCGATCGGAATAGCCGGTCCGAGCTTTTTTACGTCGCATTTGCTAAAATATACAGAAGAAAGATAAAACACCGTTTCGCTTGAACCGTAAATCACCGACGCACAATTTCCGATAAAAGAATCCGCTCCGTACGTTGCGTAAACGTTATCCAGCACGGCAAGCGCCCCCGCCCCCGACAACGGTCTTATTATAATAAGCTCGCAAAGCTCTTTGGGAAGACCGAACGCCGACATTACGGGCGAAAGAAATTCAGACGCGACGCCGCTTACTCCGCTCTCTCTGAACAATTCCACTGCAATCATTACCGTTAAAAGATAAGGAAAAACGTTCGCTATCAAATTCAACGCTTTTTTCGAGCCCTCGGCAAATGCGGAATAAGGTGCGGTTTTTGTAATTATTCCGACCGAAATTACTATTATAAATATTAGAGGAATTATATAAGACGTCATATTTTCGACCTTTTCCTCACAGTTGATTTTTTCTTTTTGAACAAATCGTATATTTTTACGAGCGCGATACCCGTCAAAGCCGAGAACACGGTGGCTATCGCGCAAGCCGGCAAAAACTCGGTAGGTCGAGCCGAATCGCGACTTATTCTCATCGCTATTACCGTCGACGGAAGAAGTTGAACGGACGCGGACGACAACACCAAAAACATTATCATGTTCGAATTCGCCTTTTTATTTCCGTCGTACATCGAAGAAACAGCGGCTATACCCATGGGAGTCGCCGCGTTTCCCAACCCCAAAAAATTCGCCGCGACGTTCATCGAAATAAATTTGCGAGTTCGGTCGTTCGTGCCAGGAAAAAGAAAACCGATTGCCGGGCGTAACGCTTTCGACAGTTTTTCCGACAAACCCGTTTTTTCCACGAGCGTAAACAAACCGAGCCACAAAGAATAACTCGCAAGCAACGCAAACGAGAGACTGACCGCGTCGTTAGCGCCTTTTGTCATCGAAGTCGCCGCCGCGTTCGGATTAACGAAAATCAACGCGATTATAGAAGAAAGCATAATAATCGTCCAAACTACATTCATAAAAATAAAACTCCTGTTCGATTTAGTATAAGTTATGCTCAAAAAAGATAAAATATAAGCGCTTTCCGGCAAACTCGGATAAAACGATTGATTTTTGTCGTTTGTTATGGTAAAATAATGAAAACGGAATATGCTTATGCCTATTTCGAGGAGGTATTATGGAAAACGGAAAAACCTATTATATTACTACGCCGATTTATTATCCGAGCGGCAAATGGCACTTGGGACACAGCTATACTACCGTCTGCTGCGACGCTATCGCGAGATATAAACGAATGCGGGGGTTTGACGTATTCTATCTTACGGGAACGGACGAACACGGTCTTAAAATCGAAAAAAAAGCTGCCGAAAAAGGCATTTCGCCCAAAGCTTACGTCGACGAACGCGTTGCGGACATAAAAAAACTTTGGGATTTACTCGATATTCGTTACGATAAATTCATTCGCACGACCGACGCAGAACACGAAAAAATCGCT
>CAZQAC010000010.1:0-35812 GCA_964591125.1 uncultured Lachnospiraceae bacterium
CAGGCTAAACGCATACTGAAATTGTTCGGCGAAGATGTAAAAAACGTTTATCCTACGGTCGGTGCGGAGCAAGAATATTTTCTTGTCGATAAAAAAGTATATGAAAAACGTCCCGATTTGATGATGTGCGGAAGGACGCTTTTCGGAGCTCGCGCACCCAAAGGGCAAGAACTCGAAGATCACTATTTCGGAGCGATAAAAAGCAGAGTTTCGGAATTCATGAAGGATCTCGACGACGAACTGTGGAAGTTGGGAATCCCTGCTAAAACCGAACATAACGAAGCGGCTCCGGCTCAACACGAGCTTGCCCCGTTGTTTGAAAATTGCAATCTTGCTACCGATCACAATCAATTAACGATGGAACTTATGCGTTCGATAGCAAACAAACACGACTTGGTTTGCTTATTGCACGAGAAGCCGTTTGCAGGCGTCAACGGAAGCGGTAAGCACAACAATTGGTCTCTTTGTACCGACGGAGGCGTAAATTTGCTCGAACCGGGAGCTACTCCGGCTCAAAACGCGCGTTTTCTTACTTTTCTTATAGCCGTTATCGGCGCGGTGGACGAGTATCAGGATTTGTTGCGAGTAAGCGCGGCAAGCGCAGGCAACGATCATCGATTGGGTGCAAGTGAAGCTCCTCCGGCTATAGTGTCGATTTATCTCGGTGACGAATTGGAAGGAATTCTGCACGCGATAGAATCCGACGCGCCTTATGAGGGTAAAGTGCCGGAAATTGTCAAACTCGGCGTTACGACGTTACCGCAAATGGCAAAAGATTCGACCGACAGGAACAGAACTTCGCCATTCGCTTTCACGGGAAACAAGTTCGAATTCCGTATGATAGGTTCCAATTTCTCGGTTGCCGGTCCGAATATTATTCTTAATACAATCGTTGCCGATGAGCTTGCATGTATTGCCGACGAATTGGAAAAAGGCAACGATTTCAATTCCGATTTGACTCGTATAATTAAAGAACGCTACGTGAAACATAAAAGAATTTTGTTCAGCGGTAACAATTATTCTGAAGAATGGAAAAAGGAAGCTGAGATTAGAGGTCTTTTGAATTTACCGACGACTGTCGACGCTTTACCTTATTTAATATCGGATAAAAGCGTTAAACTGTTCGGTAAATACGGCGTCTTTTCAGAAGTCGAGCTTAGATCTCGATACGAAATTTTGCTCGATAATTACAATAAAACATTGAATATCGAAGCTCTTACGGCTGTCGATATGGTCAATAAATGTGTAATTCCTTCCGTAATTTCATTCGAAAACGAGCTTTTATCGGTCGTTACTAAAAAAGCCGAAATGAAAATCGATAATTCGATAGAAAAAAGTCTTGTGGAAAAAATAACCGAATTGGTTAAGTATATAATGAAAGACATGTCCGCTCTTTCAAGATGCGTGGAAACCGATCAGAACATAGAAGACGAATACGAACGCGCTCAATATATTCGAAACAACGTCGTTAAGGTTCTCGAGTCGATGCGAATCAAAATCGATGAGCTCGAACGTGTGGTAGCGAAAAAGTATTGGCCTTATCCCTCTTACAGAGATTTGCTTTACAGTGTTAAATATTAACAACAACAAAAACGGTTTGCGATGTCGTAGGTACGTGCGAACCGTTTGTATTATTCATAAACACTTGACACGGCGTTAATGTTTTTGCTATAATTAAAAAAAAGACGGTGATTGTTATTGTCGTCGAAGTTTTGTTAACCTGCGCAAAGGAGTCATATTTATGATTATTACTGTAAATGCGTCGCGCAGTTATGACGTGATAGTGGATAAAAACGTGTTACCATCTTGCGGAAAAATCTTTCGCAAATTGTTTGACGTTTGTAAAATCGCTTTGATTGTCGATTCGAACGTAGATAGGATTTATTCGTCGCCGGTGGTCGAAAGCTTAAAAAAGGAAAATTACGACGTATATAAATTCGTGTTCAAAGCCGGAGAAAAAAGCAAAAATTTATCGGTTTTCGGCGATATTCAGAATTTTTTATCACGGAATTCTTTTTCTCGATCAGATGTGATCGTTGCGTTGGGCGGCGGAGTTGCAGGCGATTTAGCAGGCTTTTGCGCAGCTACGTACATGCGCGGAATTCGCTATGTTCAAATCCCGACAACGTTGCTTGCCGCGATAGACGCGTCCGTCGGTGGCAAAACGGCAATCGATACCGTTTACGGAAAAAATCTGATAGGAGCGTTTCATCAGCCATCGCTTGTTATTTCCGATACCGATACTTTTAAATCTTTGCCGTGCGACGTTGTTGCCGACGGAATGGGTGAGTTTGCAAAGTACGCGCTTTTAATCGGCGGGGAGTTTGCCGATAAAATTGATAACAACGCTTTTTGCGTTTCGGATATGGTATCCGATTGCGTTGCTTTTAAAAAGAATATCGTCGAATGTGATGAGTTTGAACGCGGCGAGCGAAAATTGCTTAATCTGGGACATACGATCGCTCACGCTATCGAAAAAATCGAGAATTATACGATCTCTCACGGAAAAGCGGTGGCGATAGGGCTTAACGCGATTTCCTATTCTTGTATGCGTAACGGTATTTGTTCGGAAGAATGTTATAACGAAGTAGCTGTTATTCTTAAAAATTGCGGCGTTTTTTACGATTTCGATTACGATGTATCGGAAATTATATCGGTAATGAAGTCTGATAAAAAAAGAATAAACGACGGAATATCTCTTGTTTTGATAAAGTCTGTCGGAAATATATTCGTAAAAAATATGAATATGTCCGAGGCGGAGGCGTTTTTGTGCAGATCATAGCGGAAAAATCTTTTTTAAGCGGAGAGTTGCAGGCGCCGCCTTCGAAATCTATGGCTCACAGAGTTTTGCTTTGTTCGTTGTTGAGTAAAAACAAAACTATTATCGAAAATCTTCCGAATTGTCAAGATATTTCGGTAATGTTGTCCGCCGTGAAAACGCTCGGTTTGGAAATTACGAATCGGCAAGAGTTTTGTCCGCCCGTCGAACCGTCGAAAAGCGCTGTTATAGATTGCGGAGAATGCGGAACTGCGCTTAGATTTTTAATTTGCGTATTGTCCGCTTTGAACGGAAATTACAGATTAACGGGAAGCCGTCGTTTGTTGAGCAGACCTATAATGGAACTCGTTTCGGAATTAAACGCGCACGGAGCCGTAATAGAAAGCTTTGACGACGAAATAACCGTTTCGGGTAAATTAAAAGCCGGAAAGTATTTTTTGCCCGGTAATGTCAGTTCTCAGTTCGTATCGGGCTTGCTTATCGCATTGGCGTTCACGGAAGGGGAGAGCGAAATAGAATTACTTACGCCTTTATCGTCGAGTTCTTATACAGATATGACGTTAAGCGTACTGAAAACTTTCGGAGTGAATGCTGAACGGATAGGTGAAAAGTTTTTTGTTCGGCATAGTGATTTTATTGCGCCACCCGTTTTTAGAATAGAAGGAGATTGGTCAAATTCCGCTTTTTGGATTGTGGGAGCGACGTTGAACGGAAACTTAAAGATTTCGGGTTTAGACGTTTTGTCCGATCAGGGCGATAAACGGATAATAGAAACGTTGCGTTGCGCAAATGCAAATTGTTTGATGGAAAAAGGCGTTGTTTCGGTAAAAAAAAGCGTAACATCGTCTATTGAAATCGACATCGACCAGATTCCCGATCTTGTGCCTGCGATTGCCGTTTTGTGCGCGAATTCGGAAGGCATTTCGAAAATCAAAAACGTAGAAAGATTAAAATACAAAGAAAGCGACAGAATTTTGTCCGTGATAAGTTTGATTAATTCAATAGGGGGAAAAGCTTCGTATCGGAACGACGAAATCACGATATACGGAAAAAAAACCGTGGGCGGAGTCGTAGACTGTTTTTTCGATCATCGAATAGCGATGGCTGCTTTGATCGCGGCAGTCGGTTGCGAACGCTCTGTAACGATTAACGGAGCAGAATCGTTGAACAAATCTTATCCGGATTTTATGTCGCAATACGTTCGACTCGGAGGAATAACAAATGTCGGAATGGATCGGAAATAAAATAAAGCTCAGAATATTCGGAGCATCTCATGCCGATTGTATCGGAGTCGAGTTGTCCGGCATAAAAGCGGATAACAAGGTGGATTTTGAGATGATAAACGATTATCTCGATAGGCGGAAAGCTTGCGACGCGTCTTATTCCACGGCAAGGAGAGAACCTGACATTCCCGTGTTCGAGAGCGGCTTGAAAGGGAATATCGTTACGGGCGAAACCATACGCGCGGTGATAAAAAATAGTGACATAAACAAGAAAGATTATTCTTATATGAAAGGTTTGATGCGACCGGGGCATGCCGATTATGCGGCGTTTGTTAAATTTGGCGGCGAGTACGATATGAGCGGCGGCGGTAAGTTTTCAGGCAGAATGACGGCGCCTGTTTGCGTCGCGGGCGGAATAGCGGCGAGTATTCTTAAAAGTCGCGGAATTTTCATAACCGCGTATTTGTCGTCGGTCGGGAATATCGAATTCGGATCTTACAGGAAAGACGGTTTTATTCTTCCTGCAAAATCGGAAGCTTTCGCGCTTGCTTTCGGACGAAAACGAGTCGAGGTCAACGATTTGTTTGAAAAATTACGAGAAGAAGGCGATAGCGTCGGCGGAAAAATAGAATGCGTCGTATGTGGTTTGCCTGTCGGAATAGGCGATTCTATGTTTCAGAGTATGGAAAGTAAAATTTCGTCGCTTGCTTTCGGAATACCTGCTATAAAAGCAATCGAATTCGGAGCGGGCGTGGATTTTTCGATGAAAAAAGGCAGCGAAGTTCGCGACGAACTTTTTTATGACGGCGATAAAGTTGTTACCGAAACCAATTTCAACGGCGGCATAAACGGAGGAATGACGAACGGTATGCCGTTGACGTTCGGAGTTACGGTAAAACCGACGCCTTCGATAGCCAAGCCTTGTAAAACCGTCGACGTATTTAATAAAAGAAATGCGGAATTAACGATAAAAGGTCGTCACGACGTATGTATAGCGCCTCGAGCCGTTCCGGTTGTCGAAAGCATTGCCGCATTGGCTATATACGATTGTTTGGGAGATTTGTAAATGGATTTGGAAAAATTGAGAAAGGAAATAAACGTTATAGACGACGAAATAATCGTTTTGTTTTTAAAAAGGATGGAAACGGTAAAAAAAATCGCCGAAGAAAAAAACAGCCAAAAAATACCGTTGACAGATTCGATTAGAGAAAAAGCAATAAAGGAAAGAATTCTTTTGTCCGTTTCGGACGATATGAAAGTTTATACCGAAGAGCTTATCGAAAAATTGATCGAATTGAGCAAAGAATATCAAACGACTTTGAAAGTTACGGAAAAAACAAAATGAAATTCGGATTAATAGGCGAAACGCTTAAACACAGTTATTCAAAAATCATTCACGAAAAATTCGGAACGTACAAATACGATTTGGTAGAATTGTCGCCTTCGGAATTGGAAAGATTTGTAAAGAGCAACGATTATGATGCGTACAACGTAACCATTCCTTACAAACAGGCGATTATTCCCTATCTCGACGAAATCGACGAATCTGCGCGAGCGATAGGTTCGGTAAATACGGTTTGTCGAATTAAGGGTAAAACATACGGTTACAATACCGATTTTGCGGGAATGTTGTATATGCTTGCAAAAGCCAATATAACGATTACGGATAAAAACGTTCTGATTCTAGGAAGCGGAGGCACGTGTAAAACCGCGTTGGCAGTGTGTAAGTTTTTATCTGCGCGCAGCGTTACGGTTGTATCTAGAAGAGGTTCGGTTAATTATTCAAATTGCGGAGAAATCGAAAACGTTCAGGCGATAATAAATACGACTCCGGTCGGAATGTACCCTTATGTCGACGTGTCTTTGGTAAAATTAGACGAATTTCCCGATTTGGAAGCCGTCGTCGACGTTATTTATAACCCCTTGAACACAAAACTTATCGTCGATGCGCAAAAGAAAGGCGTAAAATGTTGCGGAGGTCTTTCGATGTTGGTTGCTCAGGCAAAGTATTCGATGGATTTGTTTACGAGAAAGAACAACGACGACGGTTTGATAGAAAATGTTTGCGGCTTTTTGTCGAAGCGAATTTCGAACATAGTTTTGATAGGAATGCCCGGTTCCGGAAAAAGCAGCATAGGAAAAGCGATTGCTAAACGCACTCATAAAAAATACGTCGATACGGATGCCGAAATCGTTGCAGCCGCAAAAAAATCCATACCCGAAATTTTTGAGCAAAACGGAGAAAAATATTTTCGCGAAATAGAAAGAAAAGTCGTTTCCGAAATCGGAAAAGAAAACGGAATGGTTATTTCTACGGGCGGCGGAGCGGTTTTGGACAACAGAAACTATTATTCTTTGAAGTCAAACGGAAAAATATATTTTATAGATCGCGATATCGACAGTCTTGCCGTACGTAACAGACCGCTTTCGAAAAGTTTGGATGATTTGAAAGTAATGAAAGAAAAAAGATTGCCGCTTTACGAATGGTTCGCTGACGTTACGATAAAAAACGACGGAGAATTTTTCGGTTGCGTAGATAAAATATTAGAGGACTACGATAATGAAAATATTGATAATCAACGGCGTTAATTTGAATATGCTCGGAGTAAGAGAAAAAAATCTTTACGGCAACCGAAGTTACAAAGATCTAGTGCGATACATAAAAAATCAATTGAGAGAAAAAAATTTGTCGTTTAAATTTTTTCAATCCAATTATGAAGGCGATATAGTTTCGGTTATTCAGAAGGCATACGGTAAATTCGACGGCATAATTCTGAATGCCGGCGCGTATACGCATACCAGTTTGGCTATTCTCGACGCGTTGAAAAGCGTTAATATTCCGTGCGCGGAGGTTCACATTACCGATATATCGCAAAGAGAAGAATACCGTCGTTTTTCGTATGTTTCGGAATATGCTGTCGTTAAAGTAGTCGGAAAAGGTTTTGACGGATATATCGAAGCGGTGAATCGTTTGGTCGAATATATTAACAATAAATAAAACGATAAAATCATTTACTAATTTGGATTTTTTTGGTATAATGTGAAAAACGGAGGCAATATGGCAAGAAGAAAGAAGAAAAATAATATAAGCGCAAAATCGTTAACGATTATTTTAATAGCGGTGATCATCGTTATTTCCGCGTTTTTTATGTACGGTTATTTTGTTTTACATAAAACGCCTTTGGAAACCGTAAGGTATGTACTTTCGTTTATAAACGACGATAGTATCGGTAATACGGGTAATTCTGGTAACGAAAATAACGGAAAAAACGATAATCCGTCGTCCGACGTCAATGCTTCCGTTATTAACGAAGAAACGATAAAAACGGTATCTTCCGGTGATTTCTCGGTACATTTTTTGGAATTGGGAAATAAGAATACCGGCGATTGCATTTATATAAAAGCGGGCGACAACGATATTTTAATCGACGCAGGTTCCAGAACGTCCAGTATACCGACTATAAAATCTTATTTGGACAATTATGTCGAAGACAATATCTTGGAATATGTTATAGTGACGCACGCACACGAAGATCATATCGCGGGATTTGCCGGAACGGAAACTGTAAAAAGTTTGTTTCGTCAATTTGAGTGTCAAACGATTATAGATTTTCCAATGACAGACACTACTTCCAAAATTTATCAAAGATATTTGACCGAAAGACAAGCTGAGGTGGACGCCGGAGCGGTTAGATATTCCGCTTTGGAATGTTATAAAGAAGAAAACGGAGCTAAACGCATTTACGAGTTGGGCGTAAATACGACTTTGACCATTTTATATAACTATTATTACGAAAACAAAGCGTCTTCCGAAAACGATTATTCGGTGTGCGTTTTGTTTACTCACGATCAAAAAAATTATCTGTTTACGGGCGATCTTGAAAAGAAAGGAGAGGACTATTTGCTTGAGTATAATGATTTGCCGAGATGCGAATTATATAAAGCGGGACATCACGGCTCCAAGACGTCTTCGTCAAAAGATTTGCTGGCTTGCATTCAGCCAAAAACGGTTTGCGTTTGTTGTTGCGCAGGGAACGACGAATATACCAAAACGCCTGAAAATCAGTTTCCGACTCAGGAATTCATTGACAGAATAGCGCCTTATACCGACGCCGTTTACGTGACGTCCATGGGAGATGTGAATTATCTTTCCGGTTCGGACTTCACGAATAAATTCGGCTCGTTTAACGGTACGATAATAGTTCTTGCCAATACATCGAAAGAAATCGTTATGTTTTTCGGAAATAATTCGTTGAAGTTAAAAGACAGCGAATGGTTTAAGAACATGCGCGAAATGCCGCAGGAATGGGTAGCGGCGGTATAGCGGCACAATAAGTAAAAACGAGGAGAATCTAAAAAGATGAAAAAACACATTTGTAAAATCATTTCGGTGTTGTTGTCATTCGCGGTGGCGTTGTGCGTTATCGGAGCGTTCGACGCGCGCGAGCCAACGATTGCGATTGCCGAAACAGAAGATGTAAAAACTGCGGACGTTTTTTTGATAGCCGGACAATCGAATGCTGCCGGAAGCACGAGCGTTACCGCGACGCCGTCTTTTTCGGTGCAACCGTTTACTCCGACTCATAATGTTTTATATTATGGAGAAACGCACAGGACTACCTCCGGAACGGGAACGGGACGCAGAATATCGGATTTAAGACCGGTACAGCACGGTTGTGGTTTTACCGATAATCACGTCGGTTTCGAACTCGGTTTGGCTCAATATCTTAACGAATGTGAAGAATATGCCGGAGAAAATAAAAAAGCTGTCATTTTTAAATCGGCGGCAGGCGGAACAAGCGTAATGCCGGACGGAAATTATAATAATTTCGGAAATTGGTATCCGAGAAGTTTATGGGAAACGGATTACGAGAAAAAAGATTATTACAATAAGGTAGGATTGCAGTATCGCGCTTTTATGGACACTTTCGTCGACGCCGTTGCCGCAATGAAAGAAAAAGGGTTTAAAAAGATAACAATTAAAGGCTTGTTTTGGATGCAAGGCGAAAGCGACCGCAATCGTCCCGACGAATACGTGGAAGTTTGCAAAACGCTTTTTGAAGATTTCAGAACCGATTTATCCGGCATCACAGGTGAAGATTATTCCGAATTGCCGATTTACGTAGGCGAAATAAGTAAAACGTTCGGTTCTGCCGATCAATCCAGCGTTGATCTCAATATGGGATTAATTTCCGCGCAGTATTCGATTGCCGCGCAAATGAAAAACGTTTTTGTCGTTAAATTGAGAGACTACGACATAAACGTTATTAAGGATAACCAAAACGTGGTGGTAGGAAGCGATTCTGCGCATTGGAATTATCTCGACGTTATAGCGATAGGCAAGGATTTTGCGCAAAAATATGCCGATACTTACGGAATAATCGATTGCTATGTGAATGTAGTCGTTGCCGACGACGAACAGAATTCGGCGGCAATGAAGAAATGTAAAATTAATTTTACGGGAGAATACGGACCTAATTTCGGTAAAAACGTTTCTTATGTCGATTTCGAAATAAGTCTTGTCAGTTCATACGGAATAAATTCGGTGTCCGCCGACAACGCAAACGTAACTCTTGCGGAAACTGTTTATGAGGAAAATTCCGTTTCGCCGATTTTAAAATACAGAATAGATAATCTTCCCGATTCCGACGTTGTTTTAAACATTGATTTCAAGAAAAACAAATCTTACAGAGTTACGATTACCTGCAACGACAACACTTACGGAAGAACGCCTAACGTAAAGGGAATCTTGCCTGCTTATTCCGGAAACAGATATATTGTTAAAACGTATCCGGAGTATAACGGAGCAGTCGAAAAACTTATAATCAACGGGGTTACGGTAAACGGTCGGATGGGAGTTTCCGATTACGTTTTTGAAAATTGGGAAGAGGATTTCGACGCGATGAATCACAAAGGCTTGGAAGTCGAAATAGTTTACGGAGAATATAATGCCGTTAGCGAAAAACTGAACGGTAACGATAATAAAAGCAACGACGAAAACGGAGGCTGTTCTTGTCGTTCGGCGGCGAACGTATCGGACTTATTATCTTTGTTTGCAGCGTTGTCGGTCGCTTTATTAGTATTCAGAAAAAGATTATTATGATTAAATTTTTTTACGGAGTTTATTAAATGAAATACGGATTTGTTAAAGTTGCGGCGGTTGCTTGCGACATTGCCGTGGCAGATTGCGTTCAAAATCAGGAAACGATTAAAAAAGGAATAGTCGAAGCGTCTACGAAAGGAGCTAAAATCATTGTTTTTCCGGAACTGTGCGTAACCGGATATTCCTGCGGAGATCTTTTCTTTCAGAACGTATTAAAAAACGGAGCGTTGTCGGCACTCGAAAATATCGTAAAATATTCTACGGATTTCGACGCGATTATTTTTGTCGGTTGTCCGATACGTTTTAGGAATAAACTGTATAATTGTGCGGTGGCGATTTGTCGCGGGCGGATACTCGGTATCGTGCCTAAAAGTCATTTGCCAAATTATAATGAATTTTACGAAAAACGTCAATTTGCGGCAGCTCCGAACGAAACGTACGAAATTACTATTTGCGGCCAGTCGACATTTTTCGGTAAAAATTTATTGTTCGGGTGTTCGTCACGCGATAACATTATAGTCGGTGCGGAAATTTGCGAGGATTTATGGACACCGAATCCGCCTTCGGACAGAGCAGTTACGGCAGGCGCGACAATAATAGTCAATCTTTCGGCGAGCAACGAAATCGTCGGTAAAAGTGCCTACAGAAAAGAATTGGTTAAAACGCAAAGCGCTCGATGTGTGTGCGGCTATGTATATTGCTCCGCTGGTTACGGTGAGTCAACTACCGATGTGGTTTATTCCGGGCATAGTATCATTAGCGAAAACGGCAAGGTTTTGGCTGAAAGCGAGCTTTTCGAAAATCAAGTTGTCCTTTCTGAGATAGACGTAGATTTCTTGTCTGACGAAAGAATGAAAATTTTCCCGGAAGAAGAAACGCGCGATTTTAAGATTATAGATTTCGAATTGAACGATTGTGATACCGTTTTGACGCGTTCTTTTAACAGAACGCCGTT
This sequence comes from uncultured Lachnospiraceae bacterium, assembly GCA_964591125.1. Classification (GTDB taxonomy): domain Bacteria; phylum Bacillota; class Clostridia; order Christensenellales; family Pumilibacteraceae; genus Neoclostridium. The sequence continues at coordinate 11,061 of CAZQAC010000010.1, forward strand.
TGTTCCTAAAAACGAAGGAGAGCTTAGTTCTGTTGCCGATCTTATATCTAAGATGCAATGTGAAGCGCTTAAAAAAAGAATCGACCATACAAAAACGAATAGTTTGGTTGTAGGACTTTCGGGAGGATTGGATTCCGCATTGGCTTTGATAGCTACGAAAATCGCGGCGACGGCATCGGTTAAAAAACCTGAGGTTATAGCCGTGACGATGCCCTGTTTCGGAACAAGCAAGCGTACGTATAGAAATTCGGTCGATTTGGCGACATCGATGGGCGTGACAATAAAAGAAATTAGTATAAAAAAAGCCGTTATGCAGCATTTTGAAGACATCGGACAAGACGGAAACGTTTACGACGTGACTTACGAAAACGCTCAGGCAAGAGAACGTACTCAGGTGTTAATGGATATCGCGAATAAAACGGGCGGAATGGTAATAGGAACGGGGGATTTATCCGAGTTGGCTTTGGGGTGGGCGACTTATAACGGCGATCACATGTCGATGTACGGAATCAATGCGTCGATTCCCAAAACGCTCGTCAGATATTTGGTTCGTCATTATGCGCTCAAGGCGGACGAGAAAACAAAAGAAGTATTGTTCGATATACTCGATACGCCTGTCAGTCCGGAATTGTTGCCTCTTGACGGCGAAGAATCGTCGCAGAAAACTGAAGACCTTGTCGGACCGTACGAATTGCACGATTTCTTTTTATACTATATATTAAGAACGTATTATTCGCCGAAGAAGGTTTTTTATATCGCAAAACAGACTTTTTCTGATTATTCCGAGACCGAAATATTGAAATGGCTCGAAACGTTTATTCGCAGATTTTTTGCTCAACAGTTCAAACGTTCTTGCTTGCCTGACGGAGTAAAGGTTGGTTCGGTTGCATTGTCTCCGAGAGGCGATTGGCGTATGCCGAGCGACGCTTGTTCGACGTTGTGGATGCAAGAGATTGCAGAGTTAAAGAGTAATTTGCATGTTTGAAATTATTTTTCGACAAGATGTTTCATAAGTGTTTACAAAGAATGGTCTTTGTGATAAAATATATTTCGAATGGAGGTAATTATGCTTGCGTTGCGGAACGAGTGTTTGAAAGTCGAAATAAATCGGCACGGAGCGTGTCTTGTCGGAATTACCGACGTTCGCAGAGGGCGAGAATTGTTATTTTCGGGTAATCCGGATTATTGGAATTATTCCGATCATATTCTGTTTCCGTTTATAGGTCGTTTGAACGGCGGCGGATATTTTAGCGACGGAAAATACTATGTTTCCGATATTCACGGATTTGCCAAAGATTGCGATTTTACGGTCGAAGAAGAAAATCCATCTTCGCTGACGTTGCGTTTGAATTATGACGAATCGACTCTTTCCGTTTATCCGTATAAGTTTTGTTTAACGGTAAAGTACGAACTTAAAGGATATGAGCTTTCAGTAAGCGTGCTCGTAACTAATGCTGACGATAAAACAATGTCATTTGCCGTCGGAAGTCATCCAGCGTTTTTGCTTGATGACGACGTTGACGATTATCTGTCGTTGGAAAGCGGAAATTATTTCGGGTACAAACTGAAAAATAACTTGCTTGAACCTGTTTCGGATTTAGGGCGGTTCGATTCTGTAAAATTGGATAAATCGTTGTTTAAAAAATACGGGACGCTTATTTTGAAAAGAAAAAGTCCTAAAATCGTTGTTAAAAGAAAAAATTACGAAATAACCGTTCGGTCGGATTCTCCGATAATAGCGGTTTGGGCAGATGAGGAACGAGATTCTTACGTTTGCGTCGAAAGTTGGTGGGGCGTTCCCGATTATGCCGACGATCCGATCGGCGAAATATCGGATAAAACTTATATAAATAAACTTGCTGCGGGTGAAACGGGTTGTTTTCGCTACAGTGTAAATATAACGTGTTTGGAGGACATTTATGACTGCTAAAGAAAAATACGATTTGTGGCTTGAAAAAGTCGAAGACGAAAAAATTCGAGCTGATTTGCTTGCCATGAAAAATGATGAAAAGCTTATCGAGAATAATTTTTACAAAGATTTGGAATTTGGAACGGGCGGTTTGCGCGGCGAATTGGGAGCCGGTTCGAATTGTTTGAATATTTATACGATACGTAAGGTGACTCAAGGTATTGCCGATAGTATGAAACATTACGGAATGAAAGCGGCATGCGTTAGTTGCGACAGTCGCAACAACAGCGAATTGTTTAAGAATACCGTTGCCGAAGTTTTCGCTTCTAACGGAATTAAAACTTTTATAACTCGCGAACTTATGCCTACGCCGTTTTTATCGTATATTACGAGATATTACGGAGCGAATATAGGCGTAATGATTACCGCTTCTCATAATCCTGCAAGATATAACGGATATAAGGTTTACGGAAGTGACGGGTGTCAGCTTACCGACAATGCCGCAAACGAGCTTATCGGATATATAAACGCCGTCGACGCTTTCGGCGTGAGTACTAATAAAAAAGAAACGTATATCGAACACGGACTTATCGAATACGTTTCGGATGACGTTATAGAAAGTTATCTGCAAGAAGTTTACGCGAATCATATCGGTACGGCAGAGGGATTGAGCGTAACGTATTCGGCATTGAACGGAACCGGTTATAAGCTTGTTCCGGAAATGTTAAAAAGAATGAAGGTGGAACAACTTTCGCTTGTCGAAGAACAGTGTTATCCGAACGGTGATTTTCCGACTTGTACTTATCCTAATCCCGAAAAAGCGGAGACCTTGGCTCTTGGAATAAAAGTTGCGAAAGAGAATCAATCCGATATTTTGATAGCCACGGATCCGGATGCCGACAGAGTCGGCACCGCAGTAAGACATAAGGGTGATTATGTTTTGTTGACGGGAAACGAAATAGGAGTTCTTTTAACCGACTATTTGCTTTCTCAAAAAAATAAAAACGGAGATTTGCCTAAAAAACCGGTTATAGTAAAAACAATCGTTACGACGGATTTGGTAAGAAAGGTCGCTTCGGAATACGATGCGGAAATTTTCGACGTTTTGACGGGATTTAAATACATAGGCGACGTAATCGCGAAATTGGAGAAAAAAGGCGAAGAAAAACGTTATGTTTTGGGATTCGAAGAGAGTTACGGATATTTGTCTGGTACTTACGTGCGAGATAAAGATGCCGTGAATGCCGTTATGTTGGTTTCGGAAATGACCGCTTATTATAAGAAACAAAACAAAACTTTGGTAGACAGATTGAATGAAATTTACGATAAATTCGGATATTACGAGCATAAGCTTATGTCGTACGACTTCCCCGGCGCTGACGGACAAGAAAAACTTACGAAATTATTGGAAAAGATAAGAAACAATCAACCGAAGAAGATTGCCGACGTAGAGGTAACGAAATTTATAGATTATAAAGTTCAGACAGAATTCGATTTGCCGAAAAGTAACGTGCTATCGTTTGCGATGAAAGACGGAAGTAAACTTATTATACGCCCGTCCGGAACCGAACCGCTTGTTAAAATGTATTTGACTGCAACTAAAACTAAAAAAGAAAATGTCGTTACGTTCGAAAAAATGAAAGATTTGCTCGAAGAACTTTTCGAAAGAAATTAATAAATTAAATTTAAGAGGGAGATTAAAAATGAAAAGTATTGAATTTGACAGTTGTTTGCAAGAATACGAACAAGGCTTATTTTATTTCAATAAGCGAGATTTGAGTTGTGCCGATCCGGGCGCGCTGTATGTTGATAAATCGCTTGATCCTATTAACGGAGGATATTTTTATACCTATTTTACAGGCGAATTGAATTTGGAAGAAGGCGATTATCACAAGGCGGCGTATCGTTGTTACAGGAGTAAAGATCTCGAAAATTTCGAACTTGTCGGAAAAGCTGGAAAAGGTTGTTGTTTGGTCGTTCGCGACGATAGTTGGGCGGAAAAGTATTTTTGGGCGCCCGAAGTTATTTTCGATAAAAAAAGTAAAAAATACTATATCTATTTCAGTGCGGGAGCAAAGCCGGGAAACGACCAAACGGAATATACTTCGGAAACGCAGGATTGTTGGGCTTGCCTGTATTTGGGAATCGGTGTTTCTGACAGTCCTATGGGACCGTTCGGAATGGTCTCGAGTGAAAATTACGCGGACGGAAAAAATTTGAACGGTGACGTTATTTCGCGTTTTAATCCGCCTATCAATTTCGAAAAGAAATTAAACATGCCGCATTATTGGGCAGCAATCGACGTTAGTCCGTTTTTTGCGCCTGACGGAAGTTTTTATCTTTATTTTGCAAAACACGTTGATAAATTTCATTCTGGCATATGCGTTTACGGAATGAAGATGAAAGATATGATAACTCCCGATTATTCTACACTGACTCAATTAACAAAAAGTTGTTATAGAACTGTTTATCAACCCGGAGATTATACGACTGCTCAACCGATTTGCAGAGATATGGACGAAGGTGGTGTAAACGAAGGTCCGTTTATGACTTATCACGACGGGAAATATTATTTGACGTATTCTCGTTACGGATATGGAGCAAGAGCTTATGATATTTCTCAAGCAATATCGTCTTCGCCGCTCGGACCGTTCGAAAAACTCGGTCACGGTGCAGGTAATCCGGCTTTGGGATTGAATTCTACCAACGATTTTATGGCAGGCAACGGACATCATAATTTCGCTTATGCGGGAGACGAAATAATCGCGTTTTATCATTCTCATAAAAATCCGATAAAAAATACTGACGAAAACGGAAGGTTTTTGGGCAGAGTGTTGTCTGTTGATAAAGTGAAATTTATTCGCGATCCGAATAGCGGATTGGAAATAATGTGCGGTAGCGGACCGTCCGCGTCGCCTCAGCCTCTTGCTACCGTCGGAGCAAAATATGTTAACGTGGCGTCGTTGGCGAAAACGGAAACAAATGCCGTTGTCGGTGAAGAATATTTGGTTGACGATATGTTTGTCGCTCAGGATTTCTTTGAATACAGACAAGCGGAATTCTGCGGTAATGCAGTGATGAAATTCGATTATGCTCAGCCGATTTCATTGAAAGCCGTTATGGTATACAATTCTTTTGCGTATTCAGATGCGTTTTGTTCGGTCGATAAAATAGTTTTAACCGATTGTGAGGGCGAATGTTACGAAATGCTTGATATACCGTGCAATGAAAGAGACGTTTGCCGAGAAAAAGGTTTTATGAGACAAGGCGGTGCAGCTATCGCTGTTTTGAAAAACGAAATAAAAGTAACTTCGGTAGAAGTGTTTGTAAGTAAAAAGTACGATTCGCAATCGGATATAATTAAAATTTCCGACGTTAAAATTCTTGCAGCAAAGAATTAATGTGGCGTGTAAGAAAAATAATGTTCATAAAAGTACTCGGAAATAAATAAAAAAGAAACGGCATAAGTTATCTTAACTTATGCCGATTATTTTGAATTAACCCGCGATAGCCGTGCGAACGGTTTTTGTAACCCGCTGTAGCAGGTGGGTAAGCCGACCGTGTTTTTTGTCTTCCACCTATGTCGCGTTTGCAAGATTATGGCTTGACATATTCACGCGTACAAGCAATCCCGTTTTATAAAATGCGGTTCCAAATAATTGTTCGCCACGCACTCCGCAGGAAATTTGTTTGCATGTATATATTATATACGATAATTAAAAATATTACAATAGTTTTTTTGAAAAAAATCGAAAAAATTTTTATTGTGCAAAAAAACGACGTTGTATTTTCTTGCACAATAATAAACTAAATTTGAACAAACTCAAATTTATATTGGAAAATTCTTTGTTGTTTGAATATTTTGTGATATAATCTATGTGGACTACAAATTATGTAGCTAAAAATGAAGTTAGGAGGATTAATTATGATAAAATATGCGGTTCTCGGTTTTGGTTCGAGAGGAAAAACTTATACTGAAAACGTGAAAGACGTTGTCGATTTCGTTGCCGTTTGCGATAAAAACAAAAACAGAATAGCAGATGCTTGCAAAAATTTCGGAGTGAAAGAAGAAAATTGTTTTTTATCCGACGCCGAATTTTTTTCGAAGGGTAAAATGGCAGATTTGTTGGTAATCGCTACGCAGGATAGAGATCATTTCGGACATGCGATGACGGCGTTGGATCTTGGCTATGATTTATTATTGGAAAAACCTATAGCCGATTCGTATGAAAAATGTTTGCAAATTTACGAAAAAGCGAGAGAGAAAAAACGGCAGGTTTTCGTTTGTCACGTATTGCGTTACGCGCCGTTTTTTGTATATATCAAAGACATAATCGAAAGCGGAAAAATCGGTAAAGTCGAAACTGTCAATTTGACCGAAAACGTTGCTTATTGGCATCAAGCGCATAGTTTTGTCAGAGGAAAATGGGCAAATACGCAAAAGGCGACGCCGATGATAGTTCAGAAATGTTGCCACGATTTGGATATTTTATGTTGGCTTACGAATTCTGCTTGTCAATCCGTATCGTCTTTCGGTGGCTTGGATTATTATAAAAAAGACAACGCTCCCGAGGGTAGTGCGGAATTTTGCTGCGAATGCGATTATAAAGAGAATTGTCCTTACGATTGCGAAAAAATTTATAAAGAACGTCCGACTTGGTTGTTTAATTGTCTTCCGTTCGATGTCGATTATTCAGATTGGAACGCAGTAAAAACCGCTTTGAAAGATAAATCTCATAATTACGGTAAATGTGTCTTTAAATGCGATAACAGCGCGGTGGATCATCAGGTCGTAAATCTTCTTTTTGAAAATGGTGCGACGGCTCATCTCACTATGACTGCTTTTTCGGATGACGGTTATCGCGAAATACACGTTCATGGTTCAAATGGAGAAATTTTCGGTTCGATGCAAGACAATATCCTTACTATAAACGTTTACGGAAAAGGTTCGGAGCAAATCGACATAGGAAAACTGTCCGATGGTCGATACGGACACGGCGGAGGCGACTCTCGTCTTGCTTTGGACGTCGTAGAATGGTTCGAACATAAACAACAGGCTTTCGGTCGTACGACTATCGAAAAATCATTGATAAGTCACAAAATAGGTTTTGCTGCCGAACCGTCGCGTCTTAACAACGGAAAAACCATTGATTTATCAAAATAATTACAATTCGATATTTCCTTTGAGTTTATATATCGCGTCGGGCAATGCGTTGTTATATTTATCTCCGACCATGCTTGCGTTTCTATAATCGAATTTTTGCGTAAATTTATCAAGATCGTTGCAAATGTTTTGCATTGACTTCTTTTGAACGCCGATAAGATTTTCAAGATACTTGTCGGCGTTTTTTCCCGCATAAGAAACGTATCTTAAAAGTTCAATAAAATGCGGCATGCAAAAGCCTTTGATGGAATTAAATAGAGCGGGGAACTCTTGTTCGTTATCATACATTTGTGCGACTGTATACGAATATCTTACCATCATTTTGTCGACGGTGTCGCATATGACGCAAGTATCTAATGTGGTTGCGAGGTCGTCTGCAAGAGCTTTGGCATGTTTTGGCTTTTTAAGTTCTTTGATGTTTTGCTCTACAGTTTCTATTCTTGTTTGAAGTTGTAGAGCCGTTCCGAGTTTATTGTCGCCGCGATACAGTGCTTTTAAATGACGTGAACAAAATCCTCTGGCGTTAACGCGAATTCTGTAATCGGGTTGCATAACCGCTTCTCCGAGATATTGTTTTATAAGTCGTTGCTCGCTTGTTTGGTATAAAATGCACATCGGACAGGTGCATTCGGTTTTGAAACTGTCCCATATAGGTGTTGTTTGAATGTGATATTGCATAAAACGTTCTCCGCTGGAATAAAATTAAATAATAATAATTCTATTATACAGCTAAGGAGAGTAAAATGCAAGATTTTTATGGTGAAGATCCGTTCGTTTTAAATAAAGATGTCGAGCGAACCATTAAAAATAAACAAACAATTAATGTCGGAATAAATAAACGGTCGGTTGCGATTGTTACGATTGTTTCTTTGATTGTAATTTTTGTCGCGGCATTTTGCGGTTTCGAAAAATCATATGCGGTCGTTGTTCCTGCAAAAACATATTATGCCGTACGTTTTTATTCGGGGCAAGTGAAATCTGAAGCCGAAAGCATAAGTGCGGATTTGATTTCGAGCGGCGGAAGCGGTTATATAGCGAACGACGGAATATACAACGTTTACGGCGGAGTGTACAAGGACAAAGATGCTGCGGAAAGCGTAGCGAAAAAACAGACGCTTGAAGTTAAAGTGGTATGCGTTGGATGGCCTGAATATAAAATCGGAGCGACATCGTCTGGCGGCTGTAAACGATGCGGAGACGCGCTTATGTATTTTTCCGAAGTCGTGGACGATTTGGTGAATATGTCGGTAAATTTGGATACGTTCGTCGAAAGCGAAACGACCATTAAAGCATATGTAACAAAAACAATCGAAAAGTTCCGAAAGTATCGTGATTCGCTCGAAAATGAGCAAATCAGAAATTTTTTTGACAGATGTGCGTTCAGTGCGCAAACCAACATTATCGAAAAATCGGAAGACTCGTTTAATTCTCGTCTAAAATACGTTGTGCACGATTTGATAATGTTGAGAGTCAATCTCGATAATGAAAACAGTTAAGATTTTATTCGTAAATCTGAAAATGTTTAATTTTTTAAAGAAAAATATTCTAAAAAAGCAAAAAATAGTTGAAATAATCTCTGTTTTATGTTAAAATGTTTTTTGTGAGCTTATCGTTACGAAAATAAGCGCCGTCGGGTTATCGTCGACGGTAAAAATTAAGTTAATTAAATTTCGGACAAGTTGTCGTTTTGTTCGGAATTGGAAATTATTTAAGGAGAGTTTTATGAGCAACGAAATCATTGGAACGGAAGAGCAGGCAAAAGAGCTTGACGCGGCATTTGAAGAACTTAAAAATGTTCCCGGCCCGGTAATGAAAGCTATGCAAAAGGCTCAGGAGATTTACGGATATCTCCCAATCGAGATTCAGTCGAAAATCGCGAAGACATTCGGCGTATCGCTTGAGGAAGTATACGGCATCGCGACTTTTTATGCGCAGTTTAATCTGCAAGCGAAAGGTAAGTATACGATAGGTGTTTGTCTGGGAACCGCTTGTTACGTAAAGGGCAGCGGAGACGTTTTGGAAAAATTCAAAGAGCGTCTCGGAATCGAAGCAGGTCAAACTACCGCCGATCGCAAATTTACATTGGATGCAACAAGATGTATCGGTTGCTGCGGTTTGGCACCCGTGCTTTCCGTAAATGGCGAAGTGTACGGTAATTTGAAAGCGGATGATGTAGACGGCATTATCGCTAAGTATAATGCGTAAAGTCCGCGCGAACATACTAACCTATATTACGGAGGTATTCCTAAAATGAAAACTATTGAAGAATTACAGGCGATTCGCGAAAAAATGATGGCTCATCTTGAAAATCGCGTTGTTGCAGGAAAGAAAAATAAAAACGCGCAAGAAAGAGCGCATATATTGGTTTGCGGAGGTACCGGTTGCACTTCCGGACACAGTAAAGAAATATACGAAGAATTCGCAAAACAATTAAAAGAGAAAGGACTGGATAAAGAAGTAAAACTTATAATGACCGGTTGCTTCGGTCTTTGCGCAAAAGGTCCGATCGTAGTCGTTTATCCGGACGGTGCGTTCTATCAGCACGTTAAACCCGAGGACGTTACCGATATCGTCGATCAGCATATTATAGGCGGAGAAATGGTGGACAGATTGCTCGGTAGCGAAAAGGATGCGGATGGAAAGCATATTTCGTTTAACGAATCCAAATTCTATAAATCTCAGCGCAGAGTTGTTCTTAGAAATTGCGGTCTTATCGATCCCGAGAATATTGACGAATACATAGCTTATAACGGTTACGAAGCTTACAAGAAAGCCGTTTCGACCATGACTCCTCAGGAAGTTATAGACGAAATAACTAAGTCCGGATTGAGAGGAAGAGGCGGAGCAGGTTTCTTGACCGGTAGAAAATGGCAGTTTGCTCACGATTCCGTTAACGACGTAAAATATGTAGTTTGCAATGCGGATGAAGGTGATCCCGGCGCGTTTATGGACAGATCCGTACTCGAAGGCGATCCGCACGCGGTTATCGAAGCGATGATGATCGCCGGTTATGCTATAGGCGCCGAACAAGGTTATATTTATGTTAGAGCGGAATATCCTATTGCGGTTAATAGATTGGAAATCGCTATTAAACAGGCTCTTGAATACGGTATTTTGGGCGATAACGCTATGGGCTTAGGTCACAAGTTCAATATCGAACTTCGTCTTGGCGCAGGCGCGTTCGTTTGCGGAGAAGAAACCGCATTGCTTAATTCTACAGAAGGCAAGCGTGGCGAACCCAGACAAAGACCTCCGTTCCCTGCCGTAAAAGGTTTGTTCGGAAAGCCTACGCTTATTAATAACGTTGAGACTTACGCGAACATCGCTCAGATAATATACAACGGAGCAGAATGGTTTACTCAGGTGGGAACAGAAAAGAGTAAAGGAACCAAAGTTTTCGCACTCGGCGGAAAAATCGTAAATACCGGATTGGTAGAAATACCTATGGGAACTTCGTTGCGTACCATTATCGAAGAAATCGGCGGAGGAATTCCCGGCGGCAAGAAGTTTAAAGCTGCTCAGACAGGAGGTCCTTCCGGGGGTTGTATTCCTGCATCTCTTATCGATACCGCGATCGATTACGATAACTTGATTGCCATAGGTTCAATGATGGGATCGGGTGGACTTATCGTAATGGACGAAGATAACTGTATGGTTGATATCGCAAAATTCTTCCTCGAATTTACCGTTGACGAGTCTTGCGGTAAATGTACGCCTTGCCGTATAGGAAACAAGCGTCTTTATGAGATGCTCGATAAGGTAACAAAGGGCGAAGCTACGATGGAAGATCTCGACAAAATGGAAAAACTTTGTTATTACATCAAAGAAAATTCAATGTGTGGATTGGGACAGACCGCACCGAATCCTGTTCTTTCCACTCTCAGATATTTTAAGGACGAATACATTGCGCACGTTCGCGACAAGAAATGCCCTGCAGGCGTATGCAAATCGCTTGTATCATACGAAATATTGCCTGATAAATGTATCGGCTGCAAGGCTTGTTCGAGAGCATGTCCCGTAGGAGCTATAAGCGTTAATGCTCACGGAGAAATTAAAGAAGGCAAAAAATTGCCGTATCTTACTATCGATACCGCAAAGTGTATTAAATGCGGAAGTTGCGTAGCTACGTGCAAATTCCACGCAATAAAGAAATAATGAGAGGTGAATACAATGAAAAACGTTACTTTGAAAATAAATAATGTAGAAGTTACCGTACCGGAAGGCACAAAAGTTTTAGACGCCGCTCGTCAGGCCGGTTTTGATATTCCTACTTTGTGTTATTATAAAGATTTGACAAACGAAGGTAGCTGTCGTATGTGCGTAGTCGAGATTAAAGGCGCAAGAAGTTTGATGGTTTCTTGCGTTACGCAGGTTGCCGAAGGAATGGAGGTTTTTACAAATACTCCCAAGGTTATCGAATCCAGAAAAACTACGTTGGAGCTTATGCTGAGCAATCATAACAAATCGTGTCTTTCTTGCGTAAGAAGCACTAATTGCGAATTGCAGAAGCTTGCTTTAGAATATGGTTGCGACGCAAAAAAATACGAAGGCGCGTTAACTAACGTTACTGTCGAAAAATTAAATCCTTATCTTGTAAGAGATAATAGCAAGTGTATTCTTTGTCGCAGATGTGTAGCCGCTTGCGGAAAAATGCAGTCGGTCGGAGTTATCGGTGCAAATAAGCGCGGCTTCAACACCGAAATAGGTTGTGCGTTCAATCGCAATCTCGGCGAAGTTGATTGCGTTGCTTGTGGACAATGTATAAAAGTTTGCCCGACGGGCGCGTTATCCGAGGTTGACGATACCGCAAAAGTTACGGAAGCTTTGAGAAACCCCGATAAATATGTCGTTTTCGGAACGGCTCCTGCCGTAAGAGTAGCTCTCGGAGAAGAATTCGGTATGCCGATCGGAACGGACGTCGAAGGAAAAATGGTTGCGGCAATCAAAAGATTGGGCGCGGATAAAGTATTTGACGTTAATATGGCTGCCGATCTTACTATTATGGAAGAGGGTACCGAGTTTATCGAGAGACTTAATGATAAGAACGCTGTTTTGCCTATGATTACGAGTTGTAGTCCGGGATGGGTAAGATTTATTGAGTTTAACTATCCGGAACTTTTGGGACATCTTTCGTCTTGCAAATCTCCGCAGCAAATGTTTGGAGCGGTAGTAAAGACTTATTTTGCGAAGAAAAACAATATAGATCCCAAAGATGTTTATGTCGTATCGTGTATGCCTTGTACTGCTAAAAAAGCGGAAATATTACGTGACGATCAGGCGGCAAGCGGTTATCCCGATGTCGATGTGGTTTTGACTACTCGTGAACTTGCTCGTTTGATCAAACAATACGGTATAAATCTTGCAAATCTTGCCGATGCTGAATATGATAATCCTATCGGTACGGGAACGACTGCGGGCTTAATATTCGGAGCAACCGGCGGAGTTATGGAAGCCGCGCTTAGAACCGTTTCCGAAATTGTAACAGGCAAAGAGTTAAAAAAGCTTGATTTCGAAGCTGTAAGAGGCACTGAAGGTATTAAAACCGCCGCAGTTACGCTTAACGGAAAGGAAATCAAGGTTGCGGTTGTTCATACGCTTTCCAAGGCAAGAGAAATTATGGAAGAGATTAAAGCCGGTAAGTGCGAATATCAATTCATCGAAGTTATGGCTTGCCCGGGCGGTTGTGTAAACGGCGGCGGACAGCCTATAGTTCCCTCCGACCTTATTAATAAAGGTGTCGATCCGAGAGCTTTGAGAGCTAAAGCTATATACGATAAAGACGCAGGCAGCTCGCACCGTAAAAGTCATGAAAATCCGATCATGAAAACTCTTTATGATGAATTTTTCGAGAAACCGGGTAGTCATGTCGCTCATGAAGTTTTGCATACTTCTTATGTAAAACGTGAAAAAATGTAAATGGCTAAAAAATCGCCCGTCAAAAAACGACGGGTGATTTTTTTGATTCGTTTTATTTCGAATTGCAAATTTTGATTGATTTTATTCTGAACGAATATGTTTTCGGTATGTAAACATATTATTCAAAATGCTTGCAAAAAAAAATGTTTTATTGTATAATTAAAAAGAAAATCGGATTGCTATTGTATTCTCGTCTGAATTATTGTTGAAAATCTGTTTGTTCGGCAATTTTTTGTTCGATGTAAAAAGTAAATTTAAGAGGAAACAATATGGGTTATAATGATTATTATGATAATCGTACTGATTCGAATGACAATATTCCGTATTTCGAGGATACGCACAGAACGTCGTTGAATTCTTATAATCGTCAAAGTGGAAATGAAAATTTATTCCCCGGTCAAGCCGGAGTCATTCCGCAACATTCGGATCAAACGTTCGGAAAAAAAGAAACGAAAAATTTTCAGAATTTAATGGTTTATGAACCGAGATCGGAAATCGATTCGAAAACCATTATAGATTTTTTAAAGAGGAAGGAACCTGCGATTATAAATCTTGAAAAAGCAGAGCCTGCTGTTTCGCAACGTATACTCGATTTCGTTTCCGGTGCCGTTTATGCTTTGAGCGGAACGGTACACAGAGTCGCCGGTAATATATTTTTGCTTTCTCCGAAAGGCGTGGAAGTAACAGTTCCGTATGAGGTTGATTGATGAACGAAAAAAATATTATTAAAAAAGCATGCGAGTATTTTAAGTATGCGTGGAAAGAAATAGCCGTTATTATATTGATTGCCGTATTTGATTTAGTAAGCAAAAATATTATTGATTGTACTATGTATTTGGGACAAACGGTTACGATTATTCCCGAACTTTTTTACTTTACTTATGTAAGAAATACTCGCGCGGCTTATAGTATGTCTTTCGGTTTAGAAAATTTATTCGGCGAAAGTGGCGTCATGACTTTTTTTATTGTTATGACGGTATTAGCTATTATAGTTTTTGCTTTTTTTCTTGTGTATTTGCGTCGTAGAATGTTTTTGTTTCGTTTGTCTTTGAGCATGATTATCGGCGGAGCGTTCGGAAATTTAGTGGATAGAATGTTATGGGGTTATGTTCGCGATTTTATTAGATTGGACTTTTTCGGATATTCGCTTTTCGGGTGCTTTAATATTGCGGATATGGCTTTGGTTTTCGGTGTAATTCTGTTTATCTTTTATATATTGTTTTTGTATGATAAAGACGACAAACGGATTAAAAAAGAAATCGCTTCCGATTCGAAAACAAATGCGTCGTTCAACGATATTGAAAATAAAACCGACATTGTTAACGATATCGATATCGGGACGGATTTGAAAGATGACGATAAAAATTAACGTTGACGATTCGGCAAGACTGGATGTTTACGTTGCCGCTAAAACCGAATACACCAGATCTTATATCGAAAAACTTGTCGATAGAGGCTTATGTCGTATTAATGGAATCGTTGCGAATAAAAGCGGAACAAAATTAAAAGTCGGAGATGTCGTTGAAATCGAAATTCCGGAGCTTGTCGAAAAAATCGAAAAAAAAGACATTTATTTCGAGATTATATATGAAGACGACGATATTGCGGTGATTAATAAACCGCAAGGTTTGACGGTACATCCTGCCGGGAATAATTTCGATAACACTCTCGTTAACGGGCTTATGTTCAGATTGGATCGTTTGTCCGGAATAAACGGAGTCATACGCCCCGGTATAGTTCATCGTTTGGATAAAGATACGTCAGGCGTTATGATAGTTGCAAAAAACGATAAGGCGCATTTATCTTTGTCGGATCAAATTGCGGCAAGGACGGTTAAAAAACGTTATGTTGCATTGTTGGAAGGAAATTTGAGCGATGATAGCGGTATAGTTAAAACAAAAATAGGAAGAAATCCTAAAAACAGACAGCAAATGGCTGTTACTTTTGACGGTAAGGACGCCGTAACCCAATATCGTGTGATAGAACGTTTTAAGGAGAATTGTTTCGTTCTGTTTGATTTACATACCGGCAGAACGCATCAAATCAGGGTTCATGCCAAATATTTGGGACATCCCGTTGTAGGAGATCCCGTGTACGGATTTAAAAAACAAAAGTTCAATCTAAAAGGTCAGCTTTTACATTCTTACAGCTTGACGGTGACACATCCCGTTACCGAAAAAGAAATGACATTTGTCGCTCCGATTCCTAACTATTTTGTCGACGTTTATAATATTTTGGCTAATCAGAACAATAAACGTTCTTTTGCGCAAAATATCGTTGACAAATATTTGCAAATGTAGTAAAATAAATATAATTAATTATGTTGAGGTTTTATTATGAGTACAAATAAAAAAACGTCCAAATTCGGATATGAAACGTTTTACACATTGTTGATGTTGGCGGCAGCCGTTGTTATTATTGTTGCGCTTTGTCTATCGGGTAACAGCGATAATTATAATGTGTTCAATGTTCTTATGGCAGTTGGTTGCGGCATTTACGCTTTGTCTTCGGTTATGGCGTTGATTAAATCGATAATCGTGTTGTTTAGTAAAATCAATCACCGCGCGCCGGAATACAAAAGAGCGATTACAGTCACGATTGTTACCGGACTTATTTTGGTTGTATCGGTATTCGGATTAGTGTGGGCATTAACGTTATTATAATTCGTGTTTAATAAAATAGAACCTTATCGAGATTTCTCGGTAAGGTTTTTTGATTAATTAAATATAGATGATTATATTAATAGAGAAACCATCATAACGGTTTTTGTGGTGAAACGTTCACGGTTTGTTGGTGTGTGTATATTACTTTTCCCGGAGGGGCGCCTGCAGGCTTTTTTACGTGTTTTATTAACGTGTAGTCGACCGGTACGTTTGCCGAATCGGATGCTTTGGAATAATAAGCGCAATACGATGCGACTTTGTTAATGACGTCTTGCGGAATATTTTTTCCTTCTATGACAGCGTGGCTACCATGAATTTTTTGCGTGTGCAACCATAAAAAATCTCGTTGCGATTTTTTTACGAGAGCGTCGTTTTGGTAATTGTTTTTACCGATTAAAACTTTGTAGCCGTCTATATGGAACTCCATCGGTTTTCCGAATTTAATGTTTTTCGAGTTGTTTGTTTGTTTGTGAATCAATTTCTGTTGAATCATTTCGCGTTCAATCTCGTCATAATCGACAGAAGAAGTCGCACATTCCAATGATACTGCCAACGATTCCAAATAGTCTTTTGTTTCTGAATTTTCTTCTATTTGCTTGTTTGCGGCAGTTATTGAATTTTTCATTTTTTCATATTTTTTGTAGTGCAATTTTGCATTTGTGCTCGGGGATAACGTTTTATCTAATTCGATAACGGTTTGTTTGCCTGTAAAATAATTGTCTGCTGTTACAAAGGCGTCTCCTTGACGTATTTTGTAAATGTTAGCGAGAATTAAATCGCCGAGTATTTTTTCTTCTTCGTAATTTTTACATTCTTCCAAACGTTGACGAAAAATACAATCGTTTTTTTCGCAACGCGACATATGTCGTTTAATTATTTGACTTAATTTTTTTCCTCGAGAGGATATTTGTTGTTTGTCGAATAAATGTTCGTAGTAACATTCGAGAGCTTGACTTATCGAATCGAAAAATTTATAATCACCTGTTTCACATTTGTACGGAGAAGAATAAAATCCGATATATTTTTCGTTGTCGCAAAGTAAAGCTGGACGATAATCGTCGGATAGGTTTTTTAACTCTTT
Source organism: uncultured Lachnospiraceae bacterium (assembly GCA_964591125.1). Lineage (GTDB taxonomy): Bacteria > Bacillota > Clostridia > Christensenellales > Pumilibacteraceae > Neoclostridium. The sequence continues at coordinate 27,794 of CAZQAC010000010.1, forward strand.
GTATAGTTTTTTCGCTTCTTTTTCGTTGATTTGCGTTTGATTTTCCGACAATTCGGCTCTGCAAATCGCTTCTTTCAACGAGATTGGCGCGTAACCGATAAAACTCGATTGTAAAAACGATTTTAGCGTTTTGTTATCGTGATTTCCGATAACTTTATTAACGAAAAATTCTTCCGAACCTATATCTGTTTTGTTTGCTTGGACGGGCGGAAGTTTGTATTCTATTCCGGGCAGAATCGCTCTGTCTGTTATGTCGAAAGGCAAATGTTTTGCGCTGTCGGAAATTTTGCCGTTTTCGTTAACGAGAATTATATTTGAAAATTTACCTAATAATTCGATTGCGAGATTGTATTTTTTTTCAACGAACATATTGTTTTTGGAAAGAACAGACAATACGATAACGCGTTCGTAGGGTATTTGTTTTACTTCGGTTATTATGCCTCCTGTTAAATGCTTTCTTAAATGCATTAAAAATCCGAACGGGGTGTCGGGATTTTCTCTCGTTTTTGAAATTAAACAACATCTCGGTGCTGTGGACGAACATGAAATAAGCAGTTTTTTTTGAGCCGAGTTTGATTTTACGATGACAATTACATCCTCGTATGCCGGCATGAAAATACGTTCTATTTTGCCGTTTATAAGCTGTGACAATTCGTTTGTCAAATGGTGTAGCAACAATGCGTCCGTCGGCATAAATACTCCTCTAAACATAAAATTTTTTAAGTATATTATAACGATATTCTTTAATTTAGTCAAATAAAATTTGACAAAGCTTTGCGGATGTGATATTATATTATGCGGTTGGCGTTTTTTTGCAATAACGGCGTTAACTTTGTGATTATACAAATTAATGAAGCAAACGGACGGAGTTCGTTTGATCGGAGGTAACATGAACTATAGTATTGAAGAAATGAAAGGCGAACTTAAGATTAATTTCGAACTTTCCGCGGAAGAATGGGATGCGGCTGTCAACAAAGCCTATTTGAAAAGCAAAGGCAAGTATAATATTCCCGGTTTCAGAAAAGGACAAGCTCCCAGAAAAATGATCGAAAACATGTATGGTTTCGGTGTATTTTTCGACGAAGCGTTTAATTCGACTTTTTATGAAAGCTATACGAAGGCGCTTGACGAGCATGAAGAAATCTATCCTGTTGACGAACCTAAGGTCGATATTGAAAAAATTGATGATGACGGCGTTAAATTCAATGCTGTAGTGACCGTTAAGCCTGAAGTAAAACTTGGCGAATATAAAGGTATTAAAATGCCTAAAATAGAGTATAATGTAACTGCAAGCGACGTTAAGGCTGAACTTACGAGAATGCAGGAACAAGCATCCAGACGCGTCGAAGTTTCGGATAGAGCCGTAAAAGACGGCGATATCGTTAAACTCGATTACAGCGGAAGTGTGGACGGAGTGAAGTTCGACGGCGGTACCGCAACCGATCAGGAATTGGTTATCGGATCCAAAACATTTATTCCGGGCTTCGAAGATCAGATGATCGGCATGAATATAGGTGAAACGAAAGACATTAACGTTACTTTCCCGACCGAATATCATGCTCCCGAACTCGCCGGTAAAGAAGCTGTGTTTAATGTAACCGTTCACGGAATAACCGAAAAACAGTTGCCCGAACTCAATGACGCTTTTGCAAAAGACGTAAGCAAATTCGATACGTTGGCAGATTATAAAGCGGATATTAAAGCAAGATTGACCGAACAGAACGAAAACCGCGCGAAGTCCGAAAATCAGAATGCAATAATCGAAAAAGTTGCAGAAAACGCAGAGGTTGAAATTCCCGATTGCATGATTGAACGCGAACTTGATTATATGGTTCAGGATATGGAATATCGTCTTAACTATATGTATAATGGAATAAAGTTGGAGGATTATCTTAAATACACAGGAAGTTCCGTAAAACAGTTCCGCGACGACAGAAAGGAAGAGGCGAAGAAAACGGTTAAAACTCGTCTTGTAGTCGAATCTGTCATTAAATCCGAAGGTTTTGCTGTTACAGATGAAGAAGTTGACGCAAAGCTTGAAGAAATGGCTAATGATGTCAAAAAAGAGTTGGCAGAATACAAAAAAACAGTTTCCGAACAACAGATTAATTATATCAAGAATGATTTGTTGATGAAAAAATTAATAGATTTCCTTATGGAAAATAATCAATTTGAAAAAAAGGAATCCAAGAAAAAAGCTCAAAAGGAAACTGAGAAAGAAGAATAATATATTTTTTCGGAGGTTTTAGAATGATAAGCAATAATCTCGTACCTATGGTTGTCGAACAGACGAACAGAGGTGAAAGATCATACGATATTTATTCTCGTTTATTGGAAGACAGAATCGTTTTTTTGACCGGAGAGATAAACGATTTAACTGCAGATATAGTGATTGCTCAGTTGATTTATCTCGAGGGTAAAGATCCGGATAAGGATATAAGCTTGTATATTAACAGCCCCGGCGGAAGCGTTACGGCAGGTATGGGAATATACGATACAATGAATTATATTAAGTGCGACGTAAGTACTATTTGTGTCGGAATGGCTGCTTCTATGGGAGCGTTTCTGCTTTCATCCGGCGCAAAGGGAAAACGTTACAGCTTGCCTAACAGTGAAATTATGATTCATCAACCGCTCGGCGGGGCGCAGGGGCAGGCGAGCGACATAAAGATTCAGGCGGATCATATAATTAAAATTAAAGAACGTATGAATCGTATACTTGCTTCGAATACGTCTCAGCCTATTAAGAAAATTGAAAAAGACGTTGATCGCGATAATTATATGAGTGCAGAAGAGGCTTTGAAATACGGACTTATAGATAAAATTTTTGATAAACGATCATAAAGACGTACAATACCTCAAACAGGAGATCATAATTTGGTAAAAAACAACAGCGAACCTAAGTGTTCATTTTGCGATCGCTCGGAATCGCAAGTTCATGAGATGATAGCCGGACCCAATAATCTGTTTATTTGCGATGAATGCATAGAAAATTGTCACGAAATGCTCAAATCAAAACCGGAAGAGCCGCTCGATTTTACTTTGCCGACGCCTAAAAAAATAATGGAGCAATTGGACGAGTATATTGTCGGACAAACGGAAGCGAAGAGAGTATTAAGCGTAGCCGTATACAATCATTATAAAAGAATCGCGTATAATTCAAAAAACCAGGACAGTAATATCGAACTTAAAAAAAGCAATATTTTAATGCTTGGACCTACTGGTTCGGGAAAAACGTTGCTCGCTCAGACTTTATCTAAGATATTAAACGTACCGTTTGCCGTCGCGGACGCAACGACTCTGACAGAAGCGGGATATGTCGGCGAAGACGTCGAGAACGTGCTGTTGAAGCTTATTCAAAATGCCGATTATGACGTAAAAAAAGCGGAAAAAGGTATTGTTTATATTGACGAGATAGATAAAATTGCAAGAAAGTCCGAAAATGTTAGCATTACTCGCGATGTTTCGGGTGAGGGGGTGCAACAAGCGCTTTTGAAAATCGTAGAAAGTACGGTAGCATCCGTCCCTCCTCAGGGTGGAAGAAAACATCCTCAGCAGGAATGTTTGCAAATCGATACTACAAACATATTATTTATTTTCGGCGGAGCTTTTGTCGGTTTGGATAAAATAATCGAGAAACGTCAAAGTGCTTCGTCGCTCGGCTTCGGTGGCGAAATTAAGAATAATAACGAGATGGAAGACGAGATTTTAAGAAAGGTTCAACCGCAGGATCTTATAAAGTTCGGTTTGATTCCGGAATTTATAGGTAGAGTTCCGATGACCGTAAGCTTGTCTGCTTTGGATGAAAATGCACTCATTAATATTCTTACGGAACCCAAGGATGCTTTGGTTAAACAGTATATCGAGTTGTTAAAAATGGACGGTGTCGATTTGTCGTTTGAGGAAGACGCGGTGCGCGCCATTGCAAAAAAAGCAATCGAATTAAAAACGGGAGCAAGAGGTTTGCGTTCCATTGTCGAAGAATGTATGCTTGATACGATGTTTGATACACCGAACGATAAAGAAATAAGAAAAATAATAATAACGAAAGATTCGATTGCGGGTAAAAAGCAACCGATTATAATTCGAAAACAAGAAATGAGTGCATAAAAGCTTGAATTGTTTAACGGCATTTCCAGGAGAAGTGCCGTTTTTGCTTGTTAATTTGTAAAATTTATGCTATACTAAACCTTACGATTTAAGAGGTGCTTTTATGGATGAAGAAAAAATAAAAGAAGATTTGCAAATAGTAACAGAAATAGCGCAGGATAAAAAATTACGACTGCGCACGATTGTTATTAAAAATAACGTTTTGTTCCCGGCACAGACTTTAAATTTCGATTTAGGAAAAGAAAAAAGTCTTCTTGGACTTATGGAAAATGCAAAACTCAATAACGAAGATGTTTTCATCGTTGCTCAAAAGAATAAAGATACCAACGATCCTTTGCCCGATGATTTTTATAAAGTAGGGGTTAGCGCTCGAGTACGTCAAATAGTTCGTTTGCCGAACGATAATGTCAAGATTATCGTGCAAGGTGTCGAACGCATGCAGATTTCGCAGATAGTTTCGGTAAATCCTTATGAAGCGGAGGTAATTCCTTATGGTGGCGAATTGGAAGATTGCATCGAAAGCAATGCGGTCATAAGAGCGATACAGGATTTGTGTTCAGATAAATTTAAATACGAGCAAAGATTAAATAAAGATGTTATATTGCAAGCTGATATAAAATCCGTCGATAAATTGATTTTCGAGCTTACGTATTTCTTGTATAATAACGATTCCGATCGGCAAAGAGTATTGGAAGTTTTTTCGCAGTATAATCAGTTGGAAGAACTGTATGCCAAAATGATGTCGTTCAGTGTAGTTTTGGAAACTGAAAAAGAGATAGCTAAAAGGGTAAAAGAAAGCGTTGATCGCAATCAAAAAGAATATTATTTACGAGAACAAATTAAGGCGATTCATGAAGAGTTGGGCGACGACGAGCAAGAAAAAGAGAATTATTTGAAAATCGCCGAAGAAAAAAAATTGCCCGATTACGCTAAGGAAAAATTGCAGAAAGAAATTGTTCGAATGGATAAGATGCAAGCAAATTCTCCCGAGGCGGGAATTATTCGCACGTACATCGAATGGTTGTTGGATTTGCCGTGGGGTGTCGAACAAGAAGAGAATTTAACTTTAGATAAAGCGCGAGATATTCTTGACGAAGATCATTACGGATTGGAAAAAATCAAGCGTAGAATAATCGAATATCTTGCGGTTCATAAATTAACAAAAGATAATAATGGTGCGATATTATGTTTTGTCGGTCCTCCTGGCGTCGGTAAAACGTCCATCGTAACGTCGATAGCGAGAGCTGCGGGACGCAATCTTATTCAGATGTCGCTTGGCGGTGTGCGTGACGAAGCCGAAATAAGAGGGCACAGAAGAACGTATATAGGTGCTATGCCGGGGCGAATTCTTAACGGAATGAAAACGGCAGGAGTCAATAATCCCGTTTTTCTTTTGGATGAAATAGATAAAATGTCAAGCGATTTTCGCGGGGATCCGGCGAGCGCGATGTTGGAGGTTTTGGATCCGAATCAGAACAAACAATTTAAGGATCATTATCTTGAAATTCCTTATGACTTATCGAAGGTAATGTTTATCGCGACCGCAAATACCGTCGAAAGTATTCCGACTCCGTTGTTGGATAGAATGGAAGTGATAGATTTAACAGGGTATACTTATGAGGAAAAATTGCAAATCGCAAAAAAATATCTTGTTCCAAAACAAATCAAAAACAACGGAATGTCCGATTGTAATATAACTATTACAGATGACGCGCTTATGCGAATAATTTCGGATTATACGAGAGAAAGCGGAGTAAGAAACTTAGAACGCGAAATTTCTAAAGTTATTCGTAAATTGGTTGTGAAACGTGTTGAAAGCGAAACGTCGGAGTTTATAGTCGATAAAAATTGTTTGAATGAATATTTGGGTGCGGCTAAATTTCGCGATAACGAGAAAGAAAGTCAAGCGCAGGTAGGCGTTGCAACAGGCTTGGCATGGACAAGTGTGGGTGGCGTTACTTTAAAAGTTGAAACCGTTTTGTTGCCGGACGGGAAGGGCGAGTTCGTATTAACCGGCAATATCGGCGATGTTATGAAAGAATCTGCAAGGACGGCTTTGAGTGTAGTTCGCAGTCGAAGCGAAGAATTTGCAATCGACGGTGATAAGTTTACTAAAAACGATTTGCATATTCATATTCCCGAAGGCGCTACGCCTAAGGACGGACCGAGTGCCGGCATTACGTTGTCGACCGCGATTATGTCGGTTATGACGGGAAAAAAAGTCAGAGACGATGTAGCTATGACGGGAGAGGTTACGCTGACGGGCAGAGTTCTTGCTATCGGCGGCTTAAAAGAAAAATCTCTCGCGGCATTCCGAAGCGGAATTAAAACGCTGATTATTCCTTCCGAAAATCTAAAAGACGTAGAAGAACTTCCCGCCGAAGTTAAAAATAATATAAAAATAATCGATGTTGATACGGTCGATAAGGTTTTTGAGATTGCATTGTTATGATTAAATCCGCAGAGTTTAAAATAAGTATTGCCGATTTGAACACTTACAGATCTGTGAGTTCCGGATATGATTGCCCGGAAATATGTGTGTTGGGCAGATCCAACGTCGGCAAATCCTCATTTATCAATATGTTGGCAAATCGGAATAAGCTGGCAAAAACGTCTTCTACGCCTGGAAGAACGCGATTGATTAATCTTTTTGATTTTAATAACGGAGAGTTTATCGTCGTGGATCTACCGGGCTACGGATATGCAAAGATAGGTAAAAGCGAAAAAGACAAATGGGACAGATTGTTGGGTGGTTATATAGAAAACAGTGAAAAGCTCGCGCACGCTTTTGTTCTTGTCGACAGCAGAATCGCGCCAACTTTGCTCGATAAGCAAACGATTAATTATTTGTATTATTATCAAATTCCTTTTACCGTTTTTGCAACTAAATGCGATAAATTGTCAAAAGCGGAAATGGGGAGAAATATGCAAACAATCGCTACGTCTTTATCGATAGGTGTCGGAAACATAATACCTGTTTCGGCGACAAAAAAATTCGGCAGAGAAAAAATCGAAGAGAAAATAACGCAAATTCTTGAAAATTTGTAACAAAGATATACCTTCTGTAATAAATATTTGCAGGAGGTTTTTTTATGATGAATACGATTCGCTCCGGACGAATAACCGGCAATCCTTTGCTCGGATTATGCGAAAGAATGTGCATTGAAGTAAAAAGAATTTTTGACGGTTGTATAAGTAGATTGCAAAACATAACTTTTAATGATCTTGTTTTGACGGATTTTTTTCCGAATTCAGGCGTTGCACCATATTCTTTTATCGGTGCGGAAAATTATTCTTTCCCGACAATCGATAATCTTACGGTCAATAATCTCGATGCTGGGCGATTACGTATACGTTATAATGCGGCTTTTCCCGTGAGATTAACTTTTTCGGATGGTTATAATAATATTATAACTGCGGTAACCGATGTTGTTGTTCCGCGAGATATTGTTTTGTCTCCACCCGAGGACGGAAGGGAATATGATATAGAAATTATCGGGAAACTATTGAGCAGAGCAGGCGCAGTGAGAGAAAATTCAACCGCAAACATAACTTGTTGTATAGCAATAATAACGCGTGTCGTCGTTCGTGCGGATATTGTTATTCCCTCTTACGGAGAATGTGTTTACCCCGGTTGCTCTAATTATGAAGACGCATGCGCCATTTTATTTAATACGCCGCCATTTTCAAGTAACACATAAAAATATTTGCAATTTTTTTCATAAAATGTTATAATGATTTCATGAAAATATTTGCGATAAGCGATTTGCATTTATCAATAAATAATCCTAAGCCGATGAATATATTCGGTAACGTTTGGGATGATTATCTTCAAGAAATCGAACGATCGTGGAACGAGTGCGTTTCGAATGATGATATAGTCTTAATTTCCGGCGATATCAGTTGGTC
>CAZQAC010000011.1:0-35307 GCA_964591125.1 uncultured Lachnospiraceae bacterium
TTTTTCTAATCCGTTCGCTTCGATGAATTTTCCAATTCGTTTTCCATGAAATAATCTATGTATTTATTTTTGAAATTAAGATTGCGTGTTCTGTATCTCTTTTGCAATAACCTATATTTCCGTTTTTGGTAAACGTATTTCTGTAAGTAGTTTGAGACCGTTTTATAGTTGTCTTCTGGCGGAATTACTGCCAAAGTGCCAATACCGTATTTCCAATACACCGCAAGAAGAAAATTGTGGTTTCTTGGTACGAGGATCGCCATAAGGACACAAATTAAATACTATGTCTGACATAGTAATATATTTTTTTTATATTTTTATTTAGAATTATTGCAAAAATTTTAAAAATATGCTATACTCTATCTATGAGCGATTATTTTTATGAACGGGAAATTGCATATACAGAAAAAACTCGTGAATTGTGCGACAAGTTGCCACCATATGTGCAGCAATTTCTTGTCGGAATCCAAATGAGAACAACTCCCCTGACAAGATTTGCATATGCCAATGATTTGCGCGTTTTTCTTCATTTCTTACATCAAAACAGATTTAACAAATATGTTTCTGTTAAAGATATTACGTTAAATGATTTAGGTTCGATATCGGCTTTTGATATTGAGTTATTTTTAGATTACTTATCGTATTATGAAATGGATGGGAAAAAACTTCATTGCGGCGAACGCGCAAAAGAACGAAAACTTGCAACTCTGCGTTCTTTTTACAAGTTTTTTTATAAGCATGATTTATTGGATGACAATATCACACAAAAAGTCGACACTCCAAAGATACACGATAAGCCGATTGTTTATTTGGAAAAAAACGAAATAACAAATTTATTGAACGAGGTCGAAACTGGTGATTCATTATCCAAACGACAAAAAAATTATCATAATATTACCGGTCTTAGAGATGTCGCTTTAATATATCTTTTATTGGGGACAGGCATGCGTATCAGCGAGTGTGTGGGCATCAATATCTCAGATCTTGATTTAGGTAAAAATGCCGTGTCTATTACTCGCAAGGGTGGAAACATGACCGTTTTATATTTCTCTAATGAAGTTTCCGACGCTTTAATTAATTATCTTAATTGGAGAGACGATCAAATAACTCAACAAACACGATTTGCAAAAAACATGAAAGACACAGATGCTTTGTTTCTGTCTTTACAAGGAAAAAGAATCAATGTGCGAACTGCTGAAAATATTGTAAAAAAATATTCAGAAAAAGCTGCGCCATTAAAAAACATTTCTCCACACAAATTGCGTTCAACTTTTGGCACTTCCTTGTATCGAGAAACAAAAGATATTTATGTTGTTGCCGATATTCTCGGTCATCGAGATGTCAACACAACAAAAAAACATTATGCGGCTATAAGTGAAGAAATTAGAAAAAAAAGTGCAAATTTAATCAAATTTAAATGATTTTTTACTAGTTTTAGTACTGTGTGACATATAGTATTATTTAATTGCGATAAAGTTGTTATTTTCATTGACAATAATGTCGATTTGTATTATAATATTCGTATAAATATCTTGTGTAGGTGACAAAATATGTCAAAAGAAATAAACAGCGATCTTATTCGCGGCAACATTAATACCATTATTCTTAAAGCTTTGTATGCCGGCGATAGGTATGGTTATGACATTGTCAAAGAAATCGAAACAAAAAGTCATGGGCAATATACGATTAAACAGCCTACTCTATATTCATGTCTCAAAAGATTGGAGGCTCAGGGATTCGTATCCTCGTATTGGGGAGTACAGTCAAACGGCGGCCGAAGAAAATATTTTTCTTTAACTGATATGGGAAAAGAAGTTTTTAAACAAAGCCAAGATGATTATGAATATTCGCGGACAATCATAGATAAACTTATTTCCGAAGATAAGTATGATTTAGGAAATTATGAAACGAATACTGACAAGGAAGCTGTCGTTAATTTTGTGGGTGCGGATTCTGAAAACGATTTAATCTCTTCTTCTGATGTTGTTTCGAATACAGAAGACGGTTTGTTCGATATTGAAAAATCAGAAGTTTTACAAGAAGTTCCATCGGATTCAGACAATAAATCCGATTCAAAAGATAATTCGTCAACGGAACAACTTGATAATTATTGGAAATCGGTTGACGACGCTGCAGACGAAACATTAAAACGTAAATTTCAATACGCTAAAAGCGATGACAATATCGGTAAAACTGTCGAATCTTTTAAAAACAGCAATTCTTACGACATTAAATCGAATAATTTGACAGAAAACCCCATATTAGATAATTCGGCAGATTTGGCAGATATCTTCAAACAAGCATCAGGGAATTCAAGTTATTTCAGCGATATTCAATCCATAGACGTTGAAACACAAAAAACCGGTTCAAACAGTTTTTTCAGTGATTTTGTCGATTTGGTCGGTGCCACAACAACATCGTCCCCCTCTGTGTCTAAAACACCGTACAAACCGACTTATTCCGATGAGGACTATCCGTATTCCGACGAAGATTTTAATGCGGCGCAGGAACTCGAAAAAGAGCTTTTGCCTGAATCTGAAACAAAAAAGACAGACTTTATCAGTTATCACGATGAAAAATCAATTGAAAAAATCAATAATTCCGTCGCAGTAGAAACAATGTCGTTCAATTCAAATACCAATGAATATATTGATAAGCTTTCCGGACTGATTGACAAATTCGGCGAAAATAAATCGGATATCACAAAAAACGAAATTAAAAATAATGCAGTTGAACTTGACGATAAAGTACAAATTCGCGTTTTTGGAAATATAGTCGAATCGGCTCGAGAATTAGGCGAGGAAATTAAGGTTCGGACTAACGATGTTCAGGCAAAACGCGATTATGTTAAATTTTATTATCGCGATAATTTTTTAAGATTATTTATTAATGCTATCGTTTTTGCGATAATGTTAACCGAATCATTGGTTTTTTATACATTATTTAAGAAGTTTTGCGGTACAGACGGACAATATGATGTTTTAGTATTTTCTTTATCGATATTGGTAGCGGTAAGTTTACCGATTTATGCCGGCGTTAAATTTTATAAGAATCCCGAAAGCAAAAAACGTATTGAAACAAATTTTAGAGATTCCATCGTTTTCAGAGTCGTTGTTATGGTTTTAGTTGCTCTCCTTTCTTTTGGAATTAATTTGTTTATGGGAATGCCGTTAAGCGGAAACATTACGAATTATTTAATTAGTTTGTTTTTGCCAATCATATTAAGTACAAATTTCCTGGTAAGTGCTATTATTTTTAAGTTCATGCATCAATTAACTTATTTTACCGCTAAAGATTAAAAAATTAAATAAATCAGTTGACATTTATATTTGTTTATTGTATAATATAATAGTTGATTTAGGGGAGTGGCTCAACGGTAGAGTAGCGGTCTCCAAAACCGTAGGTTGCGTGTTCGAATCGCGTCTCCCCTGCCAACGAAAAAAGCAGTTTAAACTGTAAGTTTAAACTGCTTTTTTGCAAACTTTTTAGTTTACATTAAACTTTCGATTCTTGAATTCATCGTCAAATCACATTTGTTTTACTTTATTAGTGTCCATTTACCTTCAACCACGCACTTCTGTATTTATTTTGTTTGCCTTGCCATACTCTTTCACCTAATCGCTATTGTAACGTATTCATCAAAAGGCGATGACATATACGCATGATGATTTTTACAAGCACATTCCAAGCCGCAATCTAAAAATCCGTAACGAAAATCATCATCAAATAAAATCAGATTCGGGTTGCTTTTTGCAATGTTTTTAAAGATTCTTGAGAAAAAGAAGAAAACGTTTCATCGGCAGGACAAACTTGATTTTTGCTAATCTTTCCGTTCAACGACGTTATATACATATTTTTGATCATTCGGTACCATAAACGTTCACATCCAAACGCCTGTTAAGAAACCTGTATTTTGAAAGATCGGCACATACCGTTTCAATTTTGAAAAGATTTTTTCGCTCTTTGATACTTATGTTTCATATGCGTCTAAAATCTGCCTTTATTTTTTTTAACTTTTTGATAAATTTATCTGCACTATAATGCTTTATTTGTTTCAACATCAATGGCACTGAGAGCTTATACGCGTTTTACATTTTTTAACATTCTCCTTGCTAATCGGTAATTTAACTAAAAACAATAATAACAAATATTTAAAAAGAAGTCTACTCAATTTACATTAAAAAATATCAATACTTTTCAAAAACAAAAAAATAGGTTTAATAAAAAAATATATTATTGCAATATTAAAAGAGACGTCAAAAAAACGCCTCTTTTAATTGAAATCACAGTAAAATATATGATTTATTATTTATTCATTGCTTCTTCAACCGCAACTGCGCAAGCAACGCTAGCTCCAACCATAGGATTGTTTCCCATACCAATCAAACCCATCATCTCTACGTGTGCGGGAACCGATGACGAACCAGCAAACTGCGCGTCGCTATGCATTCTTCCCATGGTATCCGTCATACCGTAAGATGCGGGACCTGCTGCCATGTTATCGGGATGAAGAGTTCTTCCCGTTCCGCCGCCGCTTGCGACAGAGAAATACTTAACGCCGTTTTCAATGCACTCTTTTTTATAGGTACCGGCAACCGGATGCTGGAATCTGGTCGGGTTGGTAGAATTACCGGTAATGGAAACGCCGACTTTCTCGTGCCACATAATTTTAACGCCTTCACGAACGTCATCGGCACCGTAACAACGAACCTTCGCTCTTTCACCGTTCGAGTAAGCGGTTTCATTTACGATTTCAATTTTATCGTTAAAGTAATCCATCTTCGTCTGAACGTACGTAAAACCGTTTATACGAGAAATTATCATAGCGGCATCTTTTCCTAAACCGTTCAAAATAACACGAAGAGGAGTTTTTCTAACTTTATTTGCACTCTTAGCTATACCGATTGCGCCTTCTGCTGCGGCGAAAGATTCGTGACCAGCCAAGAAACAAAAACATTCTGTTTCTTCTTCAAGAAGCATTGCGGCAAGATTTCCGTGTCCAAGGCCTACGCTTCTTTGTTCTGCAACAGAACCGGGAATACAAAAAGCCTGTAAACCTTCGCCTATAGCACGCGCCGCGTCTGCAGCTTTTACACAACCTTTTTTAATTGCTATCGCGCAACCGAGCGTGTAAGCCCATTTTGCATTCTCAAAACAAATATTTTGAATTCCTTGAGTTATTTCGTACGGATTAAAACCTTTCTCGACGCAAATATTGAGTGCGTCGTCAAAATCTTTTATTCCATATTTTGCCATTATTGCGGAGGTCTTAGCCTCTCTTCTTTCATAACCTTCAAAAGTAACAGCCATTGCTTTTAACCTCCTTATTCTTTACGAGGATCGATGAATTTGCAAACGCCTTCTTCTGCGGTAAATCTGCCGTAGTGTCCGGTAGCTGCCTTCAACGCCTCGTCTGCGCTTACGCCTGCTTTGATTTTGTCGAGCATTACACCTAATTTGATGTATTCATATCCGATTACCTGATTATCAGAGTCAAGAGCAAGCTTGGTAATATAACCTTCGGTAAGTTCAAGATAACGAACGCCCTTAGCTTCCGTTCCGTATATCGTACCGGTCATGGAACGTTCGCCCTTTCCGAGATCTTCGAGTCCTGCGCCAATAACAAGACCGTCTTCGGAGAATGCGCTCTGCGTTCTTCCGTAAACGATTTGAAGGAAAAGCTCACGCATAGCGGTATTGATTGCATCGCAAACAAGGTCGGTATTCAATGCTTCCAATATGGTTTTACCGGGAAGTATTTCTCCTGCCATTGCCGCGGAATGCGTCATACCGGAACAACCGATAGTTTCGACTAACGCTTCGCGAATAATTCCGCCTTTTACGTTAAGACTAAGTTTGCAAGCACCTTGTTGCGGTGCGCACCAACCGATTCCGTGCGTATAACCGTTGATATCCTCGATGTTATAGGCTTGTACCCATTTTCCTTCTTCGGGAATGGGGGCCGGACCGTGTTTCGGTCCTTTTGCTACGCAGACCATTCTTTCCACTTCTTTAGAAAACTGCATAATTATCCTCCGAAAAAAATTTTCATATCAATTCTATCGTTGCAAGACAGAACCGTTTATTATTATAACATAAACAAAAATAAAGAACAACTGTTTTTTCGCTTTGTTCAAGTATTTTTATTTTTTATACAACTAAAAATTCTCTTTTTTTCTCTAAAAATATCTTAAAGCGTTAAATCAACGTATACGGCGTAATGATCGGACGCGTATCCTCCGTCAACAAGCTCGTCATATACGCAATAATTTTCAACCTTGATGTCGCTTGAAACGAATATATAGTCGATACAACCGTTTTTAACGCTGGCACTACTGCTTCCGTATCCGTGATAAGTTATGCTTTCATGAACGCTTTTAGCAATCTTTTTGCTGTCGTTAAGTAACGATGACGCCACGTTATAAGTTTCAGAACCTTCGATAACGTTAAAATCGCCGGACAAAATCATACTTCCGCCATACTCTTCCATTTTTTCAACCATGAGCTTTATTCCGTTTACTTGAGCCAAAGATCCCACGTGGTCCAAATGAGTATTGAAGTATGTAAATCTTTTGCCCGTCTTTTTGTCTTTTAACGATACGTACGACGCAACGCGTAAACAAACGGCATCCCAACCAAGACCGGGTTCGTCGGGATGTTCGTTCAAATAATAACTGCCTTTTTCCACTAATTCAAATCTATCCTTTTTGTAAAAAATCGGCGTACCCTCGCCCGATTTTCCGTCACGAGATAAAAATTCGCTGTCATAATCCGAAAGCTTTTCCGCTAATTGCTCGTATTGGATTAGCATAGCCTCTTGGAAACCTATAAGATCGGGAGAAAGCTCGTTCATTTGAGTAATAATTCGCGGAAGTCTGTAATACCAAATATTACTTATGTCTTTTTCGTCGCACGCAAAACGTATATTAAAAGTACAAACCCTTACAGTTTTCATTTCTTCGTTATCCTCCGAAAAACAGCCTGTAGAAAAAATCGATAACAAAGCTAAAATAAGAACAAAAACAATCTGAAATATTTTACTTGCAAATTTTTTATTCATGTTTTTACATCCCATTATCTTTTTCTAAATATTATCACTATTTAAATAATTTGTCAAGTCAATTATTTATTTTTTAAGCACATTAACTTGATTTTTATTTGTCTTTGATATATAATACATATGAAGAAATCTTCGGAGGAAATTAAAATGAAAAGTATATTGGTTACCGGCGGCGCCGGTTATATAGGTTCGCATACCGTTGTCGAACTTATAAACAAGAATTACGACGTAATTATAGTCGATAATTTAGTGAATTCAAGCGAAGAAAGTATAAATCGCATTAAAAAGATAACGGGCGTAGCTCCTAAATTTTATAATGTGGATATTCGCGATAAAGACGCAATGAATAAAATTTTCGAAGAGAACGACGTCGAAAGCGTTATTCATTTCGCGGGACTAAAAGCCGTCGGCGAAAGCGTTCGCATTCCGCTCACGTATTATGATAACAATATTTACGGTACGCTCGTTTTATTGGAAGTCATGAATACTCACAACGTTAAGAAAATTGTTTTCTCGTCTTCGGCTACCGTTTACGGAGATCCGGAAAGATTACCGATCGACGAAGAATGTAGATTATCCACGACCAATCCTTATGGTTCTACTAAGTTGATGTTGGAAAATATAATGAGAGATTTATTTGTATCCGATCAGCAATGGACGGTCGTACTTCTTCGTTATTTCAATCCGGTGGGCGCTCACGAATCCGGTTTGATTGGTGAAGACCCAAAAGGTATTCCGAATAATCTCACTCCTTATATTGCGCAAGTCGCGTGCGGAAAGAGAGAAAAAGTCAGCGTTTTCGGAAACGATTACGATACTCCTGACGGAACCGGCGTGAGAGATTACATTCATGTCGTAGATCTTGCTTTGGGGCATATAAAAGCTATAGAAAAGTGCATTAATCCCGGTGTGTATACGTATAATCTCGGTACGGGAAACGGATACAGCGTTCTTGACGTAATTCATGCTTTCGAAAAAGCTTGCGGTCATGAAATACCATATGTCATTGCTCCGCGTCGCGCGGGAGATATAGCCGCATGTTACGCTAAGGCAGATAAAGCCAAAAAAGAACTCGATTGGGTTGCTACGCACAATATCGACGATATGTGCGCTTCTTTATGGAAATGGCAAACTTTAAATCCTGACGGATTTGCGACAAAAAAATAAATTAAGTCATCGAAAACTTTTATTACGATATTGCGGCGCTTTACTTTTGCTTGTCGGTATGCGCCGCTTATTTATTAGGAGAAATAAAATGAAAGAAACAATTGTTACTGCTGAAAATTTTAAAAAAGAAGTTTTGGAAGCCGAAATGCCCGTGTTGGTTGACTTTTGGGCACGTTGGTGCGGTCCGTGTAACATGCTTGCATCCGTGTTGACCGAAATAGGCGACGAATTTGAAAATAAATTAATAATCGGGAAAATAAATGTAGACGAAGAAGAGTCTTTGGCTGAAGAATTTAACATAAACATGATTCCGTGTCTGATATTATTTTCGAATGGCAAACCAGTCGTGAGAATTACGGGGTATAGAGATAAAAAATCTTTAATTACAGAACTTTCCAAGGCAAATATATTTTAAATTTTGATTCTATTCAAAGCAAATTAAAGCATATCTTTGTTTTGAATATTGTTTTTATGCGGAGTTTATTTATGTCCTACATTAATGACGTTATTGAGAGTGTTAAAAATAAAAATAAAGATCAACAACTTTATTTACAATCTGTAATAGAAGTATATAACAGTTTGGATAAAATTTTGAAAGAACATCCAGAATATGAAAAAAATGCTGTTCTCGAAAGATTAGCAGAACCGGATAGACAAATAATGTTTAGCGTTCCTTGGACAGATGATTGCGGAAAAACGCATGTTAATCGCGGCTATCGCGTTCAATTTAACAACAGCCTCGGGCCATACAAAGGCGGATTGCGTTTTCATCCCTCTGTAAATCTCGATGTAATTAAATTTTTAGGTTTCGAACAAATATTTAAAAATTCCATTACAGGACTTGGTATCGGCGGTGCGAAAGGCGGCAGCGATTTTGATCCTAAAAATAAGTCCGACAACGAAATCTATAGATTTTGCGAAAGTTTTATGCTCGAATTAAGCAAGTATATCGGTCCGACAAAAGATATTCCTGCCGGGGACATCGGAGTGGGCGAACGCGAAATCGGATATTTATTCGGATGCTATAAAAAAATTAAAGATGTTTATGACGGTACATTGACGGGAAAACCTTTGTTACTGGGCGGAAGTTTGTGCCGAAAACAAGCAACCGGATATGGACTTATTTATTTTCTAAACGAAATGCTTGTTCATTCCGGAATGAAAATATCGGGTAAATCCGTAGTTATTTCCGGAGCGGGCAACGTGGCTATCCATGCTGCGGAAAAAGCCATACAATCCGGTGCCAAAGTAATTGCAATGTCGGATTCTACCGGTTGGATTCATGATCAAAACGGCATAAATCTTGCCGCTGTGAAGGAAATAAAAGAAACGCGTCGAAAAAGTTTATCCGAGTATCCTTTGTATGTATCAGGCTCTCGCTATTATACTTCGGGGACTATATGGGATGTGCCTTGCGATATAGCCTTGCCGTGCGCCACTCAAAACGAACTCGAAGAAACGCACGTTAAAACGTTAATAAAAAACGGTTTGAAAGCAGTCGCGGAAGGCGCCAACATGCCGACTACGCCTTCCGCGATAGAATTATTAAAGCAAAATCATATATTATATGCTCCCTCCAAAGCATCGAATGCAGGCGGCGTCGCCGTTTCGGCATTGGAAATGGCTCAAAACAGTTGTCGTCAAGCAAGTAGTTTCGATGTTGTTGATTTGCAATTGAAAAATATTATGAAAAACATATATGAAAATATAATTAGTTATGCCGAAAAATATGCACAAAAAAACGATTTAGTTGCTGGCGCCAATATATATGGATTTATTCGCGTAGCAACTGCTATGATCGCGTTGGGACCGTGTAATTAAGCTTCTTCATATTGTTTATTATTAAAATAAGTTTTTTTCTAAACTGTGATGAACACTATTTATCGAGGGTTTTTGGAAAAAAAGGAAGTTGCGGTATCAAAACTTCCTTTCAAAATCCACTAGTTGTGTTGGTTTAAATGATTGCTATGCAATGCAGAATATATTACATATATTAAGGTGGATATATAGTTGAACGAAAAAACATCGTCGTTTATGAGATGTCTCAAAGGAAATAAAAAATAGAGAATAGTTGTTTTATATCGCTTTGTTAGTGTGTTATGTGCGAGTTAAAAGCATGGATAACGCCGACGTTAAGATTTGCACACTTTATAGTGCACACAAAAAAGCCCAATATCATAAATATGGGCTTTTTTTGTTACTTTAACGATTATTAAGCTAATTTTTCCAAACAGCTTTTTAGTGCTAATTTTGCATGTTCGTATGTTAACGATCCTTGAAAATATGCTATATACGGCGGTTTTATCGGTGCGTCTGCACTCAATTCTATGGAAGATCCTTGAACAAACGCTCCTGCCGCCATTATTACTTTATGTTCGTATCCCGGCATTTCACATGGTTCGGGAGTTAAATAGCTGTCGATGGGCGAACAATTTTGAATGATGCGGCAAAATTCGATAAGTTTTTCTTCGGTTTTAAATTTAATCGAAGCTATAATATCTCCGTATTCGAATCCGGGAGTTGGTACGACGTCATAACCTAACGACTGGAACGCACAACAAAACAGTTGTGCTGCTTTAACGGCTTGCGCTACTACATGCGGAGCTAAAAATACGCCCTGATAAAAATATTGATAGGTGCTGTTGTATGAGCCTACCTCGGTGCCTATTCCCGGGCAAGTCAATCTGTAAGAAATTAATTCGATAAGATTGGTTTTGCCTGCAATATACCCGCCTGTCGGAGCAATGCCGCCTCCCGGATTTTTAATTAAAGATCCGGCAATTACGTCGGCACCTACGTCGGTCGGCTCAATCGTGTCGATAAATTCCCCGTAACAATTATCTATAAAAATAATAGCCGTATTGTTTATAGATTTAACAAAATCTATAGCTTCTTTAATTTGCGCTATGGTAAAAGCGTTTCTGGACGAATAACCTCTGGATCTTTGCATGTAAACTATTTTAGGGTTATGTTTGTGTAAATATTTGTTTATTGCTTCAAAATCAAAGCATCCGTTTTCTGTTGTATCAGTTTTGTCGAAAGTTACGCCGTATTCTTTTAATGAACCGATATTATCACCTGTCAAAACATCGACTAAGGTATCATAGGGATTACCTGTGATTGAATAAAGAATATCGTTTGGGCGTAAAAGACCAAATAATGCTGTCGATATGGCGTGAGTACCGGTGGCGATTAACGGAGAAACGATTGCCGCTTCTGTATGAAAAATATCCGAATACAGATCACATAGTTTGTTTTTTCCTATATCATCGCTTCCATATCCAGTCGTCCCTGCAAAATGTCGTAATCCGACTTGATTTTTTTGAAAAGCTTTTAAAACCTTTTCTTGGTTGATTAATGCGGTTTCGTCGATTTTTTTGTAAACGTCAACTAATTTTTTTTCACATTCTTCGATAAATTTTTCACAATTCATAATTGCAAAATAACACTCCTTCTATGCGTTTGCATAGTACTATAATTCATTAAAAATTTTACATAATTCATTAAAATTATCGTATCTTACATAAATTTTATTTTCGACATTCATATTTCTAAAATATGTCATTTGTCTTTTTGCATAATTTCTCGAATTCTTTTTCACTAATTCGACAGCTTCGGTTAGCGTTATTTTATTTTCCAAATAAGCGATTACTTCTTTATAGCCGATTGCTTGCATGGATTGACAGTTTTTGAATGCGGATAATGATTTAACTTCATCGACAAGTCCGTTGTTGAACATTTTTTCGACTCGATTGTTTATCGAGTTATAAAGCTCCTCTCTGTTTTCATTGTATAAAATAACGACTTTTGCATCGAACTGTTGTTTGTTTTCGCAAACAATGTTGCTTTTTGGTGTCCCGGTAATTTCATAAATTTCAATTGCGCGAATTACGCGTTTTGTATCCTCTATGCTGATTTTGTCTGCGGAAACAGAATCTATTTTTTTTAAGTAATCATAAACATATTGCTTTCCTTTATCTTCCAAAATTTTATTCCATTTATTTCTGATTTCCAGATTTTTTTGCGCGTTTCCGAAATTATTTCCGTTAAGAAGGGAAGAAATGTACAATCCGGTACCGCCGACGATAATCGGTGTTTTTGACAATTTATCTATTATGTTTTTTGCGTCGTCGACAAATTGTCCGACAGAATAACATTCGTAAGGTTCTACTATATCTATAAGGTGATGTTTAATTCCTTTTGTTTCATAAGGCAATATCTTTCCCGTTCCGATATTTAATTTTTTATATACCTGCATTGAATCGGCACTGATTATTTCACATTTATTTATCGTTGCGAGTTCAACTGCATAATTGCTCTTGCCTATGGCAGTCGGTCCCGTGATAATAAACAGTTTTCGTTTTAAACTATTCGTTTGAACCATTTTTCAATCTCTTTTTTTGTTATTTTAATAATTATCGGTCTACCGTGAGGGCATACAAGTATTCTTCCGTCGTTAATCATTGTGTCAATCAAATTATCGATTTCATGTCGAGCGATATCCATTCCGCCTTTTATTGCGGCTTTGCATGCTGACTGAGCAAGTTTATCTCGAAAAATATCCGAATTTGAGATCGAAGCTTTTGATAAAACGTTATCGAGTAATCCATCCAAAAAATCTTTAACGTCCATTTGAGAGCACTCGATAGGAACGCTTTTTAAACAAAATGAATTGTTGTCATATTTTTCAAAATGAAAACCGTAATTTTCAAGCATTGGAACCGCCTCAATTAATAATTGGCTTTCCAGCGGTGTTACCGTAAAGGTGTAAGGAAATAACATGTTTTGAACGTTTACAGAATTATAATCGTAATTAGCTGTCAACTTATCAAACAATATTCGTTCATGTGCGGCGTGTTGATCAACTAAAAACACTTCATCCGAGTATTCATAAATGATATAAGTGTTAAATATTTTTCCGCAAAAACGAGCTTCGTGTTTTATTAACATCTCTTCCTGTGTATATTTACATGCTGCATTGGAAACAACATCTTCCGCAATCGGATTCTCAATAATAGTTTCCGCTTTGTTGTTTTTGCCATTGATATTTTCAATAATTATGTTCGTTTTGTCGCTTTTTGAAAAGTTATCTTGCTTGCATGTTTCTTTATTTTCATACAAGTTCTCATGTAGTGTTTCCGATACCCACTTTATGAAATCGCCACTATCGTTTTGTTTTGTGTCTAAGTTTGAATTCGCTATCGTGTATTTTATGTTTTGAAATGAATTGTCGAATTTACTATCGTGTAAGCGTGAGAAATCAGGAGCATCAGTATGTATTCTTTGCGTTTTGATTTCACCGAAAATCGTGCTATCGAACTTATCTGGCAATGTTTCTACTGAACCTTGTTTAATTTCCACCACATCATCGCTGCCGATATCGACAGGTTGCATGAGTACGGAATTAATAACGCTTTTAACCGAATCTGTAACTATTTTCTTTACAAAATCCGAATTTGCAAATTTAATTTCCAATTTATTGGGATGGACGTTTACGTCCACAAGATCGTAAGGTAACGTTAAATATAAGACATAAGCAGGAAACTGACGTTTCATTAAATAATTTTGATAGCAACCGAAGATCCAATATGAAAGTTCGTCGCATTTTACATATCTGCCGTTAACGATAAGAGTCTGAAAATTTTTTGTATGTTTTGTTGCTGATGGCTTGCATAAATATCCGTTCAGTACTATGTCTGACATAGTACTATGAATTGGCAATAAACCATTGAAAAAATCCTTTCCGTATACACAATAGATAGCATTGTCTATTCCTTGTCCCGTGGAATGATAAACCACTTTTCCGTTTGCGGTATACTTAATAGATATTTCGCTGTTTGCTAATATTAGTTTTGAAACCATATTGGCAATGGCAGATTCTTCCATAGCGGGCTTATTTAAAAATTTTTTTCGCGCAGGAATTTTATCAAATAAATCACGAACAACTACTTTTGTTCCATATGTACATCCACATAAACCGCTATCAACAACCTCTCCGTTGTCGATAGTGTATGTAAATCCGGTTTCGCTGTTTGCCGTTCTTGTGGTCATCTTAATTTTTGAAACAGCCGCAATACTCGGTAAAGCTTCGCCTCTAAAACCTAAAGTAGCTATTTTGTCAAGATCATCTATTGATTTAATTTTGCTGGTTGCGTGCGCGCAAAAAGCTGTCGGGACGTCATTAGGCGAAATACCTTTTCCGTTATCGGAAACGGCAATTTTTGTCAATCCGCCGTTTTCGACTTCAATGTTTATCATTGACGCTCCTGCGTCTATGCTGTTTTCAACAAGTTCTTTTACTATGGATAACGGCCGTTCCACTACTTCTCCGGCCGCTATTCTATTATAAATAGATTTATCAAGAATTTTAATATCATTCACAGATAGCTTTCTCCTTTAAATCTGTTAAAATATCCAATGCGTTACGCGGCGTTATATTATCGATATCAATGTCTTTAAGTATATTAATTAACTCCGTTCCGACGTTGCTGCTAAATATAGACATTTGATAATTAGCGTCTGTTCTTTCTTTTTCTTTATTTACTATATCGTTCTTTTGTAATCGTTTTAGTATCGTTTTCGATTTTTCTATAACACTTTTGGGTAAACCTGCTAAACCGGCAACTTCGATTCCAAAACTTTTATTTGCGCTTCCTCTTAACAGCTTACGTATAAAAACTATATTGCCGGCAACTTCGCGTACCGTCATCTTATAATTTTTTATACCGTCGTATTTACCTTCGAGTTCGGTTAATTCATGATAATGAGTAGAAAAAAGAGTTTTGGCTTTTAGTTCCGAAGAAAGATAATCCACTATAGCCCAAGCTATGCTTAATCCGTCGTATGTCGAAGTTCCTCGTCCTATTTCGTCCAATAGCAATAAAGAATCGCTTGTCGCATTTTGTAAAATATCCGCAACTTCGGACATTTCAACCATAAAAGTACTTCTTCCAGTGGACAAGTCGTCACTTGCTCCTACGCGAGTAAAAATTTTATCTATTAAACATATTTCAGCTTTCGATGCCGGAACAAAAGATCCCATGTGTGCTAAAATTACGATAATGGCGACTTGACGCATATATACGCTTTTACCGGCCATATTAGGCCCGGTTATCATTATTGTTCTGTTGTCCGAATTATCCATATATGTATCGTTTGGAACGAATTCGTCTGTTTTAAGATTTTGTTCTACAACTGGATGCCGACCGTCAATTATGTTAATTGTTTTAATATTGTCATTAATAGTCGGTTTGCAAAAATTCAAGACTTGAGCCGACACTGCATTGGAAAATAAGCAATCTATATATGCGAGATTTTTTGATGCTTCGAGCAAATCGTCTAAAAACGTCACTATTTCGTTAATAATTTTATCGAATAATTCTATTTCTCGAGCCTTTGCGTATTCTTCGGCGTTCAAAATCTTCGATTCGATATCTTTTAATTCTTCCGTAACATATCTTTCGGCGTTGATCGTTGTTTGTCGACGTACGTACGAATAAGGAACCGATTGAACTTGAGATTTCGGAACTTCGATATAATAGCCGAAATTTCTATTATAAGCGATTTTTAACGTTTTGATTCCCGTTGCCGACTTTTCTTTGGCTTCGATTTCGTCTAATATTTTACGTGAAGATATTTTGATTTTACGATATTGATCCAGATTTTGATCGAAACCATCTTTAA
The DNA here is from genome assembly GCA_964591125.1 of uncultured Lachnospiraceae bacterium. GTDB lineage: Bacteria > Bacillota > Clostridia > Christensenellales > Pumilibacteraceae > Neoclostridium. The sequence goes on from CAZQAC010000011.1 coordinate 15,911, forward strand.
TAACGCCGCCTTCTCTTATTACGGTTGTCGGATTAGGTTCAATCGCGCTTATCAATAAGTTTTCAAGATAACCGAAATCGGCAATTTTTTCGGATAATTCGCCGATAAGCGAATCGTTTATTTGTTTCAGTTTTATTTTCGTTTCTTTGAGCGCAATTAGCGACGCGCCCAATTGAGCGCAATCTTTTGGAGATATATTTCCGTACGAAGCTCTTCCCGCGATTCTTTCGAGATCGTATATTTTTTTCATTAATTCGATTGTTTCATCGCGTAGCATGACGTTTTTGTTGATTTTATCGACAGAATCAAGTCTTTTGTTGATTTCAATAGAATCGCGAATAGGTCTTTCTATCCACTTTTTCAAAAGACGAGCCCCCATGTTTGTCGACGTTCTATCTATGAGTTTTAATAAAGATCCGTCCTTTTTTCCTGAGGATGAAGACAAAAGTTCAAGCGTCTTACGCGCATTATTGTCTATTCTTAAATATTGATTTTCATCTTCGAATCCTTCGTTTCGTATATGTTTCAATGTTCGTTTTTGAGTATTGAAGACATAATCCAGCAAAGCGCCGGCAGAACATATGCATTCGGGTTTATTTTTAAACATATCGATATCGCCAAAATTTTCTCTAACCTTTTGACTTGCATAATCGAATCCGAAAGAATTTTCATCGTATAATGCAAATTCGCATACGCCGCCGTATTTTACAAGCGATAACTCTTTGGATTTTTCTTTCATTGCGGTATTGCAAATAACTTCCGCGGGTGCAATTCGAGACAACGTTTCATTCATTTTTAAATTTATTTGTGCGTCGATCAACATGTTCCCGAACTCGCCGGTCGATATATCTGTCCAAGACAAGCCGATATTACCGTTTTCCGATAAGTAAGCACTCAACAAATAATTGTTTTTTCCGCCGTCAAGCATAGAACTGTCTATTCGAGTACCGGGCGTAACCTCTCTTGTTACTTGTCTCACTACGAGCCCCTTTTGTTCTCCCGGTTTAGTCATTTGTTCACAAATGACGACTTTGTACCCCTTTGCCAATAATTTAGAAATGTAATTATCGACAGCATGATACGGCACTCCGCACATTGGAGCGCGTTCTTCAAGTCCGCAATCTCTGCCGGTCAAAGTTAAATCCAATTCTTTAGAAGCTGTTACGGCATCGTCGAAAAACATTTCGTAAAAATCGCCTAAACGATAAAAAATTAAAGCATCCGGATATTGGTCTTTGATTTTCAGATAATGTTTCATCATATCCGACATTTCTCTTGGTTTTGCCATTTTCAGTCCTCCGATATCTCGCCGAATAATTGATTGTTTTTAGTTGAAACGATTTTTACATTAACAAAATTTCCGATAATATTTTCTTTTGAATTAAACGTTATCGCTTTTTCACAAGAAGATTTTCCACTTGCGATTCCGTCTCTCCATCCGTCGCACAAAACTTCGTAAGTTTTTCCGACGCAATTGTTTGCCGCTTCACAGCCTAAATCGAATTGCAAATCGATTAACTCTTTTATTCTTCTCTTTTTAACGGCTAATTCTACTTGTTCCATTTTGTCGGCCGGCGTTCCCGATCTTCTGGAATAAATAAAAGTGTAAAGATTGTTATAACGAACTTTTCTTACCAAATCTAATGTAGCTGCGAAATCTTCTTCCGTTTCGGTCGGAAAACCTACCATTATATCTCCGGAAAGCCCGACGGATGGTATATATTTTCGTATCATATCGATTTTATTTAAATAATCGGTAGATGTATATTTTCTGTTCATCATTTTTAAAATACGATCGCTTCCGGCTTGCGCGGGCAAGTGTATAAAATCAGCCAGCTTGTCCGATGACGCGATTACTTTTACAATGTCTTCACTTAAATCTTTCGGATGAGAAGTCATAAACCGTATTTTATATTTTCCTTCGAACGAAGCACATTTTTCCAACAACGAAGCAAAACTCGAACGCTTATCCGAAAAATCGTTTCCGTAAGAATTAACGTTTTGTCCGAGTAGGGTTATTTCCTTAAAACCGCAATCTATAAGATTTTTTACGTCGCTTAATATGTCGCGCTCCTCTCGACTGCGTTCTCTGCCTCTGACGTACGGAACTATGCAATAGGAACAAAAATTATTGCAACCATACATGATGTTCACCCACGCGTTGACGCCGTCCGATCTTTTTACGGGGGTTTTTTGAGGCAATTCACCCGTGTCTTCCCATATTTCGATTACTTTATTTCCGTTTAAAATCTTTGTCAAATAATCGTCAAATTTATAAAGATTGTGCGTACCGAAAATTAAATTAATAAACGGGCAACGCTTTTTTAATCGCTCCGCCTCACCTTTTTTCTGAGCCATACATCCGCATACGCAAACTTTGATTTCGGGATTTATCTCTTTTAGTTTCTTTACTATGCCAAGATTGCCCAAAATTTTAGTTTCCGCGCTTTCTCTTATGCAACATGTATTAAATATGATAATGTCTGCGTTTTTCATGTCGTCCGCAAGCGTAAAACCACGATTCTCCAATATGCCGGCGAGTTTTTCGGATTCATGTACATTCATCTGACATCCATATGTGTTAATAAAATATTTCATACTACTCCAAACCAAACTTTTCTCGTAGTTATTATTATAGTATAATTTGTCGAAAAAGTACAGTAATTTTACGCGCCGTAATAAAAATCGTTGCATTTCTTATAATAAATACATGGCGAAAACAGTAAAAAAACGGCGAATAATCATTATGATGATTTTATTTGCGATAATAGTCGTTATTTGCGTGTTCGGAATTACGTTTAATCCGTATTTCCGATTGCCTTGTTACGAGAATATGGATAAATCGAAACTTACCGATTCCGAAAGAACAATTAATGTTTACGGGAAAAACGGTAAACTTCTTGCGGATAAATTATATGATACGGACAAATATTTTGTAAATGTTAACGATTTACCTCAATATACGCCTCTCTGTTTTATCGCAATAGAAGATAAACGTTTTTACTTGCATGACGGAATAGATTATGTTCGCATTTTAAGCGCGGCTAAAAATAATATGTTAAACGGACGTTTCAAAGAAGGTGCAAGCACAATTACTCAGCAATTAGTAAAAAACACTCATTTAAATAACGAAAAAACCATTCACAGAAAAATAAACGAAATAAGAATTGCCAAAGAAATAGAAGAAAATTATTCTAAAACGGAAATACTCGAAAACTATCTCAATATATTATATTTCGGTAAAAATACTTACGGAATCGGAGCTGCCGCGGAAAGATTTTTCGGCAAAAACGCTTGCGAATTATCTTTATCCGAAAGCGCTCTTTTGGCTGGAATAATTAACAATCCGACCGAATACAGCCCTTTTTATCATTTCGATAATGCAATAAAACGTCGCAATAGCGTTTTGTATAAGATGAAGAATCAAAACATGATTTCCGATTTACAATACGAAACAGCTGTGCACGAATCGATAAAAATTAGCAATAAATTTAAAAAATCGTCCGTATTTTTGGACGAAATTATAAGTGAAGCGTGTGAAAAATTAGAAATATCAAAAAAATCTCTTTTTGCCGGTAAATATAAAATATTTACACGTTACGACGAAACGCTAGGTGATTATATAGATTCGCTTTTGGACGAATATCAAATTCCGGAAGGTTTTTACGAAATAGTAATTACCGATAACAAAACGGGTAAATGTATAGGAAAATATAACGATACTGCGTTTAGTTCGCTGAATTTGCGACGACAACCCGGTTCGGCTATAAAGCCGATTTTGTGTTATGCGCCGGCGCTCGAAAAAAATTTAATATATCCGATAAGTCCGATAATGGACGAAAAAATCAATTATTTCGGATATTCTCCAGTAAATTTCGATAATAAATATCACGGTTGGATTAGCGCTCGGGAGGCTTTGATAAATTCTTATAATATTCCTGCAGTCAAATTGCTTAATATGAACGGGATAGAATACTCAAAAAATTTTGCAGTCAAATGCGGACTGTCTTTCGATACAAACGATACTTCTTTGACGCTTGCGCTTGGCGGTATGCAATACGGACTTACGTTAAATGAGTTGGCGGAAAGCTATATGTCGTTGGCTCGCGGCGGAAGTAAAATCGATATGTCGTTTATATCGTCCATTTACGATAAAAATGGAAAATGCGTTTATCGCCCAACTGCAAACGAATACCAAGTAATGCGAGAAGATACGGCATATCTTATAACGGATATGTTGAAAGATTGCGCTGTGCGCGGAACGGCAAAACGAATCAATTCAGATCAAACGCTATGCGTAGCGGCAAAAACCGGTACTGTAGGCACAAAAAAAGGAAACTCGGACGCATATTGCATCGCATATACGCCCGATCATACCGTAGCGGTAAGATTAAGTTCAAAAGCCGAGAGATTATTACCTAACGAACTTTCGGGAGGAACCGTGGTATCTTCTATCGCAGGAAAAATAATAAGAAAAATCAATGACAAAACTTTTTTCAAGCAACCTGACAACGTTGTTTCTGTAAGTATAGATAAACAAGAATTCGATTTTCATCATAAAATTGTGCCGGCGAATACAAAAACACCTGCAAAAAATAAAATCACGGCACTATTCAGTAAATATAATATTCCTTATTGTAAAATAAGTAGGTGTTACGAAAGCGAATTAGATAATTTCGATAACTTCAATATTGTCGACGGATTCTTCGATAAGAATATCGATGTTCGATAATTTTGCTATTTCTCTTTCGACGTTTTTCATTTTGGGACGAGTAATCGGCGATTCGGGAAGAAATACGGTACAACAATCTTCATACGGTTGTATTGACGTTTCGAACGTTCTTATGGTTTTCGATATTTCGATTATTTCATCTTTATTGAATCCGATTAAAGGTCTAAATATCGGTAACGACGAAACTTGCGCATTGGTTATATTAATGCTTTCAAGCGTTTGGCTGGCAACCTGCCCCAAACTTTCGCCGTTTATAATGCAACCGCAATTTCTTTTTAACGCAACTTTTTCAGCAATTCGCATCATAAAAACTCTTACCAGCGTAATCATATACGACGAATCGCATTTTTTATGTATTTCTTCCTGAATTTTGGTAAGCGGCACACACATCAATGTTGTCGGTCCGGTATAAGGTCGTAAAATTTCCGCCAATTGACGTACTTTTTCTTTTGCCATCTCGCTTGTATACGGATAGGAATGAAAATGCAACAAATCGAGTTTTAAGCCGCGTTTTGCCATTGTGAAGCACGCAACGGGACTGTCTATTCCGCCGGATAATAATGCGAGTCCGTTTCCGGCACACCCGACCGGCATTCCGTCAAAACATTTAATAACATCGCAATAAACATAGGTTTGTCCATTTTCGCGAAGATCTATGTTTATAGAAAAATCAGGCTCAAAAAGATCTACTTTCAGTTGCGGTTTGGCAGTCAAAACTCTACCACCGATCTCTCTGCTTATTTGCATGGAATTTAAGGCAAACCTCTTATCTGCGCGATTAGTGTTTATTCTAAAAGTGCCGTAATTTTTGCTCAAAAAAACAGCCAATTCGGAAACTTTATCCAAATTGTTTTCAGTAACGTATGCTACACTTATGGAATGAATACCGAAAGTTTTTTTCAATATATCGATTATTGCTTTTTCGTCGTCGCTATTATAGTCGTATATAACATAACGTGAAGATGCTTTTTCGAACTTAAATGCAAAACTCGAAAGATTATTTTTTATGTTAGCAATTAATGTATTTTCAAAAAAACGTCTGTTTTTGCCTTTTAAATGAATTTCGCCATAGCGAATAAGAATTATTTTATCCAATGTTGTTACCTCTCAACAATTTAACTTTTTCTGCTAATTTATTGCATGCCGTAGTTATATCCGAAACGGTCGTCGACGGGGAAAGACTTATTCTAATTGTTCCGTCTATCGTTTTTTGATCCAATCCCATTGCCGATAAAACTCTGTTGCCGGCATGCCTGCTTGAACACGCGGAACCGCGACCTATCAATATTCCGTCATCTGCCATCATAGACTGCAAAATTTCAGCCTTACAACCCAAAAACGATGCGGCGATTATCATTTTGGAATTGTTGTTTGTATCACCGATAATTTTGCAATCGCTTATTTTTTGCAACGAATCAATCAATAAATTATATTTAAAATTAATATCGAATTTTGCTGTTTCGGTTTCTTTTTTGTATATTTCGGCAGCCTTGCCCATTGCGATTATTCCGCAAACATTTTCCGTTCCAGAACGCAACCCGTTTTCTTGTCCGCCTCCGTTCAAATAAGGCGACAATTTGAGATTTTTATTAATATACAGCGCGCCGACACCTTTGGGGGAATGAAATTTATGTCCTGAAATACTGTATAAGTCAATGTTGCTTTTTTTTACGTCGCAATCGATTTTTCCGAATGCTTGCACGCCGTCCGAGTGAAAAATAACTTTCGGATTAATTGATTTTACGATTTCCGACAGTTGAGCGATATTATTAACAACTCCCGTTTCATTTGATACGTGTATTATTGATACCATTTTTGTGTTTTTATCGACTTTTGATACTAGATCGTCAATGTCCGCGTTTCCCTGTCGGGTCAATTTGACCATCCTTAAATCAAGCCCTTTGTTGGCTAAATTTTTAGCTGTTTCATATACGCAAGCATGTTCGCCTTCTGATATTACGAGATTGCCGTTTAAATTTCTAAAAACACCGTTAATTGCCCAATTGTTGGATTCGGTGGCGCACGATGTAAAAACAATTTCGTGCTTATCTGCGCTTAAGTAATCCGCAATTGTTTTTCGAGCGGAGTCGATGTCTTTTTTTATTTTTAACGAAGGCTTATATGTTGCGGAAGGATTGAAATATTCTTCGACCATATAGTCATAAATTACATCGGCAACTTCGGGATACACGTTTGTTGTGCTTGCGTTATCTAAAAATATCATATTTCTTCAACTCCGTTTTGTTGCAATTTCAAAATCAAATCTTTATCGAAAACCAATTCGCGTTTCATTGCTTTTCGCAAAGCGCATAAAAATTCGTAATTATAATCCAAAATAAATAATTGTCTTTGCCCGTCATATACGGCGACTATGTAAATGTGTTCAATTTCCATATTGCACGCCAAGCTTTGTCTTTTCGGTATTACGGATTTAGCTTGTTCATAGGACGACGAGCCATAAATGCCGATGTTTTCGATGTCGCATAAATTAAACTCCGCTACGCTTTTTCGCGCAATTTTATTCGATATTTTGACTATTCTTAAAATATCTCCTATGATAAAATAATCGTAATCGAAATATTTTTTCATTAAATTTCTAAAAATAAAAAAACATCCGAATAGCGGTAATTCTATTAATAGAATGATTAATATGTTGTAAAAAATCTTCAGTCCGTCATTTTCCCATCCCAAAAACGTTAGTATATATAGGATAGAAAGTGCTATTGCGACTATCGATACGTTTTTCAATACATTAAAAATTTTTCCTGCCGAATCGGTGTTTTTGGGATTTAAATCGTTCCATTCGTAATAATCCATGCTCGTTTACCTCTGATTTTTATTTAATCGTTACTATAGTAACTCCGCTGTCGCCTTCGCCATATTTTCCGAAACGAAAAGATTCAACGAAAGAAGCTGTTTTTAAATACGACTGAATTCCTTTTGCGAGAGCCATTGTTCCTTTTCCGTGAACGATGCGCAATAATTTGTCATTGCCGCGATGAGCCGAAAATAAATATGGTTCGATAATTTCGATAGCTTCTGCAACAGTTTTTCCTATAACCATAATTTCGGGGACAAGTGCCGTCGAAGAAACGTTAAAATTATTTTGGGTTTTAATTTCCGGTTTTTTTGCTTTTTTAGGCTTTTCCGTTTCCAGTGGCAATCCTAAATCGCTTATTTTCACAGTTGTAGTAATGTTTCCTGTTTTGACTCTTAATTCACCTTTTTTATTAGGAAGAGACACGACAATTCCCATTGCATTAAGATTTTTAACGACGACTTTTTTTTCGATAACGATATCTTTTTCCGAAATTTCTCGGCAAGCAAGACTTTCGTTTTCTTGTAATTTATATTCGATATCGGAAAGTAAGTTTTTTTTTCGACGCGCCTCAAAAAGCGCTTGTTCGTCCGCAGATTCTTTTAATATTTTCATTTCAGCTATAATGTTTTCGGCTTTGGCAACTTTTAGTGAAATAATTCTTTTAATTTCTGCAGAAGCATTGTTGTTGATTTTTTCGTAAAGAGCGTCTATTTTTTCTTTATCTTTTTCGAGTTTATCTTTTAATTTGGCTAAAGATTCGCGTTCAAGTTTTGCTGCTTCGCGTTCTTTTAGTGCTTCGTTTTTGATGTTTTCGGCATTTTTTATGATTTTTTCATATTCGATTTTATTGGTGTCCAAATTTTTTGCCGCCTCGTCTAAAATAAATTGGTTCATTCCTAGACTTTTGGCTATTTTTAATGCATAGCTGGAACCAGGCATACCGATAACCAGTTTATAGGTCGGCAATAATGTTTTTTCGTCAAATAACATGCAACAGTTCTTAATGTTGCCGGTGCCGAGAGCATACTCTTTCAGTTTATCGTAATGTGTGGAAATAACGCCTTTACACTTAACGATTTCCAAATATTTAATTATTCCGATAGCCAAAGCTGTGCCTTCAGTGGGATCTGTGCCTCCGCCGAGCTCATCCAATAGAACTAACGAATCTTTTGTAATTGAGTTAACGATGTTTGTAATATTTACCACATGTGACGAAAAAGTGCTAAGTTCGTTTGATATACTTTGATCGTCGCCGATATCGCAAAAAATATTATCGTATACGGCAATATTTGCATTGTCGCACGGTAACGGGATTCCCGAATAAGCCATAAGACAAAATAAACCGATTGTTTTCATACATACAGTTTTTCCGCCGGTATTAGGTCCGGTTATCAACAACAAGGAAAAATCCGAACCGAGTTCTATTGTCACTGGAATAATTTTATCTGCGTCAATCAACGGATGACGTGCATTTACCAATTTTGTTTCGCCTTTGCAATTCAAAAAAGGCTTGATTCCTTTGATTTTTTCGCCAAAAACAGCCTTCGAGAATACTATATCTAACATAACAACTGTGTTGGCACAATTTTTAATTTGTTCTATTTGTTCAAAAACTCTCGTACTGAACGTAACTAAAATTCTTTCAATTTCGGCTGCTTCTTCGGCAATCGCCGTACGTAATTCATTATTTAACTCCACTATTGCGAACGGTTCAATGAAAACAGTTGCGCCGCTTGCCGATTGATCGTGAATAAGTCCCGGGATATGGGTTTTGCACTCGGATTTAACGGGTATTACGAAACGGTTGTTTCTCACTGTATAAAGATTGTCTTGAAGGTAATCAGAAACAGAATTGTTTTTAGTATATTGACTCAATCTTTCTTTTAATTTCGTATTGAGATTTAAAATTTTACGTCTAATTGATTTTAATTGAGGACTTGCATTATCGCTCATTTCGTTATTGCTTATTATGCTGTTGGTAATGTCCTGTTCCAAATGTTTATCTGCAAAAATATTTGAAACTATATTTTTTAACAAAAACACATCTTCGCCTGTTTCGCATATTTTTTCTTTTGCATAAGATGCGCTTGTTATGACTTTTGATATTTTTAACAACTCACCCATCTGCAAAGTTATTCCGATTCTGTTTTTTTCTAAAATTTCACTTATATCGTCAATGGCAATAATGGGATTAATTAAATATTTATTCCTAACTATTGTTGCTTCCCATGTAAGATTTTGTAAATTTTCAGCCATTTTTATATCAAACATTGGAATGTGCGACAAAATCGCCCGTTTGGCATTTATTGTATGTGCGCAATCGGATACCATTGTTAATATTTTTTCAAAATCCAATAATTTAATTGTTTTTTCCAAATTATTCATTATTCTAATATTTTATTATAATAAGCCAATGTTCCGCCGTTAATTTTTTGTTTGTTGTATATCTTTTTTAATATATCTCGGCACATTCCTTTCTCTGCTCCGATTAAATCAATAAATATTCGTTGAGTATTTATCATTGTTCCAGTTAAATTAATAGTTTTGTTATTCAACAAATAACAATAACAATGCTTTAATTTATATGAATAAAAGCTAAATTCATTACCTTTTTCATCATATAGCTTGTCAATGATTTCGTTTCCGCATTGCACGCATTTTCCGTAAAAAGATCTTAACGGACAATGACAATAAGTCATTAACGGGTAGTTACCGTAAAGATAAACAAAATTGTTTGGATTTGTATTTTTAGTTTCAACAGAACATATTTTAGAACAATTAATTTCATCGTTAATAAAGTTCATAAAAACGCCCATTAGAATTCTTTTCTTTTTTGCGATTTCCAAACCACATAAATTATTGACTATCACATTTTCAACAATAGGTAAGTCGATAATTTTTTGAACCGTTTTTAAATCTTCTCCGCGTATAACATTTGGCAAAACCAACAAAAAAGGTTTTTTTAATCGCATTAAATTTTCAACTAAATCACTATCCCATTTTTTTGGAAAAAAAGCGACATAATCATAATAATCGGAGCAATCGTTGGCAATTTCTACATTGTCAGTTTGTATTATCGTACATTTTTCAAAGCACTCGAATTTGTTTAGGTTTGAAAAAACGTCAACAAAACATCCGCAGTCTTTTTCAATTTGATAATTGTTTAATATCTCGTTTTTTAAATTGTCGTACAATTGTCGTCGAACATTATTCAGTACGGATTTTGCAACAAATACATCTGCATTTATAGTTATATCGGTTTCGGATATGCGAAAACAATAATCGTCGGTTTTATTAAAACATTCAAGAATATCATCTCGAGTTAAAGCATAATTTTTTGCTTGCTGTAAATCTTGCAAAGAAAATTCAACCGAAATTGCGTCTGTTTTTAAACGGAAAAAAGCATTTTCGGCATTAACGGAAACAAGCAAATCGACTGCAACGTAGCGTTTTCTTTTTATTGCTTTTTCATTTAATTTGGCGTCGGTAGTAATTCTAACCTCATCGCGAGATTTAATTGTTCCGACATACGTGGTTTTATTATCATTACAAGAAACAAGCGCATGTCCAGTTTCGATATTATGGTGGAAAAATTTCAATCCGTCGCCCTTGTTTACGTTAAAATCAAAATAAGCTATATTGTTTTTTACGGCTTTGACATATCCGATTTTGTCGCCGATATGATTTTGTGCATGATTATATATGACATCATTCGATTGATTTGAAATGTAAATATTTGTGTAATTGCCGCGATTGAACATACGTCGTAAATTCTTTTGATTGTAGCTAAGCCCAGATGTTAAATTTTTATAACACTTAACTGACTCACTGACATATTCCGGTCTTCTCATTCTGCCTTCTATTTTAAACGAAGTTATGCCTGCGTCAATAAGTTCGGCTATGTTGTTTGACATGTTAATGTCTTTAGCAGACAACCAATAACCCGACCGATTTTTGAAACTATATTTTTTTCTGCATAATTGCAAACATTTCCCCCTGTTTCCGCTATATCCGGAAACCAAACTTGAAAAGTAACAATTGCCCGAAAAACTTATGCATAGAGCGCCTTGAACAAAAAATTCAATTTCAAGATTTGTTTTGTTTTTTATTTCGCGAATATCTGACAAAAGAGTTTCGCGAGATAATACAACACGTTTAACTCCGAGGCGTTCAGCAACAATCGCACCCTGGACATTGTGGACACCTGCTTGGGTGCTTAAATGAATGACTATGTCAGGCATAGTACTTTTTATCTTGTAAATTAAGGCTAAATCTTGTAGAATAAACGCATCCGCACCCATATTATGGCATCGTTCTATACAAGTTAAGACCTCTCCATACTCTTCGTGTTTATATAAAATGTTAAATACAACATAAATTTTTACGCCGAAAAAATGAGCATAACCGATAGCTTCCGCAAAATCTTCGAACGAAAAATTAGTCGCCTTTGCGCGAGCATTATAATTGCCGACGCCGCAATACACTGCGTCTGCGCCATTATTCACCGCGCAAATTAACGACTTAAGATCTCCCGCGGGAGCTAAGATTTCAATTGTATTACGATCGCAAGCAGGCATTTAAATCAGTATTTAATCCGTTAATAACGTTATTCAATAAAGATTGAATTTCTTCATCTACAAGAGTATGATCATCCGAACGCAACTTCAACGAAAAAGCGACGCTCTTTTTTCCATCGGATATTTGAGCGCCTTTATAAACGTCAAACAGTTTTACGTCTTCACAAGTGTTTCCGGCATGTTTTTTTATGCAATCGATTATTGTTTTTACGCTTACATTATCATCAATAATTATCGCCAAATCACGCTCAACGATAGGATATTTAGGCAAAGTTCTGTATTGAATAATTTTTTTGCGTTCGGAAATAAACGGTTGAATGTTAATTTCGGCAACATAAACAGATTCCGATGTATCAAAATTCTTTGCTACTTCCGGATGAATTTTTCCGAAAGAACCTATCATTATGTTGTTGCCGACAAATATGTCTGCGCTCATTCCAGGATGCAAATAAGGCATTTTGCTTCTTTTTAGTGTGAAATCTTCTATTCCCAAAAATTTTAATACGTTTAGAACAATAGATTTGATTTTGTAAAAATTTTCATCGTTACCTACACATGCCAAACACAACGTTACGTTTTCGTTCGGTAATTCGGTTAAAGGTATTTGCTTAGGTATATATGTTTTTGCTATTTCGAATAATCTAAAATTATCGTTTTTTCTGTTTAAGTTTCTAGAAACAGATTCCAACATACTTCCGATAAGCTGAGTTCTCATAACCGCATACTCTTCGCTTAACGGATTAATAATTTTAATAACGTTGCGTCTTGTGTCTGTTTCGTCCAAATTCAGTAAGTCAAATTGTTTTGTATTGATAAACGAAAAACTTATGGCTTCATAAGCTCCATATGCAATTAGCATATCTTTAAGCGCGTCTGTTGTCTTTTGCTCAATCGGTTTTCCACCTATAGTAGAATGTGCATTTTTAATGAATTCTGAAGACAGTTTATCGTAACCGTAAAATCTGATTATCTCTTCAGCAAGATCCGTATAATTATCTATATCGCTTCTGTATGCCGGTATTGTACAAACGATTCGCTTTCCGACAATAACCGTATTTATTCCGAGTAAATTCAATATCGATACGATTTTTTCGGTAGAAACGACTATTCCTAATAAATCGTTTATCTTATCGGTCGAAGTTTCAATTGTTTTGTCGTCAGGAACAGTTTCTCCTGCGCAAACGCAAGCTTCTGTAATACTACCTACTCCTAACTTTTCGAATAAGTTAAGCGCTCTCTTTTTTCCGAATTCATAACAAAACCAATCAACGCCTTTTTCATATCTTGCGGAAGAATCCGATCTTAAACCTAATTTGCGTGAAGTAGATCTTATGTTTCCGCGAGCAAATTTAGCGGTTTCAAGAAAAACGGTGTTTGTATCGTTTTGGATACCGCTAAACTCTCCGCCCATAATTCCGGCTATTGCAAGCGGTTTATTTGCATCTGAAATAACCATCATATCGGGAGACAAAGAATATGTTTCATCGTTTAGTGCCTTGATCTTTTCTCCTTGTAATGCGCTTCGTACAACAATTTTATCATCGATTCGTTTTAAATCGAAAGCATGTAAAGGTTGGCCTATTTCCATTAAAACATAGTTGGTTATATCTACTATGTTATTGATTGGTCTCACTCCGACATAACGTAATCTATCTCTCATCCATTTGGGCGATTGTTTTATTTTTACATTGTTTATTACCGTCCCGGAATACGCGCTGCAATTTTTATTCTCGATTTCGACTTTCGGACACGCAATATTTGTTTTGACAAGCGAATAATCTGTTGAGGGTACTTTTAATTCCTTATTTAACATAGCCGCAACTTCTCTTGAAATTCCGAGTATAGATTGGCAATCTGCTCGATTTGCGGTAATTGAAACATCTAAGATATATTCGTCTAATCCGAGAACGGTTTTAATGTCTTCACCCAAACATGTATCGATTGGCAATATCAAAATACCATCTACTTCCGCACCGGTTATTACGCTGTCGTCTATGCAAAGTTCCGAACCGGAACAAAACATGCCGAAACTTGTTACGCCGCGTAAATCACCGGTAACAATATGCTTTCCGGTAGGCAAATCGGCGTTGTCGCATGCGACGGGAACAATCGCGCCCTCAAAAACATTAGTGGCGGCAGTAACGATTGTGGATTTTTCGTAACCGAAATCTACTTCGCAAATCCGCAATTTATCTGCGTTCGGGTGCTTAACGATTTTTGTTATTTTAGCTGTTTTTACATTATTGATATTTTCACCGAGGTAACGTACATCTTCGACTTCGAAGCCTATATTAAGTAATTTATCTGCCAATTCTTTTACGGAGATGTCTCCGATATCGACATATTCTTTAAGCCAACTTAACGGTAATTTCATATTTCTCCACTCCTTGACTAATTAAACTGTTTAAGAAAACGTACATCGTTTTCGAATTCAACGCGCATATCCGATATACCGTGCATGATATTTGTGATTCTGTCCAATCCGATGCCGAAAGCAAAACCCGTATATTCATCCGGATTAATGTCGCATCCGATCAAAACGTTTCGATTAACCATACCAGCGCCGAGAATTTCTATCCAACCGGTTCCTTTGCAAACGCGACAACCTTTTCCGTGACAATGCGGACACGATGCGTCAACTTCTACGCTGGGTTCTGTAAACGGAAAATACGACGGACGAAATCTTGTTTTCGTATCTGTTCCGAAAAAATATCTGGCAAACGATTCCAACATGCCTTTCAAATCGCACATCGTAATTTTTTTATCAACAACTAAACCTTCTATTTGATGGAAAACCGGCGAATGCGTCGCGTCAATATCATCGGCGCGAAAAACTCTTCCAACCGTAATCATCTTGATCGGCGGTTTAATTTTTTCCATTGTACGAATTTGTCCTGCCGAAGTTTGACTACGCAATAAAATTCTATCGGTAACGTAAAATGTATCCTGCATATCTCTTGCGGGATGATCTGACGGCGTATTAAGCGCTTCGAAATTGTAATAATCGGTTTCGATTTCGGGACTATCTACTTCGATAAAGCCCATGGAAATAAAGAAATCCTCTACTTTACGTTTAACTTGCGATAACGGATGTAAATTACCCAATACATGTTCGTCTTTATCAATTGTTATATCGATCGTTTCAGTTTTGAGTTTTTCTTCCAAATCTTTTTTGTGTAATATTTCAAACTTTTGAGTAAAAAAACTTTCGATTTTTACTCTGGCATCGTTAACGAGTTTTCCAAAAACCGGCTTTAATTCTTTTGGTACGTCTTTAATATCTTTCATTAACACTGTTAATTTGCCGCTTTTGCCGAGATAAGAAACCTTAACGTCGTTAAGAGCTTTGTTGTTTTTGGCTTTTTGAATTTCGCTTACAGCTTCCGATACGATCAGATTAATTTTGTCTTCCATTTTACTCCTCCAATAAAAAATCCTAAGGTAAAAGAACCTTAGGACGAAAAACCGTGGTACCACCTAAATTTGCCAAAAAAGGCCTCATTTTGTTCTTTAACGCAGAATAACGGAAATATCTACTGTTGTTTTTCAATATTTCAGCTCGTCGGTGAATATCTTTCGCGATTGCGCGTTCTTTCAGCCTGCCGAACGCTCTCTGTTATCTAATCGGAATCTTTTGCCGCATCATCGCTTTTAAATAATTATAACACATAAGAATACAAAAAGCAACTGTTTTTTCTTGTTTTAGGGAACTAAATCGTAAATTTTCATTCCACAAGAAAAAACTTGAGGAATATTCCCTGCAATTATACAATCCGCAATAGGTACATCAGAACATATATCAATTTGCTGCGGTCGCCCCGGAATCAAAAGGCTTATGGTTGTTTTTAGTTTTAACGCTATACGATAATGGATTTGATTTATTCCCACTGATTGTGTGTCGGTAACATATTCGTAGCAAACGGAATTTATCGGAACTATGCTTATTTTAATATCCGGACCGATATTTCCTAATGCCGATATACCTGACATAGTACTTAAATTGATAAAAATTGCTTGGTTTTCAAGCATAAATAAGTTAAATTGTACTTCGTTGCATAATTCAAGAGCTATGTCATTAACTGTTTTTGAATCGACATAAAATAGTTCACCGGTATCGTCGCAATTGTTTTTTGCTACAAACAACGAATCATAATCTTTATCTTTCAGCACTTTTGCTATCGTAATGTTTACTATATTGTTTGTAGTTGCTTTAACCTTTTCCTCACATGCTATGGTTATAATCGGCACTATGCAATATTCATAAAACATCACGATTAAAAAGATCGCCAAAGAAAACGAAATAAATATTTTCTTCTTTTTAATTTTTCTTTTCACATAAATAAATATGTGAGATAATAATTATTTGTGATTACGTTTTTTGTTTTGGGTAAAAAATTAACGTTACGATATAACTCATCACGACCGCTACTCCGATTCCGTACGCAGTTTGGACTAGTCCCCCTGCAAACGCGCCCACGATTCCGGACACTCTGGCGGCTTCGATGGAACCTTTGGCAAGCGCTGCTCCGAACCCAACTATCGGTACACTGATGCCGGCTTGAGCAAAACTAAACAAAAAGTCATATACGCCTATACCTTCGAGAACTATCCCCAAAATCAGAAATATCACAAGTATTCTGGCGGGCGTCAACTTTGTTTTTATAATTAGAATTTGCGCCAACATACAAAGTAAACCGCCGATGCAAAAAACCGCTCCGTATGTTTTTATTATATCGAAAATCATATTTAACATTATCTATCTCCTTCTGAAAACCACTCCGTGACTTATGCAAGGAATAGTTTCTCCTTGATAACAACTTTGAGTGCTCATAAGCGCTCCGGTTGCAAAGTAAGCGGCATTTTGATATTCGCCGCTTTCGATTTTATCAATTATATACGAATTCACTGCAGAAGCGCTACAACCGGCACCGCTTGCGCCCTGATAACAATTTTGCGTTACATCGTAAAGCAACGAGCCGCAATCTATATAGTTTTTTCCGAGAAAATATCCTTTTTCTGCCATTAAATCTCGCAGTATATCCGAGCCGAGTTTTCCTAAATCACCCGTTATGATTAAATCATAATCTTTCGGGGTTGTTTTTGTATCCTTAAACATTGCGATCATAGAATTCATTGCGGCAGGAGCCATTGCGGCACCCATATTATTAAGATCTCTAATTCCGTAATCGATAACCTTGCCAAACGTAGCTTGCGTTATAATTACCGGCGCTATTTTATTCGAAGATAAAATACTGCAACCCGCTGCAGTTGCCGTCCATTGTGCATACGGCGGCCTTTGGCATCCATATTCAAGCGGATAACGATATTGTCTTTCCGCTGTAGAAAAATGACTTGCCGTACAACATGCGATGTTTTTGAAATATCCGGAGTTTAACATGCACGATGCAATCGCAAGGCTTTCACTCATTGTCGAGCATGCGCTGTAAATGCCGAGATACGGCACATTCATTTCGCGACAAACATATGACGAACTGGTAATTTGATTCAATAAATCTCCGGCAATGATTAAATCGAGATCGGCGGTTTTATTCGGCAAACAATCCGATGCCCCGATTAAAGCTTCGTAAAGCATGTCTATTTCTGCTTTTTCAAAAGTTTTCTCTCCGTTTTTATCATCCGATTTTACTACATGAAAATATTTACCTATCGGACCGCATCCTTCTTTTGTTCCGACTACAGACATCCGTCCTATTACCGAGGGCGGATTATCAAAAATTATCGTTTGTTTTTTTGTATGAAAGTTTGATGTTTGATGTTCTTCTATTTTTTTGTTGCAAAGAAAACCACAATTATTGCCTTTGTATATTATCTTGCTCATCAGAACCTCCCAAATATCAACAAATGTATAATACCCATCAAAGTTGACCAAACTATTCCGTTGACTACGACAGGGCCGACTATCGTAAACATTTTTACGCTTGTTCCGAAAATAAGCCCCTCTGTTTTATATTCAATAGACGCGCTTGACATTGCATTGGCAAATCCCGTTATAGGAAGAAAAGAACCGGCACCTCCGCGACGAGCTATTTCGTCATACCATCCGAAACCGGTCATCCATATAGCTATGGTGATTAAAGTCATTGAAGTAAGGTTTGATATCATAGAAACAGTTAAATCCGGAAAAATTAGCGCGTAACCGTCGCCGATAAGTTGTCCGATTATACAAGTTATTCCTCCGATACAAAAACTACTAAACAAAGATTTTGCAACGGAAGTTGTCGGTGTAACGGCGTTGACATATTTGTTATAACGTTTGTTTCTCATTTTAACGGAATTCACTTTGCTGAACCTCCTTTAAATATTCTTCATTTGATGGTTTTTCGATAAATTTGTTTATCTCTTTTTGGTTATGCTTCATTTATTACCTCTATAATAATTATAAGTAAGCGTCTTTGATTTTATTCAATCACTGTTTACGATTTTTGTATCTTGGTTTAAAAAGAGTAAAGCGTAAAAGAGTCAACACTAACGCCCTGTAGGGGCTTTTGTATTGCCTTTTGGCAAAATAGCCTAACACACTGCGCTCTCTTTGTCAATCGGCTTTCGCGGCATAAACCGCCGCTTGAAAGAATATTAAAATTGCAAGACAAACAAAAAACCTAAAACGCTTTTCCCTTTCAAAAAGGAGTACGTTTTAGGTTTCTAATGGTGTGGTGGGCAGTGGCTGAAAATGCTCAAACACACGCCGTAAGAAGAAGCGGAGTTTTCCGCTTCTTCTATTTGTTTTTCAGTGCGAACCGTCGTCTCTTTCGTTCGTTTAGGACGGTCTAAGTCGTCAGTAAACGTATACGTTATTACAATTTCAAAGCCGCATCATCCGTCGTTTCTGTTTTATGTACGTTGTAAATATTGCCGATATGCTTTTTAGTAAGGCTGATTGTGTTGAGCATAGGACTTGCAAATATCTGTCGGTAACGCTAAAACACGCTTGTTTTAATAGTAATTTTCTGCCCGTTTTCGTAACGTAAACGTCATCGAGCCTTTTACCCATATGTCGGCAAAGAAACAGCATTGCCTCTTGCACTATTTCATATCCGTCGGAATATCGACTCATATCGTTCTCGGAACGATGTATATCTCTCAAAAGTCCTTTATAAAGATTATGCAAATCTTTACCGCTACGTACTATTACCGTTTTAATAGAACATAAGGCAATAACTTTGCCCATACGTTGTACATTCTCTGTTGAGATAACGGTGGAATGGAAACCGCCGCAACAATAGGAAAAACAATAAGCAATGCTTGG
>CAZQAC010000012.1:0-34879 GCA_964591125.1 uncultured Lachnospiraceae bacterium
AATAGTCTTGACACCTTTTATTCATTGTATCAAGACTAGTCATTTTTAATGGTCGGAGTAGCGAGATTTGAACTCACGACCTCTTGCCCCCCAGACAAGCGCGCTACCAACTGCGCCATACCCCGAAATACTCATTTGGTGCGAGTGACAGGACTTGAACCTGCACATGAGAATTCATATAAGAACCTGAATCTTACGCGTCTGCCAATTCCGCCACACTCGCAAAAGGTGCGTACACCCTAAGCACGTCATACAGTGTACTACTTTTTTTTGCGAATGTCAAGCGGAATCGACTTAAATCGTAAATTATTTTTTCGCATACATCAACGAGGGAAATTGAATACTTATTTTAGTCCAACGACTCGTGGTTAGACATAAACCTCATAACCCCGTCGCCTCTCGAACGAACTCTCCACCATCGCTCCGTAAATACGTTTTTCTACCCGTTCAAAGAACTTTATGAAAATTTTTTGACAGTCGTCGACGTAAGTATATTAATTCACGTCTCGATCAAATTTTAAAAGTTCTCAAGCAAATATTTTTCAGCTTCGCCGTTCCACAATCCGTTGTTTTTCTCGCAAAGCTCTGCAAGACGAGCAAAACGGATATCTTTTTCACCCAACGACGCGAAATCGTCTATCGCCGTCATCGGCATGTCGATGTGCGTGTAAACAAGCTTTTTACCGCCCGGAATGTTAGGCAAATCAATTGTGGTTTTTGCCGCACTGTCAATTCCTCCGACATGAGTAATCATTACTGCCGGCGTCAGTTTTCCCTCGTTCATAAGTTTTATACAGTCTATCATATCCTGAGAGTTTCCGCCCGTGTTTCCGGCAACGTGCGTATATTTATAATGAACGTCATAAAAATTGAACTTAGCCGAAAGTTTACTATCCGTTGGTCCAGCAAAAAAATTAAGACAACCGTCTTTTGCGAGAACGGCGTCGGCTTGTTCTATCAAGGAGCTTACGGGAGCATACACAAATACGTCGTCGTATCCTTTTCCGTCGGACAGCTTTATCATTTCTTCTACCGCGTCGACGTCGGAAGTATTCAAATAATAAAGCTTTACTCCCTCCTTAGCTGCAAGTTCGGGAGTGAAAATTCTTTCCGCTCGTTTTAGTCTTTGTTCGTTTATATCCGTAACAACCAACAACGACGGACGACGAGGTCCGTGAAGAGCATAATCTATCGCACCCAAGCCCATAGGACCAACGCCTGCCATGATTGCGCAATTGCCGCCCTCCACTATTCCCATTTTATGTTCGTGCGTGGCAAAATCGTTATGATAATTAACCTTAAAACCGCCAATAATACAGCTCATAGGTTCTGCGAGCGAACCCGAAAAAAAGTCGCTTCTGTCATAAGGCAACACACAACCGCTGTCGATATACAATTTCGGAATAACAACGTACGTAGCGTCTCCGCCGCACAACGTATAAGAATATCCTATCGTATACAAAGCGGCGTCCGGAAGCGCGGGCTGAATTACGAACTTATCTCCGACAACAAACCGTTCCGTAAGATTTTTGCCGACCTCGACTATTTCTCCGCACATTTCGTGTCCGACTATTACGGGATTTTGAGCAACGTCTTGGGGTACTCGCGCGTGATTAGTTCCCAAACTCTGCGCCTTATAAGTACTCATGCACACCGAATCCGTAACTACTTTCGCCAATATTTCGTCTGGACCGATTTCGGGCAAATCGAATTCTTCCAATCTAAGATCGTTTTTTCCGTATAATCTTACAGCTTTAGTTTTCATTACTTTCTGCTCCCATGCTTTTTTATAATTATATTACATTTTTATCGAAAAATCAACGTTTTTTCTATTCTTATTTATTATCGGGAGATTATTTATCTTTATGGCAGTCAAACAAAACGATTATTCGTTAAAAAGCGAATTTTTATCCGTTGCGACAATGCCGAAATTTGCGAATTTTTTAAATAACAAAGAAATTTAAGTAAAGTAAAAGCTTTGAAACGCCAAAACGTACAAAGCTTTCCGTCGACGTCAAAGACGCCGTTTTCTATCGATAATAATCATATATTATTCTTCATGATGACAGTGGCAGCAACCTTCGTCGTGGCACTCGTCGTCGGAACAACAATCGTCGCAATCGCAAGCAAAGTTTTCGTTATATACTTTGAGGAATTTGTCGAAAATTACATTTGCGAGTTCTTCCGTTTCTACCGGTTCCAAATCCAACGGCTGATCTGCTTCGTCGTAATTAAGAATTTTATAAATGTAAACGCCGTCGTCCTCTTCGCTCTCGTCGTAATTTTCGAGCAAGCTGTAAAACTCGCCTTCATGTTCCACACAAGCAATCTGGCACAATTTAACTTCGTTTCCGTTGTCGTCGGTAAACGCCAATACTTCTTCGTCTTCAAAAATTTCAACCTGTTCTTTTTCGTCTTTCATAATATGCTCCTTATTTTTCCGCAATGCGGTTAATTACTTAATAGTTTCGAATTTAATCAAATTCGTATTGCCGACGTTTCCGGACGTTTCGCCGCCGGTAACCACTATCCTGTCTCCCGTTTGGACATAACCGCTACGTTTAGCCGCAACGACCGCATGATAAAACAACACGTCGGTAGAATTGAATTCTTCGCTTTTCATGGGAATAACGCCCCACGACAAAGCCAATCTTCTCCAAGCTTTTTCGTCCGTAGTCATTCCTACAATCGGAATGGGTGAACGAAAACGAGATACCATTCTTGCCGTAATGCCCGATCTGGTACAAGCAACGATAAGTTTCGCGTTTATATCGATAGCCATTCCGCAAACGGAATGAGAAATAGCGTCCAAAATATTTCTTATTTTAAAATCCGCGTAATTATCGTAAAAATTATTTCCGTAATCGATGTTGCGTTCCGTTTCTTCGGCAATCTTTGACATCGTTTTTACCGTTTCTATCGGGTATTTTCCCATAGCCGTTTCGCCCGAAAGCATGATCGCGCTGGTACCGTCGTAAACAGCGTTCGCCACGTCGGAAATTTCCGCTCTCGTCGGTCTCGGATTATTTATCATAGATTCCAACATTTCGGTAGCGGTTATAACTCTTTTTCCCCACATTCTACATGTAGAAATCAAATGCTTTTGAATAGCCGGCAATTCTTCGAAAGGAATCTCGACGCCCATATCTCCGCGGCCTATCATTATTCCCGAACATTCGTCGCATATTTCTTTTATATTGTCAACGCCCGCTCTGTTTTCGATTTTGGCAATAAGCTCTATATTGTCGCAACCGTTTTCTTTTAAGAAATTTTTAACGTCAACTATATCCTGTCTGTTGCTGACAAACGAACACGCTATAAAATCGACGTCGTTCTCTATTCCGAACAATAAGTCTTTTTTATCCTGCTCGCTAAGATATACCTGATTAAGAACTTTTCCGGGAAAGCTCATACTCTTTCTGTCAGATAAAACGCCGCCCGTTATGACCTTGCAAACGACGTCATCCTCGTTCACGCCGGTTACTTCGAACACCATTAAACCGTTATTTAAAAGAATTCTGTCGCCCACTTCAAGTTCCGAACTGATACCTTTATACGATACGGACACGCGTTTTTCGTTTCCGACCACTTCTTTCGAAGTGAAAGTAAAAACGTCTCCGTCACATAATGTAATCTTTCCTTTTTCGAATGTTTTTATTCTGTACTCAGGCCCTTTTGTATCAAGCAAAATTGCTATTGGAGCGTCCATTTCTTCGCGAACTTTTTTTATCGTTTCGATAACTTTACGATGTTGCTCGTGTGTCCCGTGTGAAAAATTCAATCTCGCAACATTCATTCCCGCTTCGATCATTTTTTTCAATACTTCTTCGGAAGAACTTGCAGGACCGATAGTGCAAACAATTTTAGTTTTACGCATAAGTCAGTCTCCTCGCTGGAATTTAATGGAATCCATATAATTTTGTAAAATAACTTGAGCAGACGCACTGTCCACAAGACTTTTTCGCTTCGACTTTTTTACGCCCGTCTCTTCGAACGACCTTTCCACGTACATAGTCGTCAACCGCTCGTCCTGCATAACGACTTCGATACCGGATACTTTTTTCAAATTATCGGCAAAAGTCCGAACCTTATTCGCTTGAGGTCCTTCCGTTCCGTTCATATTCAAAGGCAACCCGACGACTATCAAATCGACGTCGCCGTTCTTTGCGAATTCGGAAATATAATCTATACTCTTGCGCATGCTCTGCGGCTTATAAGGTTCAAGCGCGGTTGCCAATATACGCATTTCGTCGCTTATGGCAAGTCCTATTCTAGCGTCGCCGTAATCTATTCCAAGAATTCTCAAAAAACACCTCGAAAATAAAACAAAACGTTAAAGATATTTTACAAAACAAAATACCCATTATCTACATTATAACACACATTAAGCAATTTGTACAATAATTTTAAGCGCATTTTTTAATTTTACGTCGAATTTTATTATCCGAACATTATTTTTTGCGTAACGTTCGCACTAAATTCGAATAAGCAAAAGAAAGAATTCGGATTAATCGTTAAAACATTTCTCACTTAAAACGTCGCCTATCGCTTTCGACATGGAATAGAAACCGAAATCGTTTGGATGACAATTATCCACAGTTCCGTCGTTTTTACATTCTTTCATAAGCGCGGGGCCGTCTAAAAACGCGACGTTTTCGCCTCTTTTGAGCGCGTTTTCATACGTTTTCATAACAACCGCGCGTCTTGCCTCATCGTCTGCGTTCAAAACGAACTTCGGGCGAGAACATATTATTATCGGCATATCTTCGTGTGTGCTTCTCACCGTCTTATAAAAAGCCTCGTGCGTTTGTTCCAAACTTTTTACGTCGGGAGCATTCCAATCGTAATCGAATACGAAAGCAAGCATATTCAATCCGCTTATGTATTCGCCCATAACCGATTCGCCTTTCGCATTACCGGAAAAGCCCAAATTCAAATAATTCGCGTCAAATCTGCGGCTGATAAAATTCTGGTAAATAACTCCCGGCCTTGTAGAACAACCGCCCTGCGTTATCGACGAACCGTAATAAACTATCGGTTTTTCGTATTTATAATCGGCATGCTTTTCTGTTTTTGCTCCGTCCGCAAGTCCTATTTCGACCTGTTCCACCTCTGCGTATGAAGGCATATTTATAGTTATCGAACGCATTTTTTTATCGTCGAAACTTATAACGCCGTTATAATACGGCAAATATTTATCGTCGATCTTAAAGGTATCGACATAAACTCCGTCCGCATACAAATCGAACGATGATGTTCCGAAAAGACTGAAATGATTCATTCTGGCGCAATTTCCGTATCTTACGCGAAGAGCTACATATTCGCTGTCGGTGCGGAATCTTATTCGTCCGCCGGCTGTATTCGCATGTAGATTCGACACCCCTAAACTGACTTTTTTAGCGATTCCCTCGTCCATTCGTCTGAATTTTCCGTCGAAATAAAAAACCCCGTATACCCTGAACGGTTCTTCGTTTACCGAACGATATACGCAATCATTTTTATCGACGTTGTTTACTATCGCAAAATTTTTATCGATTTCCGCAATTTCCATTTTATATTCCTCTTTTTCACAGATTTCACGCTGCAAAACGCGTATCGCTTAAATTATATCATAACAATAAACCGAAAGCAAGAATTTATTCAAATCTTTATTCTCACTCGCTACAATTCGTCCGCATAAAAAAAACGGCGCAACCCTTTTTGCGAATCGCAACCGTTTTGACGATAATTAACGTGTCTTTTATAATTTAATTACCAAGTTTGTATGCACCGATAGATACTTGAGAGAACGCATCGTCTTTGTCTTCAATAACACCTTCTTCGTCTGTCTACCCAAGATGCAGTTCCTTTTGTTGCTACGACAGGAATTTTTCTATCTCCTGAAGACGTAGTGATTACCTTTGCAATTTGTCTGAAGATGTTTTCTTCTTCTAAGCCTTCAACAAGAGTTTTCTCGTATTCGTCAAGGACAAGATATCCACCTTCGGCATCACTACCAACCTTAAGAAAATTCATCACATCAGGTCTAATGATTTTATCTCTCATTGCATTCCAGAAAGACTTTTTATACGAATTAGATCTACCATTACAAGGCTAAATACTTACATTACAAATAGGAAATTTGCTCCTTTATGTAAAGAAAAAAGATCTGACACAAATCGTATCAAACCTTTGATTGTCTTATGGTACCACCAAAGGGAATCGAACCCTTGTTTTCGGCGTGAGAGGCCAACGTCCTAACCTCTAGACTATGGTGGCAAACACTCTGAAAAAAAATCAGCGTGTATATAATACTATAAATCGCAAAAAATTGCAAGCATTTTTTTACGTTTTTCCAAAATTTTTGTTAAATCGATACGAACGTTTATGTTCCGATTATAAATTTACACCCACGAAATCGTTTTTAAGACTTAAAACTTTACGCTGCGATTAAAATCCGAAATATTCATAAAATCGTTTTAACGATGACTCCGACAGAAATTTTTTAATACGTTTTCGTCATATTCAGCCGACAAATTCGTCTCTATGAAATTACAGATATTTTTTCAAAAACGCGCCCGTATAACTGCGTTTGTTTTCGGCAATCTCTTCCGGAGTTCCAGTCGCGATCACCGTTCCGCCGCCGTCGCCGCCTTCAGGTCCAAGGTCTATGACGTAATCAGCGCATTTTATAACGTCAAGATTGTGTTCTATTACGACAATGGTATTTCCTCCCGTCGCGAGTCTTTGCAATATACGAATAAGCTTATCCACGTCCGCCATATGCAACCCCGTTGTAGGTTCGTCCAGGACGTATAACGTTTTGCCCGTCGGACGTTTACTCAGTTCGGTCGCGAGCTTAACGCGTTGAGCTTCGCCTCCGGACAGCGTGGTTGCCGGCTGTCCCAATTTTATATAACCGAGCCCGACTTCTTTAAGCGTTCTGATTTTATTGTAAATATTGGGTATCGGCTCAAAAAACTCACAAGCTTCGTCTACGGTCATGTCGAGAACGTCGGCTATGTTTTTTCCTTTATATTTTACTTCCAAAGTTTCGCGATTAAAACGCTTGCCGTGGCATATTTCACAAGGAACGTATACGTCAGGCAAAAAGTTCATAGAAATACATATTATTCCGTCTCCGGCACAATGTTCGCATCTTCCGCCTTTTATGTTGAACGAAAATCTTCCGGACTTATAGCCTCGTTCCTGCGCGTCCGTAGTCTTTGCGAACAATTCGCGTATAAACGTAAACACGCCCGTATACGTTGCCGGATTACTGCGCGGAGTTCTTCCGATAGGACTCTGATCTATGTTGATTACTTTATCCAACTGTTCCCAACCATCAATGCGATCGCATTTGCCCTCGATTACTTTCGTTTTCATTATTCGATTGGATAAAAAGGGATAAAGAATTTGATTTACAAGGCTGGATTTTCCGCTTCCCGATACGCCCGTTACAGCAGATATTACGCCAAGAGGGAATTGAACGTCTATTCCTTTCAGATTGTTTTCGCGCGCGCCGATAACCGTCACGAATTTATCGGTAATTACGCGTCGAACCGAAGGAGTTTCTATCTTAAGCTTTCCGCTAAGATACATTCCCGTTATGGATTTTTCGCATGCTATTACTTCGTCCACAGTTCCGGCTGCTACGATTTCGCCGCCGTTAACTCCCGCGCCCGGCCCCACGTCCACCAAAAAATCGGCATGTCTCATGGTGTCCTCGTCGTGTTCGACCACGATAAGAGTGTTCCCGAGATCTCGCAAGCGTTCGAGCGTCGCTATAAGTTTATCGTTGTCTCTTTGATGCAAACCGATAGACGGCTCGTCCAAAATGTACAACACTCCGGTAAGTCCGGAACCGATTTGCGTCGCAAGTCTTATTCGTTGCGCTTCGCCTCCCGAAAGCGTTCCCGCGCTGCGAGAAAGCGTCAAATAGCCCAAACCGACGTTGATAAGAAAATCAAGTCTTGCGTTTATTTCTTTTAAAAGACGCTCGGCAATCAAACGTTGCGTTTCGGACAAAACAAGTTCGCTCAAAAATTTCTTTATACCGTTAATTGATTTTTCGCAAAGACGCGCTATGTTGATTCCTCCGACAGTAACGGACAAAGCCTCTTTTTTAAGTCTGTCGCCGCGACAGCTTTTGCACGGCGTTATCGTCATGTATTTTTCTATTTCCGCTTTAACGTAATCGCTCGAAGCTTCGCGATATCTGCGTTCAAGATTATTAACGACGCCTTCGTAACTTTTTTTGAAACTTCCGACGAACGAACCGGTCGAATATTCCATTTCGATTTTTTCTCCGTCGTTACCGTAAAGCAAAATTTTTTTGATTTCTTCCGGCAATAGGTTGTACGGGGTATCTAGCGAAAAACAGTACCTCTTGGACAACGCTCTAAAATACATTTCGCTCATATTGCCGACGTCTATGTTCCAACCCGTAACCGACAACGCACCCTCGTTCAAAGACTTACTTCCGTCGCCGTAAATCAATTGAGGATCCACATGCTGTTTATATCCCAATCCAAGGCAATCGGGACAAGCTCCGAACGGCGAATTGAAAGAAAACAATCGAGGTTCGACTTCCGTAACGGACGCGCCGCAGTTCGGACAAGAATAATTCGCATTATAAAGAGTTTCTTCTCCTTCATAATCCACTACGACCAAGCCGTTTCCCATTTTAAGCGCAGTTTCTAAGCTGTCTGTCAAACGAGTATTTATTCCGGGCTTATTTACGAGTCTGTCAACAATCAAATAAATATTGTGTTTTTTTTGTTTGTCAAGCGTTATTTCTTCATCCAAGCCGCGAACTTCCCCATCCACTTTTATTCGCGTATAACCCGCCTTTCGAAAGCCTTCGATTTCTTTTCGGTATTCGCCTTTACGGCCTCTTACGACGGGTGCCTCTATCATCATTTTTATTCCGGATTCATGCGCCAAAACTTTATCCACTATTTGATCGATCGATTGCTTTTCGATAAGACTTCCGCAATCGGGACAATGAACTTCACCCACTCTCGCATACAACAATCTTAGATAATCATATATTTCGGTTACCGTTCCGACCGTAGAACGAGGATTTTTGCTCGTCGTTTTTTGATCTATCGATATAGCGGGGCTCAATCCTTCTATGCTCTCCACGTCCGGCTTGCTCATCTGTCCCAAAAACTGACGAGCATACGACGACAGCGATTCCATATACCGCCTTTGTCCTTCCGCGAAAATCGTATCGAAAGCAAGAGAAGTCTTTCCGCTTCCAGATACACCCGTAAACACCACCAATTTATCTCGCGGTATGGTAAGATTGACATTTTTCAAATTGTTTTCTTTTGCGCCTTTTATCTTTATATAGTCCATTTTCGATTACCCGTTTATCTGTTTGTTTTTGAGATTTTGCTTTGTAATTTCTTTAGTTCGGCAATTCGATCTCGCATCTTTATGGCAGTTTCGAAATCGAGCTGCCCGCTCGCAGTCATCATCAAACCTTTTAGCTTTTCTATTTCACTTAAAATATCTTCGCTTTTAATTTTATCCGTTTGTTTCGTCGTTATCTCGATGGTGTTTTTTATCGGTTTTATGATCGTTTGAGGAACGATGCCGTTCAATCTGTTATATTCCGTCTGAACGGCTCTGCGACGTTCCGTTTCTTCTATCGCTCGTTGCATCGAACCCGTTTTCGTATCGGCATACATAATAACACGACTCTCTGCGTTTCGAGCCGCTCGTCCTATCGTTTGTATCAACGACGTTTCGCTTCGCAAAAAGCCTTCTTTATCGGCGTCGAGAATAGCAACCAACTTTACTTCCGGTATATCCAAGCCCTCTCTCAAAAGATTTATTCCGACAACCGCGTCGAATTCGCCTCGTCTCAAATCGTTTATTATGGAAATTCTTTCCATCGTGTCTATATCGGAATGAAGATACCTTACCTTTATTCCGTTTTCCGTCATGAACGAAGTCAAACTTTCCGCCATCTTTTTAGTAAGCGTGGTGACCAGTATTCTGCCGCCGTTTTCGGTCGTTTTTCTTATCTCGTACAACAAATCGTCTATCTGTCCTTTTACCGGACGAATTTCGACGGGCGGATCGACTAATCCCGTAGGACGAATAAGTTGTTCGGCAATCATTCCTCCAGACAAGCCGAGTTCGTACGGTGCCGGCGTAGCGGAAACGTAAACCGTCTGTCCGATTTTCTCGTTGAATTCGTCGAAATTAAGCGGACGATTGTCGTAAGCGGCAGGCAATCGGAAACCGTATTCCACCAGCGACGTTTTGCGTGCCAAATCGCCGTGATACATCGCTCTTATCTGAGGAACGGTCATATGGCTTTCGTCTACGAAAATTATAAAATCTTCGGGAAAATAATCGAGCAACGTAAACGGCGGTTCGCCCGGTTGTCTTCCGTCGAAATATCGGGAATAATTCTCGATTCCGCTACAATAGCCTATTTCCTGCATCATTTCCACGTCGTAATTAACGCGTTCTTTTATTCTTTGCGCCTCTATAAGTTTTCCGTTCTGTGTAAAATATTCTATTCTGTCGTCTAAATCTCGTTTAATCGCCAAAACGGCGTCGTTCAACGTTTGTCGAGCGACAGCATAATGCGACGCGGGAAAAATCGCTATGTGTTTGAGTTTGTTTACCGTTCGACCGCTGACGACTTCGATTTCGCTTATACTCTCTATTTCGTCGTCGAAAAATTCCACTCTGACGGCATATTCGCTTGACGACGCGACGAAAACGTCCACGATGTCGCCCTTAACGCGAAAACACGTTCTGTCGAAATCGATGTCGTTACGTTTGTAATTTATTTCCACCAATCTGCGCAACAATTCGTCCCTTTCGATCTTCATACCGGGACGAAGCGATATCGCCAACTTAAAAAATTCTTCCGGCGCCCCCAATCCGTATATACACGATACGGACGATACGACTATGGTGTCTCGCCGTTCGTAAAGCGAGCAAGTCGCGCTGTTACGAAGTTTATCTATCTCGTCGTTTACAGCAAGATCTTTTTCTATATAAGTATCGGTGCTCGCAATATAAGCTTCCGGTTGATAATAATCATAATAACTCACGAAAAATTCCACTCTGTTTTCAGGGAAAAACTCGCGCATTTCGTTGCACAACTGAGCCGCCAAAGTTTTATTGTGAGCCAAAATCAAGGTCGGTCTGTTTACAGCAGCGATTACGTTAGCCATAGTAAAAGTTTTTCCGCTTCCCGTTACGCCGAGCAGAACCTGACTTTTTAACCCCGCCTCTATTCCTTCGACCAAGCTTTTTATCGCGCTCGGCTGATCTCCCGTCGGTTTGTATTTACTTTTTAAGATAAACTTACGCTGTTCTTCCATAACGCAGAATTTCCTTTTTGGCTTGAAACTTTTAATATTATCGCACAAAACTCTCCGATTGTCAAGAAAGAGCAATCGACTCGAACATACAAAAACGTCTTATTTATTTTTGTTCTTTTTTCTTTATTATTATCCGTCGATGTGATATAATAATTATATCTCGATCGAAAAGGAGAAATTCGTGGACAGAATAATTTTACATTGCGATCTGAACAATTTTTACGCGTCGGTGGAATGCGTTCTCAATCCCTCGCTGAAAGATATTCCGTTAGCCGTTTCGGGAAATCCCGAAAAACGACACGGAGTTATTCTTGCAAAAAACGAAATCGCCAAAAAAGCGGGAATTAAGACAGGCGACGTAATATGGCAAGCAATGAAAAAAGAACCTCGACTGAAATGCGTACCGCCTCATTTTTCTCACTACATGAAATATTCGTCACAAGTTTTCGACATATACACGCGCTTTACCGATTTGGTCGAACCGTTCGGGCCGGACGAATGTTGGCTGGACTGTACCGGTTCGACCAAATTGTTCGGTTCGGGAGAAAAAATCGCCGATACCATACGCGAAACGGTAAAAAAAGAAACGGGATTGACTCTTTCGGTCGGGGTAAGTTTCAATAAGGTTTTCGCAAAACTCGGAAGCGACATGAAAAAGCCGGACGGCACGACAGTTATTTCGAAAAACGATTTTAAAGAAAAAATATGGGGACTCCCCGTTTCCGACTTGTTTATGGCGGGCAAAAAAACAAGCGACGCGTTAAACAGACTCAATGTATTTACGATAGGAGATCTTGCTCTCGCAGACAAATCGGTTTTGAAAAATCATTTCGGAATAAACGGCGAAAAATTACAAAACTGCGCCAACGGACTTGATTCCGAACCCGTCAGGCAATATATAAAAAAACGAAAAAACGAAAGCGTCGGACACGGAATGACGGCTATACGAGATCTTACGAGATATGACGAAACAGACATTCTCATAGCCTACCTTTCCGAAAAAATCGCCGCTCGCATGAGAAAGAACAATTTTCGCGGCTACGGAATCCATTTAACCATAAGAGACAGTGACCTTCACCGAAAATCCAAACAAAAACTTTTATATTATCCGGTTTGTTCGGGACGCGACGTCGAAAAAGCTGCGAGCGAACTCTTACGCGAAATATGGAAAGAAGATTTTCCTTTGCGAACGGTTACCGTAAGCGTTTTCGAACTAGTAAGCGCCGATTCGGGCAGTCAAATTTCTTTATTCGACGACGAAACTCACGTTAAAAACGAAAATTTGGAAAAAGCAATCGACCTAATTCGCTCCAAATACGGAAACGACACAATTTCGAGGGCTGGACTTATGGGCGCCGATTTTATTTACGATAAAAACGACGACGAGGACTTTTTGCCATTTAGAAGGTAATTTCGGAACGTTCGATCGGTGCTTAAAAATTACCAAATTAAATTTTTTACATTTTATCCGTATAATTTATCAAATAACTTGACAATGCCTTTCGAATGTTCTATAATAAAATATGTACCTATAGAATTAAATTAGGAGATTATTATGAGTAGTACAATAAAAAAAGAGAGAGTCATTTACTTCACAGGCATTGCTTTGTTCGCCGTTTTTATGATTGCTCTTTGTCTGCCTTACATAGGCGTCGGACTTTATACCGATAAACAATCGGTTACCCAAGCGGATTACGTCGTTTATCTCGGTTGGCAGTTGTTTGCATGGACCGGCTATTATAAAGGCGCGCCCAAAAACAATCCGAACAGCATGCCTTCGTTTACCGAAAGCGGCGAGCCTCTTTCTACAGTAGAAAAAACGTTAAGAACAATCACTCCTACCGGCACAGAATCGATATTTGTTATTTTCAATTACGTATTATTGGGAATAGTCGTATTCCTTGCCGTAATCGACGGAATCGCTTTGTACAGAAGCTACAAAACCGGTCTTAGCATGGGCAAAAAGTTTATCAACCTTTTCCATATCGGTTACGCAGTCGTATCGGCAATGATTCTTATTTCTTACATTCCGTACGTAAATTATTTGAACAATCACGTATTCTCTTCTACAAACGAAAGCAGTAATGCCACCGCGGCCAAAGCATGGGCAACTTTTGCGTTTAAATCGCTTTCCGGCGTTGAAACGACCATGCAATGCGGTCCGTTCATCATTGCTATCGCAGGATTAGTAGCCGCTGCCGTTTCTTTGATTTTTACGATGAAGATTCAAGATAACTCCATTCTTTATCCGTACAAATCCAGACAAGTAATGTCGTCTTGCGTTTGCATTGCGCTTTGCGTCGCAGTATTCTTCTTGCCTTGCATCGATTACTATTTCTCTACCTACAGCATTTACGGAAATGCCGCGAGAGGAATGAAAGAATTGTTGTTCTCCGGTCCCAACTCCGCTCTCGACGAACGCGGTTTGGAAAAAGTCGCGCAAAGCTTTACTACCGGCGTAGGTTGGGATTGCATACTGTACGGTTCGGGTGATATTGCCGGCTATTTCAAATTAATATTTATATTGATGTTCGTCATCGCAGGCATGGGTATCATTTACAGCATACTCAATCTACTCGGAGCCGCTTCCGTTATCAGATTCAATTTCGATAGAAAATACACCAATTTGATTTGCGGAGTTTTGATGGGTTGCAGTCTTTTGCTTCTTTTCGGTTCGCTCGTATACAGCATCGGCGTAAATACTCGACTCGAATCGTTGTTTAATACGGAAGGATTTACATCTTCGTTCTTGATTGCATATCCCGACGGACAATTCCCTCAAACGGTTTGCACGGTCGGCGCATGGTTGAGCGTTCTTCCCGGAATCGCAGGATTTGTCGGAGTTAAAGTTTTGAACGCTTTCGACGATTAATATCAAAAGTTTCATATAAAAATCAAACTCCTTCGCTTTGAGATTTAAGCGAGGGAGTTTTTCATTGTTACTTTTCAAACCGTTCTGCTTTTGTAAAATTTTCCATAAAATTTCTTATAGCCTCGATTTCTTATTTAATAGACCGTCATGCTTATTTTGCACTTAGTTTCTGCGTGCAATTTCAATATATCGACTTAACTCAAAATATTTATTAACTTCGATTCAACTTGTTTGTGATATCAAAACCAATCTCTTATTGAAGAACAAAATTTCTTTACCACAAGGTTAAACAAAAATCTTTTTTGCAGTAACTAATTCTAATATTTACGAGTTATTAATCGAACTCTTTCACTTTAGAATTATTACCTCAAAATAACCTTTTCTTACAACATAATTATAATATGATTTGAAAAAATTATGCAAAATTTTATTCTTTATAGATTCAAAATGCCTCTCCATAAAAAAATCCATAATTTATCACCGAACGATATCCCTGTTCTTTCGCTCGTATTCACGGTAAATTCAACAACGACAAACAATCATTGAATTCGTAATATCTTGCCGCGATAGACGACAGCTGTAGCTTCGATTTTTTCAACTTACCGCTCTACTCTCACCGCGTCGGATTATTCGGTAAAAGATAAATTTAAAAATTTCGCTCAAATAAAAAATTTATCGCAAAAACGCTTGACAATATTCTATTTATCATATATAATAATAGTAATCATTATTGATTAGGAGTTAAAAACAATTAGGTACTCTCGACAAAGACAATTGATTATGGACGTTGTAAAAAGCGTAAAGACGCACCCGACAGCCGACGCGGTATACGAAATTCTGAGAAAAACAGAACCCAATATAAGTTTGGGAACAGTTTATCGCAATCTTAACATGTTGGTGAGCAACAATGAAATAAACGTTTTACGCACAAACGACGAAAAAGTACGATTTGACGGCGACACCTCTTCGCACCAACATTTCATATGCAAGCAGTGCGGTAAAATAATAGATATTTATTGCGACGCCGAGATTCCGAAAATTTTATCCGACACGGGAGTTTTGGTCGAAGAACGGCAAACGGTATATTACGGAAAATGCCTCGACTGTCTTACCAAAGACTCCGATATGCAAACGCATAATTCTTAATAATGTGACATGACGGATTTTATCCGAGTCAAATATAAATTATAAAACATAAAACAAGGAGAGTAAAAAAATGTCTAAATTTGTATGCAGCGTATGCGGTTATGTACACGAAGGAAACGAAGCCCCCGCTTCTTGCCCGCTTTGCAAAGCCCCCGCGGAAAAGTTCGTAGAACAGGCAGGCGAAATGAGCTGGGCTGCAGAGCACGTCGTAGGAGTTGCTCAAGGCGTAAATCAAGAAATAATCGAAGGACTTCGCATGAATTTCAACGGCGAATGTAGCGAAGTCGGCATGTATCTCGCAATGGCAAGAGTCGCTTATCGCGAAGGTTATCCGGAAGTAGGCGAATATTATACTCGAGCAGCTTTCGAAGAAGCAGAACATGCTGCAAAATTCGCAGAACTTTTGGGCGAAGTCGTTACCGATTCCACCAAAAAGAACTTGCAACTTCGCGTAGATGCAGAAAACGGCGCTACCGCCGGCAAAGTCGAGCTCGCTAAAAAAGCTAAAGAACTCGGTTTGGACGCTATTCACGACACCGTTCACGAAATGGCTCGCGACGAAGCACGCCACGGCAAAGCATTCTTGGGACTTTTGAACAGATATTTCAAATAAATTTAAACTCAAAAAAAGTTCTTGCATTCATTTGCAAGAACTTTTTTTATCCGAAAACGACATCCGTTTATATTCTATCTACGCGTTAATTTTTACGGCTCTAAATTTGTTTCGGATTAACTTTATGAAAAATTATTTTTAATTTTATCTATAATCTTATTTTCGAGTCTTGAAATCTGCACTTGCGAAACGTTTAGTTCTTTTGCGACTTCGCTCTGCGTTTTATCTTTATAATATCTCAAAGTTATTATTTTACGTTCTCGCTCGCTAAGCGATTTTATTGCGTCTCTTACAATTATTCTATCCAAAGCGTCCTCATCGTTGTCGACGCTCGCCAACTTATCGATAATAGACAAACCGTCTTCATCGCCTTTATCGTAAATAGAAAGCGGCGCTTTATTTGAATCCATCGCAATCGCTATTTCCTGAGATTCAACACCCAACGCCTCTGCTATTTCGTCGATTTGCGGACTCCTGTCGTATCTGTTCTTATAATCTTCCACAAAATACGCGATTTTATATGACAAGGCCTTTATTACTCTCGACACCTTGATTAAACCGTCATCACGCAAATAACGTTTAATTTCGCCCACGATCATCGGTACCGCGTAAGTCGAAAACCTTACGCCGAAATCCAACGAAAAGTTCTTAATGGCTTTAAGCATTCCTATCGAACCCAATTGATATAAATCTTCGTATTCTACTCCGCGATTGCAGAATCGTCTTATGACGCTTTTAATAAGCGGAGAATTTTCTTCTATCAAACGCGTAGTTGCTCGATCGTCGCCCTGTTGAGCAAGCATTATTAATTTTTCCGTTTCGTTTTGTTCAGGCAAAATGCACCTCTTACGCAAGCTTTTTGCGCATAAAAACGCTGAGTCCGCCCGATTCGTTATTTTTTACTTCGAGTTTGTCCATAAACGTTCCCATGATAGTAAAACCTATTCCGGCACGTTCGCTATCCGCTTCGGTAGTAAAATAAGCTTCCATTGCCTGCTCGATATTTTCTATTCCCTTGCCGCCGTCTTTCACTTCGATGAGTACCGAATCGCCGTCTATTTCCGCTTTTATTCTTATTTCGCCACCCATGTTCGCATACGCATGCACTATGCAATTCGATACGGCTTCGGAAACGGCTGTTTTAACATCGCCTATCGTTTCGATAGACGGGTTTCTCGAAGCGCAAAACGCCGCTACGGTATTTCTGACAAAAGCCTCGTTTTCAGCAACCGCATTCACTTTTAATTCCATATAATTTTTCATACTCGTTCCTCCGTCAGATTTTAGGCATCAATTTATATATACCGGACAACGATAAAATTTTATCCACCGTTGTATTCGGCTTAGTTATAAAAGCCGATATTTGTTTATTAAGCAATTTTTTATATCTGCCGAGTAACACTCCTATACCCGTACTATCCATAAAATCCAATTTACTCAAATCGAAGACTACTTTCTTCGTTTTCGATTTATCTATAATTTCGTCAAGTTTTTGTCTTATTTCGGGTGCCGTTCCGTCGTCCAATTCTCCAACGATCGATATATAAGCGATCCCTTCAGCGGCATTTTCGATTATCATAAACAATCCTCCTACAGCAACTATTCTAACGCACAAAAAATGTAAAAAAATAAGACGTTACGACTTCCGATGTCAAATAACGTCTTATTTTCTTTAATTAAAATATTAAATTTATTTTTTATCCGAAACTTCTTCGGCGTCTTTCTTGTCATAATACTTTCCGGCAAAAGCAGACAAAGCGATACACACGGCAAAAATCGCTATCCAAACGGGAATTCCCCACCCGGAAAAAGGAATTAATTTGCCGTCGCCGAAAAACGCTACGAAGAAAATATATACTGAACGCGTCAATGCCACCGCAACGGAAAAAAATCCGAGCGACATGTTTGTTATTCCCGCCGACATACATATCACGTCGTCCGGAAAAAACGGCAACAGCATCATAATTATAAACGGAACCTTTCCCTTTTTCCCTAATATTTCTGCATATTTATCGATTTTTTCGCGTTCAAACAACCAATTCAATAATTTTCGTCCGACTTTTCTCCCGATTATAAACGCTATAACAGAACCTACGAAGGTCGCGATCGCGCTAACGACAAAAGAGGTCATAGGACCGTAAATCAGTGTTCCCGCAAGAACGGTTATCGCCGCCGGTATGGGCAAAATTATCACTTGCAACAACGTCAACACGAAAAACACGATTATTCCCCAACTCCCCGTAGAAAGAATTATTCGTTTCAAATTTTCCAATTCGGAAAGATATTGAATCAAATCGTATTTAACGATAAAATAGTATGCGTACAGCGCGCATATCGCTATCGGATAAACGACAACGGCACAACGTCGAATCGCTTTATGTTTTTTTTCGTCGTCGCATAAAATAATGAGTTCGGACACGATAATAAACATGTCGATTACAAGATAAACCCAAAAATTACCGTAATCGAATTGTAGCGATAAAGTTACCGCAGAAACGGTAAGGATAAACAATGTTATCGTTAAAAAAATTTTGAACACGCGCGAATCGTCTTTCTTCAATTTTATCGCCTCCGTTTTATGTAATTCGATTACCGAAATTAGGCTTTTATTTCTAAAAACGCCCGATTATTCACATAATTATTGTATGTTTTATTTGTGTTTATATACTTGCCGAAGCCTTTTTAATTTCGCCGCGAGCTATTTCGTCGCATCTGTTGTTATACTCGTTGTCGCTATGTCCTTTTACTTTGACGAAACGAACATCGTGTCCTTCCATTCTGACAAGTAAAGCTTTCCATAAATCAACGTTCTTTACGTCACCGCCCGATTTTTTCCAAAGATTTTTTTGCCAAGACCGAAGCCACCCTTCGTTTATCGCGTTGACGACATACGCAGAATCGCTGTAAACGGTCACGGAACAACTTTCTTTAAGCTGTCCGATTCCCTCTATTACCGAAAACAATTCCATTCTGTTATTCGTCGTATCTTTGTTATAACCACTAACGACCTTTTCTTTTCCTTTATACATCAATATCGCGCACCAACCGCCGACGCCGGGATTTCCGCTGCAAGCTCCGTCCGTATAAATAGTTACTTCTTTCATTTCAATCTCCCGTTTTATTCGTAAAACATTTGCGCGTTTTTATCAAAAACAACGTACAAATTATACCACATAGCTCGTAATTTTGCAACCGATTACGCAACAATATCGAATCACATTAATTTTGTTTCGATTTTAATCCGGTTATTATGTCACACATAGTACTTAAAATAATTGTTTTTACAAGTAGTTAGCCTGTTTTTATATTTGTTTTGCGAAATCAATATTACATCGGCTCGTAAATCGGATAGCAAAAAAAGATTGACTATTTTACTTCTTTGTGGTAGTATATATTTTATAGGAGAAATATATGAACGAAATTCCGCATGAAAAAAATCTAATCGCCGTTTCGGCAAGCACGGCAAAAGAAAGTAAAAAGAGCCTCGATCGGCTCGTACTGTACATATCTATAATAATCGCTTGCGCCCTTTCCACCACTGCGTTTTTAGTGTATTTTTTATTAAAAACGGATATGGTAGGAATTATTTCGTTTGCCGTAACCGTTGTTGCGACATATTCAGTCGGAACTGTTTTGCTTTTCAAATACATTCCAAAAGTTAAAGAATGCAAAAGACTGATAAACGACTACACGGCGAGCGGAGAAAAAATAAAAAAAGAACCGGCACTCGACGTTTTTTGCGTTACTGCGGTCAAAATAATGTTCACGTTATTGGCTTCTTTTCTCGTTTGCGCCATACCGACGGCAATTACCGTGTGCTCCGAAATGAGCTTTTTTCAAGCAATAACCTACATCGGCGGTTGCTTAGGCGCTTTTTGGGGTATAGGAAACATTAAGCAAGATTTCTTTTCATATATTATCGGAATCGGATTGATGGCGGGAGTGTTCGCAATAATCTTACTTCTGATTAAATTCGTAAACAAATTACTCAAATAAATTTATCGAGTTGTTCTTTCCAAACGGAAAATAATTTTTCGTACCCGTAAGCGGCATTCGCCGGGCTGGTCGAAGGCAATTTAACGCACGGAGATTTATTGTATTTCAAATACACGCTCTCCGATTTGTTCCCGTTTACAAAAATCTGCTTAACGTTCGAATATTTTTTCAAAAGTCCGTCGATATCGTTGGGCTTTTCATTTTTTATCGAACTGTCAAGCGAACCTGTTCTTTCACATTCACCGATACTATCCCACAACGCAATGCCTCCCTCTTTTATCAACGCAACGCGGTCTTCGTAATCGAAACTCAGCGGTTTTGAAAAATAATCGAAAATAATTCGCCAAAACCGATTTTGTTTATGTCCGTAATACTGTGCTTTTTCTAACGAAACCACGCTCGGCATCGAACCCAATATAAGCACCTTGCTGTTTTTGTCGATAATCGGAGAAAATCCTTTCAAAATCGTTCCCATGTCTACATTATAACAATACCATTCAAAAAAAACAAGCTTTTACCTATAATTCGCAAAAAAACCGTGTGACGATTTAATTTGTCAAAAGTAAAATCAACGGCGATTTACAAAAAATAAAATTCCGAACCGGGATTTGTTCCGTCCGAAAAAAGCGAATTTCTTTTCAACACGGTTCCGAGATTTTTCACAACTCCGTCAATTGAGTCGAAAATCGCAACGCCGTCGCCATAATAATCAGATATTGTTTGCTTGATAAAATAATAATGCGTACACCCCAAAACCACCGCTTTGACGCCTCGATATTCGGATAAAACAGAATATACATAACCTCTGATGTTTTCCGTTCTGCCAAATTCGTTTTCGATTTTTTCAGCCAATAATTCTTGAGGCGCTATTATAAGATTCGAATTGCCATATCTATTCACCAACTCATGAAATTTTTTTTGACGCGACGTTGCCGGTGTCAGCAAAACGAGAATTTTTCCGTTTTCGATTTTTTCGCAAGCACGCTTTATCGGCGGTTCGACGCCTATTACGGGAACGGAAAACTTTTTTCGCAAAACGTCTATAGCCACGTTTGTTGCCGTATTGCAAGCGACTATTATGATTTTACATTTACGCGCGATTAAAAAACTCGCCGCCACACAAGCCCTATCCGTAATATATTCATCCGACTTGGTCCCGTAAGGGCAATGACTTTTGTCAAAAACGTAAACGTAACGTTCCGATTCGAAAGCTTTTTCGCACGCAGCCAAAACGCTCAAGCCGCCTACCCCGCTATCGAAAACGCCGATAGGATCATTTTTCATATTATATTATATATGTTTAATTCGCATAAAGGTTACAAAAAAAGTCCATGCTTTTTTGTCGCATATAAATTAATTGCCGACGCAATTATTTCGGCGCAATCTTTAACGATAACGTCAACGTCTTTCGGCGTCACCACCATATCTTCCGCTTTCTTGAATATTTTTCCTCGCGATTCAGCCATAATAGCCGAAGCATACACAACCATCGGAACTCCGAGCGAAACAACCTTTACCCCAAGAGTTTTTTCGCTTAATTCGTTACGAGAATTTTTTACGCCGCTTC
Organism: uncultured Lachnospiraceae bacterium; assembly: GCA_964591125.1. Lineage (GTDB taxonomy): Bacteria > Bacillota > Clostridia > Christensenellales > Pumilibacteraceae > Neoclostridium. The sequence continues at coordinate 21,531 of CAZQAC010000012.1, forward strand.
CGGGAATTATGCCCGCGTCAGTCAATTGAAAAGCCGTTCCTATCCGACCCATTCTCGCCGCGCACAAGCTGTCCACCGCAATCACCAAATCGGGACGGATTTCGTTTACGACGCCCTTAACTATATCGTAACTTTCTATCCCCGTAACGCCATATACGCCCGGGCACACTGAGCGCATTATAACGACACCGTTTTCGTTTTCTATCGCAAGACGTTCGCAAACTAAACATCCCAACGCGTCTGCCGTAAGCAGGCGATTTCCAAGTCCGACCGTCATTATTCTTTTAGCACATCCGGCGACGTCGTTGAGAGCTTTCGCCAAACACTCGCTCAATCGAGAATAATATCGTCTATCGCCCGTCAAAGCTACTTTGCTTTCGATAGTCACGTACCGACCTTTCGGCTTGCCGATTTTTCTTTTCAAATCGTCATCCACCGTTATATCGCTCCGGGTTATCGTTTCGTCGATGTTTTTCGGTTTTATCGCAGTTAATTCGCTCGCTAAATCGGATTTTATCATTTTTTTGCTCCTTTTACGTCATTTAAATTATTTTTTCTCAAAAAAACCATTTATATTACTTGATTTTCTAAAAAGAATATGTTAAAATATCAAAGTTAAGTTTTATTAAGATCAAAGGAGAACTAACGTGCCAAACATTAAGTCAGCAAAAAAGCGCGTATTAATCGGAAAAAGAAACAACGCGTACAACAAGTCGGAATTAACTTCCGTTAAGAACGCTATCAAGAAAATCAACAACGCTATCGACACCAATCATCTCGAAGAAGCAGAAAAAATGCTTCCCGAAGTTATGTCCGCTATCGACGCAGCCGTTACCAAGGGCGTTATTCATAAAAACAACGCGGCGAACAAGAAATCCGCTATCGCTAAGCGCATTTCCGACATCAAGAGCGGCAAACTCGTAATCGAGATCAAAAAGGATAACAAGACCATTGCCGCAGAAAAGGCTAAAGCTGCTAAAGAAGCTCGCGAAGCTCAAAAAGCCGAATTTGCGAAAAAGCAAGCAGAAGCAGCTGCAGAAAAAGCTAAAGCTGCTACCGACGATAAAAAGAAAACTAAGAAGACTAAGAAAGAAGCTTAACAAGTCTTCGTTTTCGTATACGGTTTATTCAAAAACTACAGATAGTAAATTAGGCGCGGTATTTGCCGCGTCTTTTTGCGTTTGCCTCGCGTCGTTAAATATCCTCCGAAAACACCCCGCTCCTCTCGCTCTGCGTTTTTAGGTCTTAAAGTTTATCGGGCAAACGTTTCGCATATCGCTCGCATACAACTTTCACATTCCGATTCGGGTAACAAAATCAATAAACACGCTCCGTTTATGCCCGGAGAAACATTCATAATATCGTACCCTTTCAACAAACCGAACAATTCTTCCATAAAATAAAAATTCGAAACGATACCCGACTCAACGACGGCAATTATCGCAAAATGACGGATAAATTCTATTCTTTTCGCGCTACACAATACACTTATTTCATCCAACACGCCGCACAACGTCTCCTCGTTTACTCCGTTATCGCGAACGATTACCGAAACCGAATTAAAACAAAAATTCACATTTTCGACATTAAACCCGTTATCTTCTAAAGCGGAAACAAGAGCTTGCGTCGATTCGTTTTTTTCAACGAAATCGGCATTATGAATCAATATCGAAAAGAAACCTTTTTCGCCGGAAATTCCGACGATTTTTTTATATTGTTCGTTTTCAACTTTCTTAGACGATACAATTGTTCCGTCGAACGCCAAATTAAACGTGTTTTTAATTCTAATCGACGTCTCAGAATTAAGCAAAATTTTTATCGCATCGGGATGAACGACGGTCGCGCCGTAATTAGCCAACGCGAGCATTTCGACGTAATTCAGAGAACGGATATGTTTAGAAAAACCGACGACTTTCGGATCGCAAACCATAACTCCGTCTACGTCCGTCCAATTCTCGTAAATTTCCGCATTCAAACATTTCGCTATCGCAGCTCCCGTTACATCCGAGCCTCCGCGTCCGAACGTTTTTATCTCGCCGTCCGGCATTGCCCCGTAAAACCCGGGAATAACAACTCGTTTTTTTCCATTCAGCTCTTTTTGTATCGATATCGAAGTCGCTTTTTCATCAAAATACCCTTTCCTATCGAATTTGATTATTTTGTCCGCATCCAAAAAATCCATACTCAATAAATCCGACAATATTTTTGCCATAAAATATTCGCCTCGACTTATCGCATAATCTTTTTGCATTTTCCTAATCAGCATCGTCTTAAACTGCAAAAACAACGCGTCCATATCGATTTTTAAGCCAAAACCGCGAGCAATCTCTCTAAATCGCCCCGTTATCGGTTTCAATGCTTTTTCGACGGAAATACCGCAAATAACGTCATCATAACATTTACAAAGCATATCCGTAATTTTTTCGTCGTCGGAATTTCTTTTACCGGGAGCGGATACGACAACGTAAGATATTTCGGAATCTCCGTCAATAATGCGCAACACTTGTTTTATGCTCGCAACGTCCGCCAAAGACGTTCCACCAAATTTTGCAACCTTTAACATTATCTCGCCTCCGATTTTGCAAATATTGTCACTATGATAATTATGCGCTACCAGTTAAAAACTTTAAATTTATCCAATATTTTTAACAAATAAAATTCTTAAAGCAATCGCATAAATTTCCGTTTAACCTAAAAAAAGACGTGACTTTTTTGTCGCATCTTTTTTGCATACTTGTTTTTTTCTTTCAAGTGTTATCGTTAGTAATGTTAAATATCCGCTCGAAATCCCATCACTCCCAAAATCGAACGATCTATGGATTCGAAATCGGAGGTATGAGGATATTCCGCCATATCGGGATGATGACTGAAAGCCATAAAAGCGTTCTTCTCATTAATAGAAATAGCCGCCAACATGCAACCGCTTTCTCTTATTTCCGCAATGTTTTCGGCAGAAAAATCCGACGTATAAACAAAACATTTGGCAGGATAATCAACAACGTCTTTCAGTTTTTCTTTTGTAAAATTAGCCTTCGTGTCAATAAAAAAAGCATCCGGATCGATTTCTAAAATCGCATGAATCGCTTCAACGCCTGCACCGTTAGTAGCATAAACCGTCCTGCCTCTCATTCCGGAAGCAACAACCTCCCTCGCAATTTCCCTTGCGTGCAACATTCCTTCTTTCAAATCAATATTTATACACATTCCGCCAAAATATGCCAAATTCAGAGCCTTATCCAATGTCGGAACGTAATTATAAGATTCTCCGTTTTGAGACAAACAGACGGACGAAATGGTGTCGTAATCGGTTTCGCTAATTTCATATTCGACCGCTTTGCCTTCTTTCGAATACCCTTTAACTGTCGCGTCGTGATTCACAATAAGAACCCCGTCTTTCGTCATTCGTGCGTCAACTTCTATCATATCCGCACCTTTTTTGGCTGCAATACAATAAGCCAGCAAAGTGTTGGGACACACTCCGTCGCGAACATATCCCTGATGAGCAGAAGTAATCCAAGTCTTGTTTTTTTTACTCAATTTATCCATAATATATCCTCCCCAACATAATCATGTTATTGATTCAATTTTACCATTTCTTTTATTTTTTGTCAATAGTTTAGCTAATCGGTTCGGCATCAAAAAAACCAAGCAATCGTTTTAATTATTTTTTTATTAAATAAGAATAATACTCGACTTCGCCGAACAAAAATTTATCGTAGAGCATTGTTTTCTTGTCAATAAAATCCAACGTTTCTTTTAACACGCAAATTTCTTCTTCGATTTCTTTTTTATGTTTAAGCAACATTTCTTTTCTTTCGTTGATACTCTCTTTCCCGGACCTGCACAAATCGATATATCGTCGCATCTCTTTTATCGACAAATGACATTTTTTTAAGCAAATCAGGCTTTTTATCCAATTTACATCGGCGTCGTCAAACACTCGATAATTGCTGTTTTTATCCCTTTTTACGTTCGGAACAAGACCTAGATTACAATAATATTTTAACGTATCGTAACTAAGACCGGTCAGTCTGCAACATTCTTTCATCGAATACATAAAATCTCTCCTGAAAAAATTTTAAACTTTTATCATTTTTCGCTTGACAGTGAGTAACTCCCGAGTTCTAAAATATATTATATCGCAATAAATAAATTATGTCAAAAGGAGAAACCGTAATGAAAAACTTAATTATTTATTTTTCGTGGTCAGGCAACACCGACAAGCTCGTTAAAGAAACAAACAAACATTTTGGCTATGACGTCGTTAAAATCGAAAGAACCGAACACTATTCCGACGATTACGACACCTGCGCTTATGTCGAGGCAAAAAAAGAATGGAAATTGCACATTCATCCGGCAATCGATATCCCGAACGTAGACTTTGACGAATACGACAGAATTTTGCTGTTCTATCCCATTTGGTGGTACACTTTTCCCATTCCGATCGCCACTCTGATCGAAAAACTAAAAGGCTACGAAGGCGAAATCGTGCTGTTCGAAAACAGCTATACAAACGACGAAAAATACGTGGAAAATTCCATGCAAGATTTTAAGAATATCGACTCACATCTTAACGTTAAACAAGGATTATTCAACAAAAGCGTCGAAGAACACGTAAAATTTATTAAAAATTTAGACAAATAAGGAGTTTTATGAAATACGTAACGTTACACAACGGCGTAAAAATGCCTATTTTAGGCTACGGCGTTTATCAAATTAGCAAAGACGAATGTGAAAAATGCGTATCCGACGCACTGAACGTAGGATACCGGCACATCGATACCGCGCAAAGCTATTTTAACGAGCAAGAAACGGGAAATGCAATAAAAAATTCAAACGTTCCGAGAGAGGAAATTTTTTTAACGAGCAAAGTTTGGATAGAACATTACGGATACTCCGAATGTAAAAAATCCGTCGAAGAAAGTTTGAAAAAATTACAAACCGATTATATCGATCTCATGTTACTCCATCAGCCTTTCGGGGATATTTACGGAGCTTGGAAAGCTCTTGTCGAGCTTTACGAAAAAGGCAAGCTTCGCTCAATCGGAGTATCCAATTTCGGACCGGACCGACTTGTGGAATTTGCATGTTTTAACGAATTCAAACCAATGGTAAACCAAATCGAAACCAATCCGTTTTGTCAGCAAAAGGAAGCGAGAAAATGGATGGACAAATACAACGTGGTTCACGAAAGTTGGGCGCCGTTCGGAGAAGGCAGAAACGGGCTTTTCGACAACGTAACGCTAAAAGAAATCGGTGCAAAACACAATAAAACGACCGCTCAAATTATGCTTAGATGGAACATTCAAAGAGAAGTCGTCGTCATTCCAAAATCGACTCACATCGAAAGAATGAAAGAAAATTTTGATGTTTTTGACTTCGAACTAACGTCGGAAGATATGCAAAAAATCTCAGATCTCGACAATAGTACAAGTTTGTTCTTTTCTCACTACGCTCCCGAAACAGTTGAATGGTTCGCCAAAATGCGCGAAGAAAGAAAACACAACAAAGATTTTTCCAAAGAAAAAAAGAATTGGTAAAATTTATTTAAAAATAAAATAATAAGACCGTTGACATCCATTGCGAAATACAATGTAAAATATTTTACGAACGTATTCCGTTTTGAACAAACGGTCTTTTTTAATGCAAATTAATTTAACAGCCGAAATTTTACGCAAAAAAAGATCCTACACTCGACGCATAGCTCTCTTTTCGATATTTCCGACTTGCTTTACCGACAATAAACTTAAATACCGAAACCGATTACCATCAAACCGATAATAGCGGCATAAACGACCGAAAAAATTTTCAAATCGATATTATCGACAAATAAACCGCGCATGAAGGTCGCAACCCTACCCTTTTCTTTATTATTCTTTTTTTCTTTCATGGCAATCACAACCTCCAATCTTTTTTATCGCCGAGATTGAGCGAAGCTTTTAATCCGTAAGCCTGCTCCAACACTTCCGTAAGCATCTCGGTGTCGTAATAACGTTCCATCTCTCCGCCGCGAGCAACCGAAATAATTCCCGTTTCTTCCGATACGACAATGGCAAGATGATTATATTCTTCCGTAACGCCGATCGCCGCCCGATGACGAGTTCCCATATCTTTGTCTATGTCTGTTTTTTGCGTAAGCGGCAAAAAACAACCGGCAGCGCGAACTTTATCTCCGCGAATATAAACGGCTCCGTCATGCAAAGGCGCCTTTGTGTTAAAAATACTTTCGAGCAATTGACAGGATATATAAGCGTCGAGAGGCGTTCCGCTTTCGAGAATATGTTTGGGAATATCGTCCGGAGCTATCACTATAAGCGCGCCGACATTTCTCTTAGACATATTCTGAACGGCTTTAACTATTTCCGAAACAGAGCTTTGCAACTGTTCGTAAGAGCAATCGTATTTGGTCGTATAAGAAGATTCGTGTTCTTTTGGGCTTGCAAGTCTCCAAAGAGAACGTTTGAATTCGTGCGGAAAAACCGTAAAATACATCAATATCAACGCCAACACCGCGTATGAAAAAATATGTCCCATCAAAGGCATTTTATCTTTGACCGCAATAAAACAAATTCCTATAACAGCTAACACGGCAAAAACTTTTATAATTCGCGTCGCGTTGTTTTTTCTTAAAAACTTACAGAAAAAATATATCAAAACCGCCAATATAACAAAATCCGCAATAGCTAAGCACGTATCGAGCGGAGTGGAAAAATGACTTTTTATATTATTCAAAAACGTTGTCATGAAAGTCGCCTCTGTTTCTTTTTTACTATTATACAATTTTCGCAAAAAATAATCAATAATTTTTTGCAACTTTTACGATAAAAATCCATTTACATGTTTATTGTTTTAAGCACGGTGGAAAATATCGCGTCTTTATCTCTGACAGTTCCGCTCTTAAACAAACGTTCGTCTTCCGCTATACAATCGTATATTTTTTTTAACGTAGTGGGTTTATAACTCATAACGGTACGTAACGCGATTCTGACGGCGCCTTCTTTTACTCCGAGCTGCGCGGCAAGATTGTCGTCCTCTTTATTGATCGCAACATACAACAAACGTCTGAAATGAGATTCGAGCATTCCGAATAAAGCTCCGGGAGCAAATCCGTCAGAAAGCAATCCTTGCAAAACTTGAATGGCTTTTTCGCCTTGCTTTTTGCCTATTGCGTCGGACAGTTCGAATATTTTATATTCCGCGTCCGCGTTAACATTCGACTTTACGTCATCTTCCTTAATCAAATCTGTCAACAAACAAAGTTTCTGCGTTTCGTTTTCTATAGCGGCAAGTTTTCCAGAACTATACTTAATCAACAAATCGGCAGCCTGTTTCGTAATTCGACATCCGTTAGCCGCAACCGATTTCTCTATGTATGCTTCGAGCACGTCCTGAGGTAGCGTATTACATTCGACAATCTCGAATTTAGATATAAACTTCGAAAAATTGTTCGTCAGCGACGCTACGGAAAAGACGAGAACGGTGGACGGCGACGGATTGTTGAAATAACTGCTCATCCCGTCCAGCGAACTTTTATAATCTCTTACGCACACCGCTCTTATTTCGCTCATTACGGGAAAACTTCGACAACAAGCTTCGATTTCCTTTAAGTCGGCAGATTCGTCGAATTTTGTTATATTCAGTTCCGGCAATACGGTAACGAGCGACAAAATAATATCTCTCGCTCGTTCGATTACATTAGGATCGTCGCCCGTCAATAAATAAACGGGTTTACGTTCGCCGCTTTTTATTCGTTTTTTCAATTCCACGAATTTCATCTATAATATTATACAACGTTTCGGTTAAATATGCAATTAAAAAAGATTACCCATTACCGGATTTTTTTCACATCTTAAATCGTCGCTTATCTTAATAAGCGCAATCGTGGAGGACAACGCGTCGGAATAAACGCCGGTTTCTATATATCCGTCCAAATATGCCAATTTTTCGTTTATCGACCGAATTATATTATGATTGGTAATCATCATTGAAAATACGCTTGTTTCTTCCCAGCCTTTCTTGATTCTTTCGTATTCATTCCTTACCTCTCGAACCGAAATATCTTCTTCGTTTGCCTTCAAAACAATTTGAAAAGCACGCAATTCCTCCGAAAGTTTTTTATAATTCCTTGTGTCAAGCCATAATTCAAAACAAGCAAAGGCAATGACGACAGCAAGAAAAACACTTATCGTTGCAAGCTTTTTCACCAATTGCCTCCTTTTACAAGCTCAACCGTTCCGCCGAAACAAGAACCGCTGTTCGGCGCAACATAAACTTCGCCGTTTTGTCGAACGTCGGCATATACGATGTCTTCGAGTTTTTTTCCGTTACTTTGCAATAATTTATTCATGCTTTGTTTGTCGATAGAAGTAAATTCCGCATTCTTTTCTTGCCATTTTCCGTTCAATATAACAGATATAGGAAGAAATACCTGCTGTTGAGCATTCTTTTTAACAATACAAACCTTCCCGTTCGTTTCTATCACGGCATACATAATTTCGTTCAAATCGGCGTCTCCGTTAGAACGAATAACTTCTATTAAATCGTTTACGTTCATGTTCAACTTTTTCAAATTGTCTACGTTTATTCCGTCTTTATCTATAACGGTTACCGCTCTGCCCGCAACCATTCGCCTGATCGGCAAAAATTTTTCGGAAAGAAACGAAAACAGCACCTGCAAAAAGGAAAGCGTCACTATAGGAATTACTCCGTAATAAAAAGGAATATACGGATCGTTCATCGGAATACATGCCACTTCCGCGATTATAAGCGTTATCACAAGTTCAAACGGTTGCATTTCGCCCAACTGCCGTTTGCCCATTAATCTTATTACAAAGAATATAAGAAAAAACGTCAATATAGATTTTATAAGCACTAATAACATAATATCTATATTATTTGCTTTGACTTTTTATTCTATTCGAGCAAAAGCAAACAATGCTATGCGTGACATATTACTTAAAACGCGTCGATTCTCAATAATTTTTAATAAATTTTGTCAAAATATCGATACTATGCTCAACGGCTTCGGTAAGAAATTCATAAAAACTTTTGGCAGCGCACTCGTCTCCGTTATCGGATACGGCTCTAAGCGCCGCAAATTTGGTTTTACAAATCATGCAGACTTCCGCAATTGCCCCCGTTTCCATATCGTAAGCGTACGCATTAAAATCACGAGTTATTTCCGACGCTTTTTGTTTGCTGTTTATAAATTCATCGCCCGTTGCTATAACCCCGACAACAGATTTATACGAGCAACTATCCGCCGCCGCTTTCAACTTTGCGGAAACACCGCCGTCACACTCCAAATAAGGCGAATCGAATCCGGTGATCTGTCCTTTAATCAATCCGTCGGCAGTAGCGTCGTAATCGTGCTGAACGGCTTTTTCGGCAATAACTATATCGCCTTGTTTCAGCGGAAACGCTCCGCCTGCCACCCCGACGTTCAAAACCAATTCCGGCTTAAAAAGTTGAATCAACACTGCAGTCGCAGCAGCCGAGCTTACTTTACCCACTCCGCATCGGCAAACCACTAATTCTTTACCCTCGAACAATCCTTGAACAAATTCAAAGCCTACTGCATTCGTTTTTTTTGCGTCGCTCAACTTTTGTACTATTCCGGATATTTCCACATCCATCGCACCTATTATCGCTATCATAAATAACTCCTTAATTTTTATTTTCTTTCGTTCTCGTCAATTACACCGATAGATTCTATTGCACTGTCGATGTCGCCTTTAATTATCGTTATCTCTTCGAAATCTTTTTTTCGCCGCATTTTTTCAGACTCTCGTAAAGACACCATAAGCATTTCTCTCACGTATCTGTCTGCGCCCAATTCAACCGTTACCTTAAACAACAAATTTCTCGTTTTCGAATCGCACTTAAAAAAGCTTCCAAAAAGTTTTCCCCTGTTTCGCAACAATTCCGTCAAAGTAAACGAATCTGTCGAATACAACATCGAAAACAATCCCTCGACAAATATTTTACGCTGAAGCGGCGTTAGTTTGACGGTGACTTCGTTTACTTTATTCTGAACTTTATCGGACAATTCGTCAAGTTTCGGAACAAGCGTAAAATTTTCTCCGGAAGTTTCCCAAGAAAGCAAATCGTGTTGATAAATACCCGCAAAGCAACTTTTTACTATCATAACGTTTTCTTCGTGAATAAACAGTCTACCCACAACCGAAAGCTGAGGAATTACAGCGACGATTTTTTCTTTAATTGTTTCAAATCCTTCTCGTTTATAAAACTTTTCTGTAAATCCCGGTCCGTCAAAATTAATAACTTTGGCTATTCGATCGCGATATTTCGAATCAACGCCGACAGCTCCGTAAATAGCCAGATTACCGCCTTTCGAATGTCCGACGATATAAACCTTTGCATTTTCTTCGATTTCGGAAAAAGTTTCATTCAAATAATCTACCGAACACAATTGCGATTGAGTCGGACTGTCGTACAACAAATAAAAATCCTCTTTCCACCCGACTATCGTATCGTCAGTACCACTGAACGACACAACGTAATCACCGTTCGACAACCGAATCGTCATAGCGATAAACTGAACCACTCTTTCTTTATCTATAACCGATTTTCTGCGAGTAATGACGGCGGAACCAAATCGCTTTCCCTGTGAACACAACGCAAGCAGCGGATACGTTTGAGGAACGATCAAACCGAGACTCACTCTGCCGTCGGGAATTTTATCCGAAAATATTTTGCACGCCTTATCCATTCCGACCGTTTCTTTCTCCACCGTTCCGATATCGAGCATCGGGAGTTGCGAAAATACGGCAAGATCCAAAATATTCAGTTCTTTTTCACTCAAAGAAATATTTTTGTTTTCTTTAAGATAATGAGAAATATTTCGTATGACTTCTTTTTTTACCGGCGTTCGAAGCGTTTCTATTTTTATTACGGAAGAATCGCTACAAACGGAATGAACAGCATAGCAAAAAGCATTATAAAACCGTTCTTTTTCTTCAAGCGCCGACATAAAACCGCCAATCAAAGCAGACAAAACATCCTTTATCTCGCGTTTCACGTTCAACTCCGCTCTGTATATTCCTCCGAAATCATCCAATCCGACAATGACTTTATTACTGATTTGAACTATAACGGACGAAGCTCCGAACTTTTGCAGATTTATCGCACATTCTATGAAATCGTTTTCTTTGAGCGGCGTTTTTCCGAAATAATCGGACAAAACGTTCTTATCGACAAACAAACAATTCGGGCCATACTTCAACGCGGCTTTAATCGCAACCGAATCGCACCTTAAAATCAAACCGATTTTTCTACGATATGCTTCGGTGAAAAGTTCCGACGCGAAATCGGGATTCGTTAAATTGCCGATATCCTCGTTTAAAACCATAACGTCGTCTTTAGACATGCCGTCCATCACTTTTACCAATTCGAAAACATCAAAAGAAAATGTATTATCATTCATGCATTTAAATGACGTTCGTTTATTCGATTTGACAACAAAAGAAAAATCGACATCGTTCGAGCAAGGAAGAAAAATACAGTCTTTTTCCCTCAAGCAATTCTCCGCAAATTTTTTAATGTAATCGCCGACAAACACTACGTCGCGATATTTCGCAGTTGCATAGTATTCAGAAACAGTCAAACAGCCTCCGCTAACAGTCATACCTTTAAGAAAAACATCGTTTCGACCGCCTGACACAACGTTTTTACTTTCGGTTTCGACAATCAGTTCAGGGCAAAAAGTTACGCCGTAAATCAATTCGCTTCCTCCCATTATTTTCTTTGATTATATTTTACCATTTTTTTATCGTTTTGTCTTGTAGTTTAATGACGTTTTGAAAAAAATAAATGTGAAACTATCTAAATAAAAACATTAGAACGAAATTCGGCAAAGGCAAAAAAGATTAGATACTTATACAACAAACACACAATTTTACACAAAAATAACGTAGCAATCAAAATTAACAAAACACACATATGCTTCCGTTTCGATAAATAACAACGATTAGTAAAAGACGGGTTATTTAAACTTTTTTACCATTTCACGTCGAAATGGTAAATATAATTAACAATATTTCCGAAAAATACGATAATGTCGTTTTTTGTCAAATAATTTTAGAGCATTAGCAAAAAATAAAAATTTATACGCAAAACTTCCGACTATTATATCAGACATAGTACTTTAAAATTGCGTTTTAACGATATAACAATTTGTTTTATCCACAAAATCGCATTTTTAAGGCACTTATTTCCGATTCTATTTTTTTCGCATTTTACTTGATTATTTCTTTTATATTTGATATAATATTTAAAATAAATAAACGGAGATAAAAATGATGAATATAAAAAGCGACTTTCCCTCCGATATTAAAATAATATATCACGAGGGAAACAGCACCATTAAATTATTCCCCGCAGACTTCCCTAAAACATCCGTTCTGAACGAAGCTTTGAATTTGGCACGAGTGGAAGAAACCGGACTTCACATCAGCAAACTGCGCGAAGTAACCAAAATCGACGACAGATGGGCTATCATTACCGATAAAATCGACGGCGACACGCTTTCAGTTCTAATTGCCGAGCATCCCGAAAAACGCGAAGAATATCTTGATTTGTTCGTAAAAGTGCAAATGGAAATTCATACAAAACGTTCGCCGTTGCTCACGAAATTAAAAGACAAAATGAACAATAAAATTATGTTTGCGGAGCTTGACGCGACGACGCGTTACGACTTGCACACTCGATTGGAAGGAATGCCCAAACACAATAAAGTTTGTCACGGAGATTTCAATCCAAGTAAAGTCATTATCGCAAAAGACGGAACACCATACGTCATCGATTGGTCACACGTGACTCAGGGTAACGCCTCCGCAGACATTGCCAGAACTTATCTTGTTTTTAAGCTAAACGGAGAAGACGAATTCGCTGAATTATATCTTAATTCTTTTTGCGAAAAAAGCAACACGCCGAGAAAATACGTCGAAAAATGGCTGCCCGTCGTCGCCGCATCGCAATCGGTTAAAGGTAAACCGGAAGAAAGAGCGTTCCTTCTCGATTGGATTAACGTCGTAGACTATGAATAAACAAAAATTTTTACAAAGGAGAAAACCTCAATGATCAATAAATTTACAAAAAAGCCGCTTTGGGAATGTTCCTCAAAATTGTCGGCTGTCGCTACAGGCAACGAAAAAGCGGATACCGTAATAACGAACGCTAAACTGATTAACGTTTGCACACATGAAATTATAGAAAACACAGACGTCGCTCTTGTTTGCGGAAGAATCGCAATGGTCGGCGATTGTAAACATTGCATTGGCGAAAATACGAAAGTTATCGACGCAAACGGAAAATATCTCGCACCCGCT
>CAZQAC010000013.1:0-33207 GCA_964591125.1 uncultured Lachnospiraceae bacterium
ATTACGGCTATACTGATTTTACTGTCTTTATCCAAGCAATAATCTATCATTTCTTTAGCCGACATATTGTTAAGCTTAGCAAAATTGTTTTGCCCTGTTAAGATTATACCGCCGAACGTTCCCGTAATAACAAACACAAACGACAATAACGTAGCCAATACGGTTATAAGGCTGTTCTTTCTTGTTTTTGAGCGAGAATTGTCTGAATCGGAATTTTTGACGGAAATTAAAATATGACTGACGGCGAATATTACAGAAAACAAAAACAACGGTATACTTGCAATCGTTACACCCGAAAAAACAAACATTAACGACGGTATGAGCGAAAGCAACAATGCTTTAACTCTGCCCGAATTTTTTCGTAATATTATCCAAATTAAGCAGTACGCAAAAACCAACACGGAATTCGTAACAAGATAAATCGTTAACCCGTAGGAAAACCAAAATCCCACCCAAGTATACGGAATATTAAAAATCATTAGAATGAAACAAGCGTATCTGCCTATTTGCTCAAAAATTTCCGCCGTTTTGTTATGATAATTACCGTTAAAGCCGTTTTTATTTTTTATGGCGTAAACAATGTTCGGTATCAACAAAACAGCCACAAAAATAAGTCCATAATAATTAAACCAATTCATACCAACCACCTTCTTTTATATAATCGAATCATTTACAAAAACAAAGATTGTTTCCTTCATTATTTGCTTGTTATTGCGTTTTGTAATTTTATCATTATGCGTAAAAGCTCGTTCATATCTTCCTCTCCCACAACGTCGATAAGCTCTTCTACAAACCTTAAAAGCTTATTTTCGCGTTCTTTCAACGCATTTTTACCGACTTCAGTAATAACGACAACAGTTCTTCGCGCGTCTCGCCGAGAAACATAACGCTCGATATAACCTTTTTTTTCAAGAGTTTTTAACGCAGCCGCCACTCTCGGCGTCGTAAAATGCAGTTTCCTACTAATATCACCCGAATAAATCTTATCCGTCGATTGTTCCAATAAACGCAATATTACAAAAATACCTTTGCTGTTATCGTCAAACTTTTCAAAAATTTCGTTCGGTCTGTTTTCATAAAATTTAGCCAAAAAAACTTTAGCTTTTTCTTCATTGTTCATCTTGATCCCTCGTCAACGCGTTTCAAACGACGCAATCATTTATTTTTTTTATAAGTAAGCGTAATAAAATGGCGTTCTCTGCTCTGCGTTTTATTTTTAAAATCGATTGCTTTTTCCGGACAAGAGAGAATGCAAGCCATACAGTGCGTACATTTATTCGACCACACAGGCTTACCGTTTTCAAGACAAATATTATTCAACGAACAAGAATCGACGCATTTACCGCAACCGACGCATTTGTCGTTTACCTTAAATCCTTTCGCTGTAACCATCATAGGATAAAAAACAGGCGCCATTATATTTGACATAAATTTTCCTCGAAGCCCCACTTTTTCTCTATTAAAACAAGTTCCTTCGTTAATCGCAGAAGCAACGGATTCGAATATCTCCGTAGTTTTCAAAACTTCGATTTCGGCGTCTTTTTGATTAAGCACGGGATAATTCGCAACATAACATTGCGGCATGGCAACGGATACCGTTCCGCAATAACGAATATTTAATGCACTTGCTAATTTCCGACAATATTTTTCAACATTCCAACCGGATTGATAACAAGTACATATAAAATAAACATTGTTTGCCGTAATTTCTATTTTGCGCAAATATTCTTCCACTACCTTAGGAATTCTTCCGCAATAATTCGGACAAACAATAACTAAATTTCCGTTACATTTGATCGGACTTAAATCGTTTTTCTTTAATTTCTTATTAATGGAAACGACCGAATCGTTTGTGTTTGCCGCAATTACCTCAGCCGCATAACGACTGTTTCCGCTACCAGAAAAATATAAAACCATAATAACAATCTCCTTTGACCTTTAGATATAATAACTAACACTATTAGATATTATCACAACAGATAAAATATGTCAACGAAAAAGCAACCGGAATTTATATTTTTCTAACTTTCATGAATCAAAAACACGGAATCGAGCAATTTTTTTTACAATAGATTAAAAACATTTCACATATTTTTGTCGAACAAGCTTTGTTTCGTTCCGAAAAAGCGAGCCGCATTGTCAAACAGAATTTTTTTGAGTATATTTTTATCGGCAATCAAACTGCTTATCGCTTGATTTAATTCGTTATAATTTCGCAATCCAGCAATCCCTTTGCTACCGTAAAAATCACTACCGATCGAAATATTGTCGTTGCCGAATTTTTCGATAAAGCAATTGATAGCGCCGATATATCCTTCATAACCATTATTTACAAAAGAAGGAACAGGCGTTAAGCCGATAACTCCGTCTTTCTTTATTATAGCCTCGATCTGTCTATAATTAAGATTTCTTTCATGTTCCTTTAATTCGTATAAATCGCTATGAGACGCAAGGACACGATCGGCAATATCAATAGCCTGCCAAAACGTTTTCTCGTTCAAATGCGAAATATCGAGCGCAATATCATGCTTATTCAGATATTCGATGAATTTCTTTCCTTTTTCCGTAAGACCACTTTCCCCACACGCGCCGCCACCCAATTCATTATCGTAATTCCATGTCAACGAACAATATAACGGATTAGCCATAAGCGCAATTTCAAAATCATCTTTTATAAACCCGCAATCCTCTACTGCGCTCATCATATTATTTTTTTTGATATATTCACACTTGGTTACGAATTCATCCGTATTCAATAAAGTCGTCCAAATGGCATATATTATCTTATTATTGTTCGATAATTCGCCGTTAACACGATTTTTCAGTTCGTATTCGGTCAGTTCGGAAGTAATAATATCATTATGTAAATCAAATATATTCATAATTCGTTATATGCGTTAAAATTTTTAAAGTATACGATTTTATTTTCTAATTTATCAATCGCAGTATCGAATACATAACGATAAGTGCTTAATTTTTTCTAAAGCGAGAACCTCTCATTTTTTATAAAAGCAACTTTCTCAAATTATTAAACAGCAAAAATCGTTTATTAGTAATCGAATAGATTTTAATATATAAAGCCGTCATCGTATTACTAACGATAACGGCTTTACACCTTTCAAATTACTCTTTAATATTAAGATCCTTAAGAAGATCTGCGAACGGATTGTTAGAAATATCCTCGCTCCATTCCACTTCTTCTGTTTCAAGCTTTTTAGCCTTAACTTTTTTAACTTTCTTGGGTGCTTCTGCATCTTCAGCGTCTGCAGGCTTCGAAACTTTAACTTCTTCGGGCAAACAAGCCTTAATGGAAAGATTTATCTTTTTGTTCGCTTCATCGTAGTTCAAAACTTTGACTTCTACTTCATCTCCGACCTTAACTGCTTCGTTGATATCTTTTACGAAAGAATGAGCAACTTCGGAAACATGAACCAAACCTTCGATGTGCGGCTCAACCTCTACAAAAACGCCGAACGGAACTACGCTAACGACCTTTCCCTTGAGCGTGGATCCGATCGGATGCTTTTCCATACAAGCAACGAACGGATGAGGTTGCAACTGCTTATAACCGAGCGAAACTCTACCTTTTTCTCTATCGGCTACCAAAACAAGGAATTCATAAGACTGACCGATTGTCAAAACTTCGTCAACGGACTTAATATGAGTCCAAGACAAATCTACGATATGAGCAAGACAATCAACGCCGTCAACGCTGACAAACGCGCCAAACGGAGTTATTCTTTTAACCACGCCGCTTACGACTACGTTCGGAACAACATGAGTCCAGAAGATTTCAGCCTTTTCGGCCTTCTCTGCTTCGACTATTTTTCTATGACTAGCTACGATCTTATGTTTAGCGTCATCGATTTCCAAAGCAACGACATTCATCTTCTTACCTGCATAAGCTTTAAGATCGCTTACGAATCTTTCCTTTATCTGCGATGCAGGAATAAAAACAGAATAAGTACCCAACTTAGCTAAAAGACCGCCTTTGACGGGTTTGTCAATCGTAATATCGAACGACTCTCCGTTACGAATCGTCTCAACAATCTTATCGGCTTCTTTAATTTCATCGATTTCTTTTTTGGAAAGAAGAATGCATCCGGTGTCAGGATCGTTAGTCGAAATTATCTTTGTTTCTAATTCCATTCCTTGCGTAAACTGCTCGGGTTCGTAGCTGCCGTCGATATTGACGTCTTCTTTACGAATAAAACCATCGTTCTTTCCGCCGATACTCAGCTTAATTCCTTTCTCGTCCGCCGAAATTACGGTTCCCTTAATGCGCTTGCCTACTCTGTAAGAAACGAAAGACTCTTCAACCGCCTTCGCGAAATCTTCGCTTACCGTTACCGCACCTAACTCTTGACTCATGTACTGTTTAACCTCCATAATCAGCTCTTCCGGAGCTGACGCACCTGCTATTACTCCTATAACATCATTAGTGCAAAATTTAATATTATATAGGTCGCTCAAACATTCGATAAAAAAAGCTTCTCCATGTTCTTTTGCAATTTGAAACAGTTTACCTGTGTTTGAACTTACACTGCTACCTATTACCAAAACTTTCGAACATAATCTCGCAATTTTTTCAGCGTCTTTTTGTCGACTGATAGTAGTATAACAAATTGTGTTAAATATTTCAACTGTTTTGAATCGTTCTTGACGAATTTTTTTTAAAATATTCAAATATTTTTCCATTAAATACGTTGTTTGCGTCACAAAACACAACTTTTCGTATTTATGTAACGATTTTAAATCATAATCGTCACCGATTATCGTTGCGGTATCGTCGCACCAACCGTTTATTCCGATCACTTCCGGATGCGACGCTTTTCCGATTATAACGATATGGTAACCTTCCGAATAATACTTTTCGACCAACCGCTGAATACGCTTAACGTTGGGACAAGTAGCGTCTATCACGTTCACTCCGTTCTCTTTTGCGTACTCATAAAAATTTTTTTTCACTCCGTGAGAACGGATAATAATTGATTTCCCGGCAAGACCTTCGATACTAGTCACGGTTTTAACGCCCATTTCGGATAATCTGTCGACTACTTGTCTATTATGAATAAGCTCACCCAAAATAAACGTATCAGAATTCGCATGTTCAAAAGCAAGATCCACGGCTCGTTTTACACCGTAACAAAAACCACAATAACGAGAAATTATCAACTTCATAAATCAAATCCCGAGAAAACGTTCTACGTTCTTTTTTGCCTTAGCAGCGTTTTTCTTTAATTTTTTTCCTTGTTTGTTTTTATTGTAATAAATATAATCGTTAAGTTCGTTCTGCGTTTGTTTCATATGCATACTGATTTTTTCCGATGCGGCTTTCAAACAATCAGAATCAAGCCTGCGACCATAATATTCGGACAAATCGAACCGATTGCCGACATATATATAGTTTTTATGAAAAATTCTAGCCTTCTCGTGAATTATAACGGGAACTATGTTCGTTTTACTCTTTATTGCAAACATAGCGGCGCCTTCTTTTATCGGCATAAGCTCGCCGTTTTCTTTATTACGAGTTCCCTCTGGAAATATGGCAAGTCCGACGCCGTTTTTTAATACGGAAAGAACTTTTTTCGTCGCAGCCAAATCTGCCTTACCCCTATCGACGTAAATAGCTCCCAGCCACGTTAAAAATTTTCCGACAAACTTATTCTTGCTTAATTCTTTTTTTGCGAGAGTATAACGAAAACCCGGCAAATATGCGGTTTCCAATACAATATCCAATGCGCTCAAATGATTACTGACAGCTATTATTTTGTCCTTAGGCATGTTTTTTCTATTTATAACCTTTGCCGGATACAAAAGAGAAAACGGTAAATAAACTATCGCGCGTAAAACATAAAGAAACCATTTCATATGACTCAACCCTTAATAATACAAATGATTTTTTCGCAAACCTGCTCTATATTCAATCCTGTCGTATTGACTTCAATGGCGTCGTCGGCTTTTTTCAAAGGAGCTAAAACTCGGTGAGAATCATTATAATCGCGTGTTTCGATATCCTTTTTTACCTCGTCGAAGTCTGCCGATTGTCCTCTTTGCAACAATTCGGCATAACGACGATTTGCACGTTCTTCGACGCTTGCAGTCAAAAAAATTTTATATTCGGCGTTAGGTAAAACAAAAGTTCCGATGTCTCGTCCGTCAAGAACAACGTTCCCGTTCGCAGCAAGACGACGTTGCATATCCACCAAAGCATATCTAACCGCAG
Organism: uncultured Lachnospiraceae bacterium; assembly: GCA_964591125.1. Taxonomy (GTDB): domain Bacteria; phylum Bacillota; class Clostridia; order Christensenellales; family Pumilibacteraceae; genus Neoclostridium. The sequence goes on from CAZQAC010000013.1 coordinate 6,227, forward strand.
GAACGGCAGATATGTCGCTGGCTATTTTCGATATATCGTTGGCTCGTATTTCGCAGGAAACGTCATTGCCGTCCAAAAAAACCTTCTGCGTGCCGTTTTCGTATTTTAACTCGATAGAAGTATTTTTTAATATTTTTTCTATCTCGGCAACCTGTTCGCACGAAACATTACATAATTTCGATTTTAAACCGATAGCGCGATACATCGCACCCGTATCGATATACATAATGTTTAAAATACCTGCGAGTTTTTTTGCCACAGTACTTTTTCCTGCTCCTGCAGGCCCGTCAATAGCTATAATCATATATTTCCTCCTGCGTTTTTTCCGGCAACGTACCCGGTCGAAAACGCCAACTGCAAATTATATCCGCCCGTCAATGCATCTATATCGAGCATTTCGCCGGCAACGAATAGACCTTTAACTATTTTACTCTCCATCGTTTTGGGATTAATTTCGCTTAATTCGACTCCGCCCGACGTCACTATTCCGTATTTAATATCATCCAGACAATCGATATCGAAAACCATGTTTTTCATTAAATTCAGAATTTTCGCACGTTCCGTCTTGGAAATCGAATTTATCTTTTTGTCGCTCGATATTCCCGAAAATTCTATAAACGGTTGAATTAATTTTTTAGGTAATAAATCGTCAAGAGCGTTTTTATATTGTTTGTTTTTATACAACTCGAAATCGTGCAAAAGGCGTTTATCCAATGCAATTTCGTCTAAAGCCGGCTTCAAATCTATATACAATTTGGCATTTTTCAAATTCAGCCGGTTAACAAAACTGCTTAACGTAAGGATAACTGGACCGGAAACGCCTTTATCCGTAAAAAGCATTTCCCCGAACCCGGAAAACGTTTTGCCGTCGGCATTTATCGTTACTTTAACGTTTTTTAATGACAAACCTTGCAAACTCTTTACGTCTTGCTTCAAATTTATAGGGACCAACGCGGGAACTAACGGTTTTATTTTATGCCCTAATTTTTTAACGAATTCGTATCCGTCGCCTGTCGAACCAGTCAACGGGTAACTTACGCCGCCGCAAGCCAAAATAACTCTGTCGACGCCAAAAACGTTATTTTCATGCGTAACGATTTCAAATCCGTCGTTGCAAACTGAAATCGTTTTAACCGCTTCGTAAACCGTTTTTACGTTATCGACGCGCAACGACCGAACAAACGCGGCAATAACGTCGCTTGACTTATCCGATACCGGAAAAACGCGACGTCCTCTTTCGACCTTGGTCTTTACTCCGTAACGTTCCAAAAACTCTACTGTTTTTATCGGCGGAAACGCGTTTATCGCGCTCATCATAAATTTTTTTCCGTTGACTATGTTTTCGAAAAAATCGCTCGGCTCGCACATATTAGTAACGTTGCAACGACCTTTTCCTGTTATATATATTTTTTTGCCCGCTTTTTCGTTTTTTTCAAACAATAATACATTACAATTTTTTGAAGCTTCATGCGCAGCCATCAATCCTGCCGCACCTGCGCCTATAACGGCTACGTTCATAATTAAGTCCGCCTTTTTCAATATCGACAAATACTTGCGGAGCAAACATTACCGCCGCAAGTATTTACCGTTATTACATCGTATAAAATCAAACAGGATGAACCTGAGTTTCTTTGTTATAAATTGTCGTATCGATTTCCATCTCTTTGGCTTTACGACGCTTAAAGAAAGGTATTGCCAATTGCGGGAAAAGCGCGTACGTCAACACGTCTTCGTCTTCGTTTTCGATATAATCTTTAATTTCAAGTTTCAATTTATCGAGTTCGGGTTCCAATTTATCTGCCGGACGACACGTAATTCTCGGCGCTCCGCCCAAAATTTTATCGATGATTTCCTTAGAAGGTTCGACCGGAAGTTTGCCGTATTCGCCTGCGACCACACCCTTCGTCTCCTTTGTGATCATCTTATAACGTTCTCCGTTCAAAACATTCAAAACAGCCTGCGTACCTACTATTTGGCTAGAAGGCGTTACGAGAGGCGGATAACCCAAGTCTTTTCTTACTCTCGGAACTTCTTCCAAAACGTCCAAAAGTTTATCCGAAGCGCCTTGCTGATTAAGCTGACTTATAAGATTGGACAACATTCCGCCGGGAACCTGATAAATCAATGCGTTAACATCTACTTTAAGAACTTTCGGACTAAGGAAACCGTCGTTTTGCAAACGCTCTGCAACTTTTTTGAAATAAACGGTCAATTCGTTAAGTGCGGTCAAATCCAAACCGGTATCGTACGGAGTGCCTTTTAACGTTGCTACAAGCGATTCCGTTGCAGGCTGACTTGTTCCGTTACCCAAAGGCGACAACGCGGTATCGACTATATCGCATCCGGCTTCTATCGCCTTAAGATTAACCATATCTCCCGTTCCCGCGGTATTATGCGTATGCAAGTGAACCAAAGTTTCCGGTTTTAATTTCGCTTTAAGCTCGCTGACTAACTTATATGCGTCATACGGCAACAACAAATTCGCCATATCCTTAATACATATAATATCCGCACCCATCTTTTCCATTTCCAAAGCGAGATTAACGAAATACTCTACGTTATGAACCGGACTAGTCGTATAACTGAACGCAACCTCAGCAGTTCCGCCGTATTTTTTCGTGGAGTCAACAGCCGTTTTAATATTACGAACATCGTTCAACGCGTCAAAAATTCTAATTATGTCTATACCGTTTTCTATAGACTTTTTGCAGAACAAATCGACCACGTCGTCGGCATAATGCTTATAACCGAGCAAGTTTTGTCCTCTCAAAAGCATTTGCAATTTGGTATTCGGAATAGCTTTGCGCAAAACGCGTAATCTTTCCCACGGATCTTCATTTAAATATCTGAGACAAGAATCGAACGTAGCGCCGCCCCATGCTTCGAGAGCATAAAAACCTGCTTTATCCAATTTATCCGCAACGGGCAACATTTCGTCGATTCTCATACGAGTCGCGGCTTGAGATTGGTGCGCGTCTCGCAAAATAGTTTCCATAATTTTTACCATAGTATTAAACCTCCACTAAATAATCAAGCGAAAAGCGCAAGAAATACGCCTGCCGCAACCGCCGAACCGATTACGCCGGCAACATTCGGTCCCATCGCATGCATAAGAAGATAATTATCGGGACATTCTTCTTGTCCGATAACCTGAGATACTCGCGCAGCCATCGGAACAGCCGAAACTCCGGCGCTTCCGATAAGCGGATTAATTTTTTTCTTGGAAAACAGATTGATAACATGCGCGGTAAGTATTCCGCCGATCGTTCCGCAACTAAACGCCGCAAGTCCCATCGCAATTATTCCCAACGTCTGTAAATCAAGGAATGTAGCGCCCTGCGCTTTGGTTCCGACTATTACGCCAAGGAAAATCGTAATGATATTCATAAGTTCATTGCTTGCGGTTTTTACCAATCTTTCAACGCACAGGCTCTCCTTCATAAAATTACCGAGCATAAGCATACCCAAAAGAGGAAGCGAATCCGGCAACAATATTCCGACAACGAGAGTTACGACGATCGGGAATATGAGTTTTTCTCTTTTGGAAACGGGACGAAGATTATCCATACGTATGGCTCTCTGCTTTTTCGTAGTCAGCAAACGCATGAAAAACGGCTGAATTATAGGAATAAGCGCCATATACGAATATGCGGCTATCGCTATTGTCGACAACAAATGCGGAGCAAGTTTTTGCGTTACGTAAATAGCCGTAGGACCGTCCGCACCGCCTATGATACCGATAGCAGCAGCCTCTTTCTCATCGAATATTCCCAAAGCTATGGCTCCGAAAAACGCAACGAAAACTCCGAGCTGAGCACCTGCGCCCATCAAAAGACTTTTAGGATTAGCAATCAACGGCCCGAAATCGGTCATCGCACCTATACCGAGGAATATAATCGGAGGATAAATTACGTACTGCACACCCATTCCGAGATAATGAAACAGACCGTAATTCAGCGAACGAGCTTCAACAAGCTGTAAAGTTCCGCCTTCGACAACGGACTCGGCTACGAAATAGCTGTTCGGCGCATATTGCGACAAATCAAACATTCCGGCAAATTGAGTCTCTATCTGACTTAAAGACAAGCATTTGACACCGTCGATTAAACCGTCTGCGTTCAAATCCATTGCAGAAAGAACCTCCTGTGCTTCGACGTCCGACAGATGATGATCTATACCGTACAATACGTTAAACGAACCGGGGATATTGATAATAAACATTCCGAATGCGATGGGAAGCAATAAAAGCGGCTCGAATTTCTTTACTACAGCAAGATAAAAAAGCACGAAAGAAATAAGAATCATTACATAATTCTGCCACTGAGCGCCCGCGGTATAAATACCTGTGCTTTCCCAAAGCGCCTTTAACATTTCAATAATTGCCATAATTAACCGCCTTATATTATTTAATACTTGCGATCAATTGTTTAGATTCGACGTCGTCGCCCGCTTTTACCGCATATGTAACAACGCCATCGGCGGTAGCAACGACTTCGTTTTCCATTTTCATTGCTTCCAAAATAATTATCGGCTGATTCTTTTTTACGGTATCTCCGTCTTTGAAGCATACTTTAAGAACTTTGCCGGGCATGGGACATTCTACCGAAGTTCCGTTACCGACGGAAGCCGACTTTGCAACGGGAGCGGGAGCCGCAACGGGTTGAACTTTCTGTTCGACGGCAACTGCGCCTGCAGCACCGATTTCTTCGACTTCGACGACATATGAATTACCATTAACATTAACATTAAATTTACGCATAATAAATTCTCCTAATATACACAGTTTTCTATTTGATTTTATATATTTTCTTCACTACAAAAGGCGCCTTTTTATCGCTACCGCAAACATCGCTATAATAAAGAGACAACACTGCGCTTATTACGGCGGCAACTTCTTCTTCGTCGCAAGACGTTACGATCTCTTTTTCATCGACAGGCGCGGATACGGTTTGTTCTTTTTCCTTTTTCAAATTGCTCGCAATCGCGAATATCGCTTTCATCAAGTATATTATACCAATCAAAACTACAAGCACGAGGAAAACGATAACCATTACGATGACAAAATCCAACAACGCGTCACCGAGCGAAATGTTGGCTTTTGCCGAAAATAACAAACTTGATAATTGCATATTCGTTACCTCTTGTCAATAAACGCCTGCAAAGCCGCGATAAGATACTGTCTGGTAAAGGCAGGATCGATAACGTTATCGATATATCCTTTTTCGGCTACGACCAATGCCGACGAGTTCTCTTCTTCGTACGCCTTCGTAAAAGTTTCTCTCGCTGCGTTTTTATCGGCGGCTTTCGCAATTTCGCTGCCGTATACGAGCTCGGCGCTTTGCTTGCCGTCAAGCATGCCTATTTTAGCATTCTCCCAAGCTATAACGTAATCGTAAACGTTTTTATTGGCAAAAGCCACGTAAGCCGCGCCCATTGCGTTACCTACGATAACGGAAATTTTCTCCAACGAAGAAACGTTCAACGCATATATCATTTCTCCGACGCTTTTCATTAATTTAGACTGACACTGCAAACAATTAACGACGCCTTTCGAATTTACGAGATTAACCAACGGCAATCCGAAACTTTCTAAAGTATTTACGAAATCGGTAATTTTTTCCGCTGCGGAATAAGTGATTCTACCGTCTTCTTTCGAACCGTCGTTTGCCACGACGCCGACGGCAATACCGTTAAGACGAGCAAAACCGGTTACGACCTCTTGAGCGTAATCCTTTTTAACTTCTACGAAACTACCTTTATCGAACACAGAACCGATTACGTTACGAACGTCCGCTTCGTCGGCAATCGAATCGCATACTCTGTTTCCGTCGTCGTCTCCGTCGATAACCGGTAAAGTCATTACGTCTATCAAATCCGTCAACAACGTTTTTAATTGTTCGCCGTCGGACACTGTAAAGGAACTAACGCCGTTCTTCGCCATTAATTCCGCAGTTCCCACGGAATTTACGTCCGCAACCGATTTTGCAGCCAAAATAAGCGGACTCGTCGTCGCCATAACGCTTTTTTCGTAACAAACGGTAAAATCGCAGAACGCGGGCAAATAAGAAAGCATTCCGAAATTATTGCCGCGAACAACCAAAAAAGTCGGAACCACGCCGTACGCCGCGCCGAACGCGTTTATTATCTCGCCGTACCCCTCCAAAGCTTCGATACCCTCGGCAAATCTTGCTCCCTCGGTATCGATAATGCCTACTACGGGCACGGACATCTTTACGGAATTATTAACGCATTTTGCGATTTTTGCCGCGTTGCTCTTTCCGATTCCGCCTTTCAACGTGTTTCCGTTAATGGCAAAAATACCGATTTGATTATCGTTTATCGTCGCATAACCGCTGACGACGCCTTCGCCTACGGCATAACCCAAATCGGTTCCCGAGCCGATATACTTATCCGCTTCCACAAAAGAACGGGCATCGGTTACATCGTTGATCAACGCGATAACTTCTTTGTTCGCTTCGGATATTTTTTTATCGAGCTCCGTCAAACTCTTCATTAAAAGTACCTCCAATAGTTTATGTTGCAAATTGTGAAATTAAAAACAAATTCTCACGTATAATATTCTAAAACAAAAAGAAAAATTAGTCAAGCAAACAAGCCTAAATATTAATATGAAATTATTCGAAACGAACTATATTTTCATTTTGTTCGCTCCGAATAATTTTTCATAGCTTATTCAAATATTCTATCTCGTCCTCTCTTAACTCTCTGACGGTACCTCGAGTTACGCCGCCGAGTTTAATTTCTCCGACGGCAACGCGTTTAAGAAAAACGACTTCTTTTTCTATATATTCGAACATTCTTCTTACCTGTCTGTTTCTTCCTTCGCTTATAACGACCTCGAAACGCGAATATTTTTCATCTTTTTCCACAAGCTTAACTTTACATTTTTTTGTAAGAACGCCGTCAATAGGAACACCCTTGCGAAGTTGAGCAAGTTTATGTTCGGGCACCTCGCCCTCGACTTTCGCAATATAAGTTTTGGAAATTTCATTACTCGGATGAGATAATTTATGCGCCATATCGCCGTCGGTCGTAAGCAAAAGCAAGCCTTCGGTATCGTAATCCAACCTGCCGACGGGAAAAACTCTTTTATCTTTATATTTGTCCGGCAACAAATCCACCACAGTCTTACGACCTTTATCGTCGCTCATCGTGCACACATAACCCTTAGGTTTATTCATTTTCAAATAAATATGTTTATTTATCGCATGCACGATTTTTCCGTCAACCGTAACTCTGTCGTTTTCGATATCGACATCGGTAGAAAGCGTTGTGACTTTTTTGCCGTTTATACATACTCTACCGGCCAAAACCACTTCTTCGCTGTTTCGTCTGCTGGCAATTCCGCATTCGGCAAGAAATTTATTGATTCTCATTGTTTACCTCGGACGGATGCTGTATTTGACTCGCTACAACTCTTTTATAAAATCAGCGAGACTCATGCCGTCAACACTATATATAGTAAACATTTTTTCACTAAAAATCAACTGTTTATCGAGATAAATATTTAATTTTCCGTTTTCGGTATCTTTTTTTACAGGAGCAACCAACGCTCTTACCCCCTCATATCCGTATCCGACGGCTTCGCTTCCGTCTTTTTTTAAGGGATACACTATTTGACTTTTTACTGCCAACGGCACATAATCGGATTTACCGTTCGTAACTGCGGCAAAAGCAATATTTTGCTCCGGAACGATGTTCTTTAACTCATATTCGTCAAACGCTTTATTCATAAGTCGCGAACATTCTTCAAACATAGGACCGCAATTCAATACCACGCATATCACTGTCATACCGTTTCTCGTTGCAGAAGAAACAAGGCAACGCCCCGCTTTTTTCGTATAACCGGTTTTAATTCCGTTGCCGCCGTCGAATGAAGATAAAATTTTATTTTTATTCAAAATTACGCGATTATAATCATGATCTTTCCACGGCGCTTCATAACGACGCGTCGATACGATTTCACGAAACGTCTCGTTTTTCATCGCATAAGCGGATATCTTTGCCAAATCCGACGCCGTAGTATAATGATTATCGTCGTGCAAACCGTTAGGATTAATGAAATTCGTATTCGACGCTCCGCATTTTTTTGCGATATTATTCATCATAAAAGCAAAATTTTCAATCGTTCCACACGTCAACAAAGCAAGCGCGACGGCGCAATCGTTACCCGATTGCAACATTAAACCGTACAACAAGTCTTTGACGGATAAGCGTTCGCCCTTTTGAAGATAAATCGAAGAACCCTCGATACCTAACGCCTCGTCAGGAACCGTAACGATATCGTTCAAATCGCCAGGATAATTTTCAAGCACGGTAATCGCCGTCGCGATTTTCGTAGTACTTGCCATCGGTCTTCGCCTATTGGAGTCGTGTTCGTACAACACTCGACCGCTTTCTTGTTCTATTAAAACCATACTGTAATTATCGATCGCATACGCGCTGTCAAGCTTGCTCGAATCAACAAGTACTATGCCAAACACAATACTTAAAATAAGCAAAAAAGTAACGATTTTCTTTGTTTTTTTCATTTTAAGTTACCGAAAATATTATTTGCCATTTCCGGGAGAATATCCAATATTTTTGTCAGAGGGGATTTGTCGTCGACGTTTATCAATTTAATTTCTTTTCCGTCGTTAACCAAAAAAGCAACAGGCGTAACCGAAGCGCCGGCTCCGCTTCCGCCCGCAAAAGGACTACCGCTTACAGTGTTTTCTCCGTATTCTCCGCCACCCGTAACAAATCCCATCGAAACTTTACTTACGGGAATAATCGTTACTCCGTTATCTGTTAAAATAGGCGAACCCATTACAGTATCCGCCTCAATAAGTCCCTTCATTCGCATAAACGCGTTATCCATTAATCTTTCAACAGGTTTTTCTTCGTGTTCTATTATCATACTTTTCTCCTTTCGCTGCCACCACCGAAAAATTCATTTACAATACAAAAAAACAAATCGGCAACAGATAATCTTATTATGCCGCGCGACGCCAAAATAAATACGTTTTCATCGTATTTTATTTTGACTTTTTTACGTATCGCAGTTTTTTTCGATTTTTCTAAAATTAAGGAAAATATTAAAAATAAATCGGTAATCGAAGCCGAAACAATCGTGGAACAAAAAGCGTTATCTTTAATTCCGATAAGAAGATTATATGAAAAATATTTTACGTCGACAATATTTAACACCCCGCCTTTCAGCAGTTGACCAATTAATTCGTTAGAATTTTCTTTGTCAGATTGCTCTTTTCTATTGGCGCTTGAAAATAAATCGCGCCGAAAAATTTCAATAAAAAATAACGAGACACGAAAAACGCACTCGTTATAATCTTTAATTCGAACAAACAAATCTATTTTAATCTGCCATTTTACGCACACAAACGTAAAAACAAGCAATAGTACCGCAATAAATATCATATCGACGATATTATGTTTATTTGTCGGATTTTTATTCTATTTTATCCACATCTTCGCCGGATAAAAACTCGGGAATTTCTTCTTTATCGCTTATCTCGAATTCGTTATAAAGACTTCCAGAATCAACAGCCTCTTTATTTTCGTTATTTTCAATAATTTTAATTGATTCGAGCAGTTGATCGTAATCAGGTAATTCGTTAATGTCAGAAATTCCGAATCTCTTCAAAAAATTCTCCGTAGTTCCAAACAACAACGGTTTCCCGACGCCGTCTTTTCTTCCTACAACTTCTATAAGATCATGCTTCAACAATAACTGCACCGTGTATTCGCAATTAACGCCGCGAATCTGCTCTATTTCCAATCTCGTAACAGGTTGTCTGTACGCAACTATAGCCATTGTTTCCATAGCCGCATTCGAAAGCTCGCGTTCCTTAATAGGATTTAATACGCAGCTCACTATATCCGCATAATCGGGGTTAGAAGCAAATTGAATTTTATTTTTATATTTTAACAAAACTATTCCGCTTTTGCCGCCGAATTTGCGTTGCAATCGAGCAACAGACTCCTCCACCGCAGATTTGTCGGTTTCCAACTGATTGACAATATCGTCGATTGCCAAACCGTTTCCGGACACAAACAACAAAGACTCCAACACTTCGTCCAATATATCATTAGTTATCATATTCTTTAACCCTATGTAAAATTATTTCCGCAAACGGATGTTCCTGTTCTGCAGTAAAAAATTGATTTTTTAACAATTCAAGCATTGCCTGAAAAGTCGTTATAATCTCGCTCTTATTATAATCGGTATCAAAAAGATCATAAAATTTCACTTCGTCGTTCAGAGCAAAAACTTCCATGATCTGATTCATTTTTTCCGCCACAGTGAAACGATCTTTTTTTATGTTTCTAAGCTGATTTTCTTGTGCTTTTTGCTCTATTTTTCCGAAAAGTTTTTGCAACGCCTTTACCAATCCGCTTATATTCATGTCGCTCAAAACCAAACGAGCAGAACCTACCGAACTATCTGGGACGCGATAATGCAAACCGAGTGTTTCCTGTTCCTTCATTTTAACGCTTGCTTCTTTATAGATGCGATACTCTTCCAAACGTCTTATCAATTCTTTTTCCGGACTGTTTTCGTCTTCTATCGGCTCGCTTATTTTTGGCAACATGGCTTTCGATTTTATTTCGATCAAACAAGCCGCAACTTCTATAAAATCACTCGCCTTTTCCAAATCCAACTTTTCTATATCGGCTATACTTTGCAAATATTGTTCGGTTATCTCGGATACGAAAATATCGTTTACGTCGATTTTAGATCTGCGAATCAAAAACCAAAGCAAATCCAACGGTCCGTCAAAATTCTCTATTTTTACGACAAACGAATCGGTATCGTACAATTCGCTGCCTTCTATTGACTCTATATATTTTTGAATATCGTCTTTAACTTCTTCCATCGTACACCTTAAATGAACAGTCGCCAAAAAGCATCGAACCAACCTAAAATTAATCCTTGACCTTTTACAATCACCCAAGATAAAGGATCCCAATACAGCGGGAGAGAAAATAAGTCGCGAATAACTCCCAATCCAAACAAAAACAATAAAATATATTTGCTGTTATCGCGGATAAATTTAAGAACTTTGTTGTCGGAACAGACAAAACAATTGACTATTCTATAACCGTCCAAAGGATACAACGGCAATAAATTAAATATCGCAAGATTCAAATTTATTATTATAAAATAAACCAATAGCGTGTACAAATAATTCACATCATAAGTATAATACAAAAGCGGATAACACAAAAAAGCCAATAATAAATTAGTCGCAATTCCGGCGACGGATACCGTAAACATTCCGACTTTCTTATTCTTAAAATTATTCGGATTAACGGGAACGGGTTTTGCATATCCGAATCTCAAAAAAATCAACATCAAAAAACCTACCGCGTCAAAATGAGCAATAGGATTAAGCGTCAATCTACGGCAATCTTTCGCCGTAGAATCTCCGTTCGCCAACGCAACCAGTCCGTGAGCGATTTCATGCAGTATAATAGCTAATAAAATCGCCGCTAAAACCAATATAAAATCCAACAAGTCAGTAAATCCAAACATTTTTTCACCTACTCTAGATTATATCATTTTTATTAAACGTAGTCAAATAAAATAAACTTAAAAGAAACGCCTTGCGACGTTTCTTTTATACTTTTAACTACATACCGTAAAATTTACCACATTTCGGCAATCTTTTTTACGTAATCGATATAATTCATTCTTTCGACGTCTTCGCACGCAACCAACTCCACCGAATCAACAACGCTACCGTCTTTAATAACGTCTACATGACCGACCACATCGCCAGATTTTACAGGAGCAGTCAAATCGTTAACAACATAGTTTGTTTTATAATCCGTGCTTTGTTGACTTTTCTTACCAAACACATACGCCTCTCTTGACGGTTTAATCTTTACCGTATTCACCTTTCCCGAGAGCACATGTGCCGTAATATTTCCCGAATCGTCAAATCCAACGATTTTTTTATTCGAATAATTCGCAAAACCGTAATTAAATAATTTCGTCACTTCCGCATTTCTTTCTTTTGACGAAGGAGCTCCGATAACGACGCATAATAGTCTTAATCCGTCGCGTTTTGCAGTAGCGCTCAAACAAGATAACGCCTCTGAAGTAAACCCTGTTTTTCCGCCATCACAACCTTCATAAAAACGAGATAACTTATTTGTATTGGTTAACCCGGTAATTCTTCCGCTCGGATGCACCAAATCATACATCCATATTCCGGAATAATCAAAAAAACGCTCGTGTTTCATCATGTCCAAAGACATCTTCACAACGTCTTCTGCGCATGAATACTCGTTAGGAGCAGGCAAACCTGTACAATTGACAAAATTAGTATTATTCATACCTAACTCTTTTGCTTTTTCATTCATCGCATAAACAAAACTATCTACGCTACCGCATATATGCTCCGCCATTGCCACGCACGCATCGTTTGCCGACGCAATTATTATTGATTTAATCAAATCTTCTGCTTTATATTGACTGTTAGCGTCCAAAAAAGCTTGCGAACCGCCCATCGAAGCCGCATTTTCGCTCACATTAACATAATCATCCAAATTCAGCTTCCCGTTTTCTATCGCATCGAAAATAATATCTAGCGTCATGATTTTTACCATGCTCGCAATCTGTAAACGCTTGTCTTTGTTGTTTGACATTATTTCGGTTCCGCTATCAAAATCAATCAGCAAATAAGCTCTTGCGTTTACGGATAACGAATCTTCGTTTTCATCTGCTCGAGCAATAGCGTTCCCCGTCGAAAAAATCAATACAAAAGCTAACACAATAGAAACAACCGCAAACATTCTTTTTCTCATAAACTAACTCCTTTTATTGTATTTTAAGCAGTTTACGTTTTTTTATGTATTATAATATAAAAAGAGGAACAATAATGCTTTGCAAACAAGTCGCCACGATTATCAATATCAAAATCGGATAAACCACCGACTTCAACAAAACTATATTTTCGCCTCTGACAAAATTAATCGATTTTTCAACAATATCGAGATACATAACTACAAACATCGCAAAAATCATCAAATCTATAATTATGAAAACAAACGCCGAAAGAAATGCGGAAAGAAAATAAAATCGAAAAACCAACACCAAATCATATCCGCGAATAAATGTTCTTAAAGAAAAGAATAACGGCCAACATTTGAAAATTCTTTCATCGAACGATAAAAACAATAACAACGCAATCCATAATCCGACAGACAATAAAGATAGAATAAAAAATCCGAACGAACGCAATTTTTTAGTGACCAAGCCCGTCATTATGTAATAAAAACCGCGAGTCGAAAAATTCGCGCGACTCGCAAAAAACCAAGCAAAGACAAAACACACAACAAACATTATTCCGATAATGCACAATTTTTTACTGTTTTTGCGCAAATCAAATACTATATCTGACATAATAGAATCAAAAAAGTAGTTCATATAATAAAATATGAACCATTGCTAATCGTTATGTATCATAGAAAATAAAATACCGATGAAATGCTTATTTGTAAGTTTTCCTTTATCCGCGTCAACCATCTTCCCGTATTTTTCGGCAACGTCGATAAACTTGAAACTGCTTTCTATTGCATTCGATATGCTTTTTTCAATAGTATTCGGCTTAACGTGAAAATTTTCGGCAGCATAATCATAATATGACTTTAGCCTAAAACTTTTTTCGTCCGACAAATTTTGCAAAATAAACCGTATGTACAAATATCCTCTTTTATTTGGATAAATATGATGTTCTATTAAAACTTTATTTATATCGGTTAACTTTATCATATACTATTGATTATAACAAATCCGCACATGAAAATACTAACCGAAAACGAATTTTTTTGTATTTTTTTATAACATCCAATCCATATAAATCCCGTATCCCATAGTAGAATCGTTTACGAAAACATGCGTTATCGCTCCCGCAACGGCTCCGTTTTGAATAATCGGACTTCCGCTCATTCCTTGAATTATGCCTCCGGTTAGATCTATTAATCTTTTATCCGTTACTTTTATAACCATACCTTTAGAATCGGGTACATTCTGCCGAACGCATTTAATTATTTTGATGTCGTATAGCTCTCGCTTCCCACCAACGGAAGTACACACCTGCGCATAACCGGGTTTAACCGTATTTCTGTTTGCCAATTTTATAAATTGCCGATTATCGTCGTTTTTGATTACAAAGCGACCTTTTATCCCGAAGTTTCCTGACGATTCTATCTTACCCAAACTTTTTGAGCCTATATATCCTTTTACACTACCCGGAACACCGTTTTTCGATTTTACAATACCACTTAACCCGGCAGATAAAAGTCTTCCGCCTGCGCTTTCAATAACCGTTCCGGTATCGCCGTCACAGATTTCATGTCCCAATGCATACATTTTTCCGTCAGCACCTATGCACGTAACCGTCCCCAAGCCGCACACGACATCCTTAACGCTTACACCCAATACCGAATTACCCGTATCCTCATCTAAAAAAGTCTCGATTTCGTCCGTTAATTTTTGTCCGTTACGAATAAATTCTACAATTACAGTTCCAACATCGTCTCCGCTACTTAAAATTTCAGTAACGTCATCTGCAGAACTCACATTCAACCCGTTAATTTCGGTAATTAGATCACCTTTTTTCAAGGGAGATATTAAATTCCACATTTTTATGGTTCTATCGCATACATCGGTAACCAAAACGCCACCGCAGTCCACTTCGAAGCCTATTAAATCGCCGCCTAAAAACACATAGTCGTCATTAGCGTCTGCTTTCGCATTTAACGGCAAAAAAGCAAACAACAGTACGATATACATTAACAAAAAAATCGCTATAAAGGCTTTACGTTTATTTTTTTCCAATCTCATACTACTATTTTTTGGATAGCAATACGCAATTATACTTTGTAAAAATTGTTAATTCTCCTCGTTTACACCCGAAATATAAAAAGTAATTACATTATCTACGTTTTTATATAACTTTACAGAAGACCAATCAATTACTTGCGTGGAATCTCCTTTCTTTGCAGCATCGGCACTCGAATAACATATACCGTTCGAAGCGATTATCTGAGCTATAAACGAGTCGCTTAAAATATAATAAATCACATCGCCTCTTTCGTTAGTCACAGCCTCCAATCGTCCGTTACTAAACAAAAAAGCAGCTCCGTACGTTGCCGTTAACGGCAATCCGTTAACAATCGCGTCTTCACCGTTTTCTCTTAAGACTTCTATTTTTAAAGAAAACATACAATTTCCGTCTATGGGAGCGCAATATTTGCAATGTTCTCCGCAAGTTAAAACTTCAGATTCGTGATTATTCAAATTTAACCGCATATAATTTTGTTTATATGATAAATTTCCGCAATTGACACATTCAAAAACAGCGCTTCCCTTAGTGCTGCAAGTGGACGGTATGTATTCAAATAACGTATTATCATATTCGTAATCAGTCGTCACAAAAGGCTCGTCGCCAAATACATGCTCATGCGACGTAAATCTATAATTTGTTAACGAACAACATTGTAACAACGAAAGTAAACGACTCGAACCGATTTTTCCGCTATTTTCATCTGTTAAAAAATCGTCCGTATATCCGTTTTCAATAAAATACTTATACAAATCCGAACAATATAAAGTTCCGCTCGATACAATATTTTCAAAATTCAATCCGCATCCGTTTTCGCATTTACCGCCTGAACATTTAAGCTTATGCCCCTGCATGCAATCGACTTGATCGATGTTTTGTAACACGGAAACACGATGTCCCAATGCAGTTCCCAACACCTCCGTATATCCTTCAGGATTATCGTCTCCACACTTGCATTTTTTCAAAACAAATTCATTAGTCGTACATGTCGCTGTTCTGGCATCTTCAATATTAACGTATTCGTGCTCAGTCAATCTTCCAATTGCGTATTTTTGACAATCGACGCAATAATAATATTCATCGTTTTTACTACTGCAACAAGTTATTTCGGGAACAACATGCTCTTTCTTTATAAAAACCTCATTACAAACCAAACAATATTGTGGATTATCGCAACGTACGTCTTCTTTCGAACAACTAAACGAATGCCCCACCGTTTCAAAATACTCATTACATCTTGAACATTGATATGCAATAGAGACAAGTTTATTATATTTAAAGAAATACGCATAAGTTAAGTCGTCATTTTCCACACATTGTTTACAATCATCAGGAATAATATGTCCCAATGCCGAATTCGCCGTTTCGCTTTCATACCCGGCACCGCATTTACACGATAAATAATAAATCACGTTATCGGTACACGTTGCTCCCGACTTTATTGTTGATTCATAATTATGCGACGCCAATTTTCCCATAGCATACTGTTCGCACATTATACAATAATAATTGCCGTCATTTTTAGAACTTACGCATTTTAATTCCGGAGCAACATGATCGACCGAATTCAAAGCAACGCTGCAAACTTTACAAACTTGAGGTTTCAAACAAGAAACTTCATCGATATCACAATCGGGAACATGTGGTACCGTCGCAATAAATTCACCGCAATCATCGCAACGATAACAAATTTCCACAGAAGAATCTCCTCCGTTTACACGATATAAAACGGTCAAATTGTTGTCTACCGAACAAAGATATTCCGCCGAAGAATTTTTATGTCCCTTAGGTTCGGATTCGATACTGCTTAAAATCTCTCCGCAATTACGACAATAATTCTCCTTAAAACCGCCTTTGACGCAAGTCGCAGTATCTCTTATTTGAAAATCATGTTCGACAACACCGACATTGAATCCACAATCATCACAGACAAAAAAGCTATCGTTTTTGTTTTTCATGCAACGAGGAACGGAACATACGACTTCGCACGCTTTATCTTTATACAAAAAATTTCCGTCATAGCTAAACAAAACTATCGTTTCGGAAACTATTTCAGTCGTCATTTTATGCGGAATCATCTCCGATTTTTCCAAAATCTGTTCATATCCACAGTTTCCGTTCAAACAATATTGTATAACCTTACCTTCCGATTCGCACGTAGGTTCAATCCGACGAATTTGAAAATCATGTTCGGTCTTAGGCAAAATAACATTTTTAATATTACCGCAATAAACGCATTGGCTGATAACCTCGCCGTCATCGGTACACGTTGCCGAAACGCTCCGAACAACTTCATACATATGTTCAGAAACAGAATCGTTCGATTCGATTTTTTGATAATTACAAAGAGAACAAACAAATATATTTGTCCCAATTTTTCCGCATTCACCTCTCACCGTCGAAAAAAATTCAAATTCATGCGAACGAGGCTTGCCTTCTTCTTCCAAACTTACATAACCGCATGTTTCACAAGTTTTCATTGTTCTTTTGGGATTATAACAATCCGCCTCTGTAATGTTAGTAACGAAACAATGATTCAGCTTCGGTATAACGGTTATTTTTTCGGAGTCGCATAACATGCATTTTTCAATAATATACCCGTCGGATTCGCACGTATTTTTACTTCTTGACGTTTCAGTAAAAAAATGATTCTTCTTTTCAACAACACGTATTTCAGAATAGCCGCAATCTTTACATTTGCGATTTAACACGCCGTTATTATAACAATCCGCAGCGACAATCGTTTCATATTCTAAAAAATCATGCGTATGATTTGATTCACAAGCAATCATGATGCAAGACAAACATAAAAGCGAAAACAATATAACAATTAATTTTTTCATAAGTAATTTCATTCCCCTATTAAAAAACAAAAAAACTGCCCCGCTTCAAGCGAAACAGCCCTTTCGTCATAATTAAATCTGCTCTTTAATCTTTGCGGCTTTACCGGACAAACTACGCAAATAATACAATTTAGCTCTGCGAACTTTACCGTGTCTTACCAACTCGATCTTATCTACACGCGGAGAATGCAACTGGAACGTTCTCTCGATGCCGATACCGAAAGAAACACGACGAACGGTAAAAGTCTCTCTAACACCGCCGTTCTTTCTTGCAATTACAATACCTTCGAATGCCTGAAGACGCTCACGCGTACCTTCTACGACCTTAACGTATACCTTTACGGTATCTCCGACTTCAAACTGAGGAACCTCAGCTTTCATGTACTCTTTTTCAATTAAATCGATAACTTTGCTCATGACTTACTAACCTCCAAATACATTACGTTCATATAGCTACTCTACATCGGAACGCCACGAGTCATATATATTATACATCATTTTAAATTTAAATGCAAGCAATTTTCATATGATTTCAAAAAATAATAATTACATGTTTTTATATTCGGCGCTTTGTCTGAATTCTTCCACAAAATCCAAATAACGATCTTCAAGAATCGCATTGCGAATTCTGTTCATCAACTCTATTAAGTAAGTGATATTATGCAAACTCAATAATCTTCCACCTAAAATTTCGCCTGAATTAATCATGTGTCTTAAATAGGCTTTCGAATAATTTTGGCAACAATAGCAATCACAACACTCGTCAAGCGGTGAAAAATCTTCTTTGAATTTACCGTTTCTAACGACAACTCTGCCATTATGAGTAAATGCGGTTCCGTTTCTCGCTATGCGAGTCGGTAAAACGCAATCGAACATATCTATCCCGCGCAAAACTCCCTCGACAAGACAATCCGGACTTCCGACACCCATAAGATACCTCGGTTGTTCGCTAGGATAATAAGGTCTCATGACGTCCATCAACTTATACATTAGCTGTTTTGGTTCGCCAACTGATAAACCGCCGATAGCAATTCCACATTCAGAGTAAGGAACGGTTTCTTTCACAGACTTAATTCTTAAATTTTCATACATATTGCCTTGTATTATAGGAAAAAGCATTTGATTATCTTTTTTATGATACTTTTTGCAACGATCAAGCCAATCGAGCGTGCGTTTCATTGCATTTGTCGCAGTAATTTCATCCGCGCCGTATCGACTGCATTCGTCAAAAGCCATAATAATATCCGATCCGAGACTGTTTTGAATTTCCATTGATTTTTCCGGCGTAATCAAATGTTTACTTCCGTCTATATGCGAATTAAAAACCACTCCCTCCGAAGAAATCTTATTTATTTTCGACAGAGAAAAAACCTGAAATCCGCCGCTATCGGTCAAAATCGGTTTATCCCAATTCATAAACTTATGCAAACCGCCCGCATTTTCCACAATCTTGTGACCGGGACGAAGATATAAATGGTACGTATTAGAAAGAATTATTTGCGCGCCGGCTTGTTTCACTTCATAAGGCGCGAGCGATTTAACCGTTGCCTGAGTGCCGACAGGCATAAAAACAGGCGTAACGATTTTACCGTGCGGCGTAGTAAGTTCGCCTACTCGCGCACCCGATTGTTTGCATACATGTAAAGTTTTATAAGTAAATTTCTTTTCCATATCAAATATTATATAATAAAAGTAGCATCTCCGAAACTAAAAAATCTGTATTTTTTTTCAACGGCATATTCGTACATTTTTAACGCATTATCCCTCCCCATGAAAGCCGAAACAAGCATAATCAATGTAGACTCCGGCAAATGAAAATTGGTTATCAATGCGTCAACCATTTTGAATTTATACGGCGGATATATAAAAATATCCGTAAACCCGCTTGAAGGCACCAATTTTCCGTCAAAAAAAGCACTTTCGAGTACTCTAACAGACGTAGTACCAACAGCAATCACACGTCTTCCTTCCGCTTTTGCTTTATTTATAACGTTCGCAGTGTCTTCGCTTACGCTATAAAACTCGCTATGCATTTTATGATCGGTTATTTCATCAGTCTTAACAGGTCTAAACGTACCGAGTCCTACATGCAACAAAACCTCCGCTATTTCTACGCCTTTATCTTTTATTTTTCGAATAAGATCGGTAGTGAAGTGTAAGCCCGCTGTTGGAGCCGCACTCGATCCGGTTTCCTTTGCGTAAACCGTTTGATAACGTTCTCCGTTTTCCAATTTCTCGTGAATGTAAGGCGGTAAAGGCATTTCGCCTATCTCGCTTAAAATATCTTCAAAAATTCCGTCAAAACAGAATCTAATCGTCCGCACTCCGTCATCGCCGCAAGATAAAACCTCCGCCTTAAGTTTTTCGTTAAAACAAATTATATTTCCCGGCATAGCTTTTCTTGCAGGCTTAGCCAAAATCTCCCAATCGGTAATATTTAACCGTTTATGCAATAAAAACTCGACTTTGCCACCGCTGTTTTCTCGATGACCGAATATACGGGCAGGCAAAACCTTCGTATTGTTAATAACCAAAATGTCGCCCGATTTCAAATAATCTACAATATCGAAAAAATGTTTATCTTCTATTGCATCGGAAGCACGATTATAAACCAATAAACGAGAAGAATCTCTCGGTTCGACAGGGTATTGAGCTATCAGTTCTTCGGGTAAATTATAATAAAAATCACTTTTTTTCACTATCGTTCTCCGCTCGAAGCAATCCGAGATGCGAATATGCTTCATTCATGCAAATTCTTCCGCGAGGTGTCCTCGCTATAAAACCAAGCTGTAACAAATACGGTTCCACGACATCCTCAAGCGTTGTGGCGTTTTCATTAATCGCCGCAGATATCGTATCCAATCCGACAGGTCCACCTTCAAACTTTACGGCTATGGTTTCAAGATATTTTTTATCTATCATATCCAACCCAAGCTCGTCGATTTCCAACAATTCCAAAGATTTTTTAGTTATATCCAAAGAAATTTCGCCGTTATTTAATATTTCGGCAAAATCGCGAACCCTTTTTAATAATCTATTTGCAATACGAGGCGTACCTCTCGATCTTTTCGCAAGCTCAAACGCCGCGTCGCCATCTATAGAAATTCCTAAAATTTTTGCGGAACGCATTATAATTATCGCGAGCTCTTTCGGTTGATACATTTCAAGACGACATACAACGCCGAATCTATCTCGAAACGGCGCGGTCAAATTACCGATTCTTGTAGTTGCACCAATCAAAGTAAATTTCGGAAGATTTATTCTCATACTTCTTGCCGCAGGACCTTTCCCGATGACAATATCAAAAGCATAGTCTTCCATTGCAGAATAAAGTTTTTCTTCGACGCTCCTATTTAAAGCATGAATTTCATCAACAAACAATACGTCTTTTTCTTCGAGATTAGTCAGTATAGCCGCCAGATCCCCCGCTCTTTCAAGCGCAGGTCCGCTTGTCATCTTAAGTTGCACGTCAAGCTCGTTTGCAATAATATGCGATAAAGTGGTTTTACCTAATCCGGGCGGGCCGTATAACAATACGTGATCAAGCGCGTCTCCCCTTTTTTTACAAGACTCGATAAAAACTTTAAGATTAGATTTAACTTTTTCCTGTCCTATATAATCGTCTATCGATTTCGGACGTAACGAATATTCGAATTCGTCTTCATCGTTATTCATAGAACTGGAAATAAATCTTTCCGCGTCATCCATAAAAAGCTCCTTGGTTAAATACCTTTTTTCAGTGCCTGATAAACAATATCTTCAATAGACATATCGTCCGAAATCATAACATCGGCAACTTTTTGCATCGCCTCTTTTTTAGTAAAACCAAGCGTCATAAGCGCCATTACAGCATCATTATCGGACATTTCGATTACGTCGTTTTTAGTTGATTGGCAGTCTTCCGAATATTCCTTATTAATTTTATCTTTTAATTCCAAAACAATGCGCGCGGCGGTCTTCTTTCCGACGCCCTTAATTTTATTCAATGCATTGGTATCTTGCGAAATAATATTGGAAGCAAGCCGATCTACGGGAATACCTCCGAGAATAGCTATTGCAACTTTCGGTCCTATTCCGCTCACAGAAATGAGCTTATCGAACATCGCACGCTCTATTTGATTATAAAAACCGTATAAAGCTATTCCGTCTTCCCTCACGGCTAAATACGTATAAATTTTTATCGTCTCCTGTTCGGCAAAATATTTTATACATTCATCGCTAACTGTCAACAAATATCCTATTCCGTTATTCTCGACAATAATTTTTCCGCTTTCGCCGACAATCTTTTTTCCTGTTATAAAATCAAACATAAAAATTCTCGCTTAAATAATTCTTTGCGTAAAACTGCACGTATTCGCATGACATACCGCCGCAGCCAAAGCGTCTGCTGCGTCGTCGGGCTTTGGCACAGATTTAAGCTTTAACAGCATCTGAACCATATACTGCACTTGATGTTTTTCCGCTCTGCCGTTACCTGTTAAAGATTGTTTTATCATAAGCGGCGTATATTCATACAATTTGCCGCAACTGTTTATCGCGCTCAAAAGTATAACGCCCCTTGCTTGAGCTACTTTTATACCCGTAGTTATATTCGTATTAAAAAACAACTCTTCAATAGCAATTTCGTCGGGCTTAAATTTATCTATAATACTATTCATAGACTCATAAATCATAGCCAATCGATACGCAATGCTTTCGTTTTTAGGAGTGCTGATTATTCCGTAATCGATCGGAAAAAGACGACTGCCGTTTTTTTCTATGACGCCGTAACCAATCGTGGCATAACCGGGATCAATGCCAAGAATAATCATTCGTTCTTCTCCTCTATATCGATATATTTCGGAATATTTCTGGTCGACGCAGATATTCTGTTTATATCTTCCATACCTTTTTGAATATCTTCGTCGGTCGCGCCTTTGGCTTTTCTACGTTCGTTTGTAATCTCGATCGCGGCAGCCCAAAGTTCCTCTTGATCCGCCATCAAACCATTTCCGTACTTTTGAGCCCTGTTTTCGACAACGGCTTCACGAGAAAACATTTCATCTAAATTTACCGTAACCAATTTAGCCCTGTTGGATACGGAGTAATCCTGACGTCGAACACGTTTAGCAATGAGTTCCATACCTTCGTCTGCGTCGTCGGCAGAAATCGGCAAATCTGCAGAATCGCTATTTTTCGCAAATTTGAAATTCTCTTCATTAATAGGTTTTCTGACATTTCCGTCGATTCCCTGTTTCGGAACTCTGAAATCGTTAATCTTTAATTTGTTTCTGTCTATAAATTCCTGAACGGTTATCAACTCTACCAGATTCTCTTCTTTTAACTTTGAAACATCAACCAGATACTGACTTAAATTGGACAAATATAAAGAAGTATGAACATTGTTTTCTTTTAGTGTTTTATTCGGATTTTTTCGACAATATTCTCTAACGAATTTATCCAAAATTCCAACGTTTTGAAAGCTCAAAAATCCATCGTTCGTAAAAATAAAATTGTCCAAAATTCTTACTTCCAAATTAGCCAAAGCATTAAACAAATCCCAAACCAAATATAAATCGTTTTCGGACGGAATCGGAGAACCCGACGGATGATTATGTCCTATCATTATATATACGGCTCCGCATTTCACTGCGGAAGCGGCAACTTTTCTAACATTTAAATTTACCGATGTCGGATTTAATTCATCACATATTTCCGTTTTGATTATTTTAAAATTAACGTTCATATAAAGAATACATAAACATTCGGTATTGCGTCCGAGAAAAAAAGTATGAAAAAAATCTGCCGCGTCGCCGTAATTAACAATTTGTTTCATGCTCATATCGTTTGCGAGCCTAAGCGATTTTCGCATAATGGGAACAAGCCCAGCCAACAAATACGCCGCGCTCACGGTCATGTTTTTAACCTTCATTAAATCTTCTATGCTTTCGTTAAAAACTCCGTAAAGAGAACCGCTTTTGTTGATCAATTCGTGAGCAATTTCATTTGTATCTTTACGCGGAATAACCGTGTTAAGTAAAAATTCCAACATTTCATGTTCTTGAAACGTCATCATCTCACGATCGGCATCGAAACGCTGACGCATTCTTTCTCGATGCCCGACGTGATAGTTTTGTTTTGTACCTTTGCTGCTTTTATTATTCGGTTTCATTTAGCACCTCGTATTAAAAATTAGTAATTTCCGTCAAAATCGGCGGTTATATATTTTAACTGCGAACAGTACTATGTCACGCACAGTATTTTAATTTAAAAAACATGCATTTTTTAGCCAAATTTAAGCAAATTTTATTCGTCTTCATCCTCCGATTCCGGCAACAGCGCATTATGATATACATTCTGAACATCATCGTTATCGTCGAACATATCCAACATTCTTACGATTTTTTCAGCGCCTGCTTCATCGAGATCGATTGTCATATTAGGTATGCGATCTATTTCACTGCGAATAAAACTATAACCTTGCGACTCGAGATTATCTCTAACCGTTCCGAACGATTCCGGAGTAGTTAATATTTCATAAGTTCCGTCTTCGACAACAAAGTCGTCCGCACCGGCATCAAGCGCAATCATCATCATATTATCATCGTCCATATCTGCCGTTTTTTCAATCGCAATAACACCCTTCGATTCAAACATATACGATACGCAACCGTTTGTACCTAACGCTCCGCCGCATTTGTCGAATATATGTCTTACGTCGCCGCCTGTTCTGTTTTTATTATCGGTCAGCGTTTCAACAATAACAGCTACGCCGTTTACGCCGTAACCTTCATACACAATAGATTCATAATTAATACTTCCAAGCTCACCGCTCGCCTTTTTAATGCTTCTCGTAATATTATCGTTAGGCATGTTTGCAGCTTTTGCTTTTGCGATAACGCCTCTAAGCGACGCATTGCTGTTCGGATCTGCTCCGCCCATTTTCACGGCAACGGCTATTTCTCTTCCGATTTTAGTAAAAACTCTAGATCTTGCCGCGTCCGTTTTTCCTTTTGCTCGTTTAATAGTTGCCCATTTACTATGTCCGGACATATAAATTCTCCTTATTGTTTATTGTACTTCAACTGATACATAATTACGCTTGCGCAAACCGCAGCATTAAGCGATTCGATTTTACCCATAGGCAAACTAACAACATAATCGGCAATATTCATTATTTCGGAGCATATACCGTTTGCCTCGTTTCCGATGACCAAACAAATTTTTCCAAAATCGTTTTTTATATCAAAAAGATTTGTTCCGTTCATATCGGCGCACACAATCTTATATCCGTTGCCTTTCAGTTGTTTAAAAATATTAATATCGCCGTTAATAATATTTAATTTACAAATTGCCGACATTGCACTACGTACAACTTTAGAATTGTAAACGTCGACGCCGTTAAAATTCACAACGTTGTCAAACCCAGTAGCAAGACACGAACGCAGTATCGTTCCCATGTTACCCGGATCGCTAATTCTATCTAAAAACATACAGTTTCTTTCATTATCGAAAACATTTTCAGGTATATCCGAAACAGCTATAATACCTTGTGAATTTTCAGTATCGGTCATTTTTTCAAATACCTTGTCTTCACAAACTACAGCATTCGGAAATTCTTCCGAAAACTTATTCGACATACTCTCGGCTATAAATAATTCAACGTTTTTAAGAAAAGGCAAACTGTCTTTCACATTCCGATAGCCTTCGGTAATATAACGATTAAACTCGTATCTGTATTTTTTATTCCGTAACTTGCAAATATTTTTAATGCGGTTATTATCAGTAGAATATATCGTTTCCATAAATTAAATTAAGGCACCTTACTAATAATAAGATGCCTTACTAAACTTATTATTTGGCAATCGCCTTAGAAGCAGTTTCTGCCAAAGCCTTAAAAGTAGCTGCATCGTTTACAGCGATATCCGCCAAAACTTTTCTGTTAAGTTCTATGCCGGAAACCTTAAGACCATACATAAACTTAGAATAAGACAAACCATTCTGTCTTGCGGCTGCATTAATACGTGCAATCCACAATTTACGAAAATCTCTCTTCTTAAGTCTTCTGCCGATAAAAGCATACATTCCTGACTTCATTACCGCTTCTCTTGCGATGCGATAAGAACGGGACTTCGAACCGAAGTAACCCTTTGCTTGTTTCATTATTTTGCGACGCTTTTTAACTGCATTGACAGCTCTCTTTACTCTCATATCCTAAAACCTCCCGAATTACTTCTGAATCATGACTTTAATCGTATTGGCTTGCTTATTGGAAGCCAACAACTCGCCTTGACGCAAACCCATTTTACGTTTGCTATCTTTCTTTGTAAGAATATGATTCTTGTTTGCATGCGCGAATTTAACTTTTCCGCTCTTCGTTACGCGGAAACGCTTTTTCGCTCCGCTATGACTTTTCATTTTTGGCATTATAAATGTCCTCCGTACGATATTATTTTTTAGGCGCCAATATCATCAAGATATTACGGCCCTCCAACATTGGCTTTTTATCAAATACACAGCAATCCTGAACGAAATTATAAAAATCATTCATCACAGCAACGCCGAGCGACGAATGTGCTTGCTGTCTACCCTTCATTCTTATAGAAACTTTTACCTTATCTCCGCCCTGTAAAAACTTTCGACACTGTTTTGCTTTTGTTTCGAGATCGTGCGAATCGATCGTCATAGACAACCAAATTTCTTTAAGCTCAACAGTTTTTTGATTTTTACGAGCGTCTTTCTCACGTTTTGCGGCGTCAAACTTAAACTTCCCGTAGTCCATAATTTTACATACCGGCGGTACCGTTGCAGGACTTATCTTTACGAGATCCAAATTACGTTCGTCTGCTATCTTGTTAGCCTCGCGAGCACTCATAATTCCAAGTTGAACACCGTTTTCATCGATGACGCGAATTTCCGCATCACAGATCTTTTCGTTTATTTCAATTTCTTTATTGATAATAGTTTCCTCCAAAAAAAATTGAGTGGCATAGATCTACCACTCACACAAAAAAAATCTTATGTTTTGCGTACCGCGCTAAGCATGCCGCACGGTGAGAATAAATCTACTTCAAACAACAGATATTATATAACATTGATTTTTTTTTGTCAACCGTTTTAATACTAATTTTAATGAAAATATGAATTTTTAATACAAATACGGTTTTACTCTCGATGTAGCAAAAGTCAAAACGTAGATTTTATCCGCTTTGCCCGTTCGTAATGCTTTGCAACATTCGTTTGCAGTTGCCGAAGTAGTCATAACGTCGTCTATCAACAATAT
>CAZQAC010000014.1:0-20663 GCA_964591125.1 uncultured Lachnospiraceae bacterium
AGAATTAAAACAATATAATATTGCAAGAAATTTCATCTATTAACATAATAGATGATAAAAATCTATTTGCAAATTACTCAGATCGCCGAAAAAATTTCGCGCGGTTTTTTTAGTTAAAATCGACAAAAATATCGCATTTTTACGCTTCGAGATAGCCTTTTATTACTTTTAGCGTATTATAAACTCCGTCTATATGACTGCGTTCATAACCGTGGCTGGCATACACTCCCGCACCTATCAGACCATGGCGAACGTCGAATCCCGCACGTAAAGTCGCCTCTACGTCCGAACCGTAAAAAGGATACACGTCGACGGCATATTCGGCGTTTTCACGTTTAGCCGCGGCAATCAGTTTACCCACTACGTCGTAATTATACGGTCCGCCCGAATCTTTCGCGCAAATCGAAACTTTTCTTTCGGTACATTTCAAACCGTTCCCGACGCAGCCCATATCCACGCTTATAGCCTCCGTTACGCCCGACGGAATAGAACTCGAACCGCCGTGTCCCACCTCTTCGTACACAGTAACATACACGTATGTTTTTCTTTTTAATTCGATTTTATTATCTTTTACGTACTTTGCAAACCCGAGCAAAATTCCGACCGACAATTTATCGTCCAAAAATCTGCTTTTGATATATCCGCTATCGGTTACTCGCGTTCTCGGCTCAAAACAAACGACGTCGCCTATTTCTATTCCGAGTTTTCTTACCGATTCTTCGTCGTCAACCTTTTCGTCCAAAACGATTTCCGTCGTTTCGAAAGTTCTTTTGACGTCGTTGTAATCCGCGTTAACGTGAACGGACGCGTTTGCGAGTTGCAACGTTCCCTCGTATATTTTTCCTTCTCTCGTATATATGCGGACGTTTTCTGCTTCGGCATTGTTGGCGTTCATTCCGCCTATTTTACTCACTGCAAGCCTTCCGTTCGATTTAATTTCCGATACAATGCAACCGAGCGTATCGGTATGCGCCGCGAACAACACCGCGTCATCACTATTCTTTCCTCCCAAATCTACGAGGACTCCGCCTTTTACGGTAAATTTTGCGTCGTAGCCCATATTGCCGAACTGACGCAATACCCAATCGGCTGCTTTTGCGGTAAAACCGCTCGGGCTGTCGATATTCAACAATTCGACCGCTTTTTCGGTCGCATATTTCGCATAATCGTAATTCATAATAATTCCTCCAATCGCCTGTGTATTTTATTATACGTTATTATTTACATAGCAATAATGCCGTTCGCAAAACAAACATTATCGCAAAACCTCTTATCCATAAAGTTGATTTACCAATAGAATACGAATCGGTTTAACATTAATACGACATTATTGCGGAAGATAAACGGTAAGAGATACCGCTCCGTCGTTAACAAAAATTTCCAAAGACTTTTCATCGAACAAATATTCGATCTTTTCTATTTTCATAATTCCGTTTACGCCCGTCAAATCACATTCATAAATTTTCTTACCACCGTTCGATACGGACACGATATTGCCGCAAACTTCGACGTATTCGCTTTTTTCTGTAAGTAATTTTCTCGCTTCATCTACGGGATAATTATGCAAAACGCCGTCTTTTAAAATCAATTCGCGAGGAATAGAGAAAGCGCCTGCCGAATAGTCGTCCGAAAACGCGTTTTGACCTCTGTTCCACATCCATCCGATTATTAAAGTTCTGCCGCGATTGTCGCGAAAAACCTGCGGCGCATAAAAATGCGGACCTATTTCACAATAATCGATTTTTTCCTCTTTGAATTCGACGCCGTCGAAAGTTCCGATTAAGAAAACGGTAGAATAATCAATCGGTTTCATCGCCGAAAACATCAATATCCATTTTCCGTCGAGTTCGAACATGCTCGGACATTCTAAAGTTCCTCCGAAATTCGCGCTTTCAAATAAAACTCCGCTATATTCCCATTTTTCGAGATCGTCCGATTTATACAAAACTATTTTCCCGACACCTTTCTCTTCCGTACCGCAAACCATGCAATAAGAATCGCGATATCCGAAAACATAAGGATCGCGAAAATCGTCGGAACCGAAAGGGGAAACTTTTATCAACGGATTGTTTTTATCTTTAACGAAATTAACTCCGTCATCCGTATAGGCATGGGACTGAAGCTGTTTGTTTCCCTTTCCGACGCTTGTATAAAATAAATGCAGTCTGCCGTTTTTTTCGATTGCCGATCCCGAAAAACAACCCGCGCCGTTTTCATATTCTTCCGTGGGTTCGAGCACATTGTCATGTTGCTCCCAATTCAGCAAATCTTTGCTTGTCGCATGTCCCCAATACATCGTATCCCATTTAGTACCGAACGGATTATGCTGAAAAAAAGCGTGATACTCGCCTTTATAAAAACACAACCCGTTTGGATCGTTCATCCAACCTTTTTTCGGTTCGAAATGATAGCCGTACCTTTTCATTCCCGTTCTCCTTATTTTTATCAAGATCTACCGTGCGAAGTTTTTATCCGCTTATTCCGACAACGCGAAAACTCGACAATTAAAATCCTCTCTTAACGAAAACCGTCGAACGCTTTGATTACGGAACTTCACGCGCGATTTTTTATGCTCGCCGTTTTAGGATAAAAAACGAACAATACGCCTTTTTCGACCGAAATCGAACTTTTTTGACCAATAAAACAATTGCTGACGCCTATCGGATAAGAGGCTTCCAACATTGCGTCTTTAAGCTCGTATTTCAACCCTTCAATACAAACTTTTTCCGCTTTTCCGCATGCCGAAAACACCGACACTATTCCGTTTTCGGTTTTATCGAAGCTAATTATGCCGTCTTTCAAAGCGGTTATAACCACGTCTTTATCTACAAGATATCCACGTTTACCCCTCTCGGCAAGAAAAACAAGCGACTGTAAGTTGGAAATCGTATGATCGAGCCGTCCGCCCGTTCCTCCGAAAATAACGAATACTTCGCAACCTTTTTCCATTCCGAAACGCAAAGCCGCCATTGTATCGGTATCGTCTTTTTCGGTCGGAAGGCGGATAACGTTCTCCCCGAGCGGAATACGTTCGACGGAATCCATATCGCCTATTATAAAATCGGGAACGACGCCTTGTTCCGAAAGATACGTCGCTCCGCCATCAGCGGCTATTACTAAACGGTTTTCATTTTCCGTCAAATCAACGCCGTAATTTTGCCCGGCGCCGATAACATAACAAATTTTATCTTTACACACGTTCATTTTTTATTATTTTTCACCACGAAGTTTCACGCGTTACAGAACAACAGAATCGCTCTCGCTCCTTCGGTTTTATTTCGCAACGAAAACGCGAACCTATTTTTATCGATTTTTAAACAACTACCGCGTTTTAAAATTACGAGACAAAAAAGCCTCAAGCTGTTTCGAAAGCGAATTATATTTTCAAACTCGATTTTATCTGCGAGACAACACCGCCAGATTTTCAATGTCCGAACACTGCGGAAACATATCGTACGGTCTGACGTAATCAACTTTATAAATTTCATTCAAAAGCGACGCGTCGCGAACAAGCGTTGCCGGATTGCAACTGACGTAAATGATTTTTTCGGGACGAGTATCGGTAAGAGTTTCGATAACCGCTCCGTCGCAACCGCTACGAGGAGGATCGAGAACAACGTAAACGCCGTCACCCGATCGAACATATTCGGGCAAAAAACGCTTAACGTCACCCGTAACCGCCGTCATATTCGGTATTCCGTTGGTTTGAATTAATTTTTTTGCCGAATTCGACGCTTCTTCGTTTATTTCGATACCGATTATTTTTTCCGAATAAGGAGCAAGAATGGCAGTCATTATTCCCGCGCCGGAATACGCGTCTATCACAAGACGCGGTTTTCCTTTCGAAACGATCTCGCGAACTTCACCGTAAATTTTATCTCTGATATAGTCGTTTACCTGAAAAAATCCGGCAGGATGAATGTCCACCTTCAAGCCGCCTATAACCGTCGACCGTTCGTTTTCGTAAAGTAAAAACCATTTATCGCCGAGAATGACGTTATCGTCGCCGTTTTTTATATTAAGATATACCGAGGCGTTTTCGAAATTATTCTTTACGAAAGAAACGAAATCGGTTAAATCAATCCGACGCGAACAAACCACCGCAATCATCGTTTTTCCTGCGACTTCACGTACCACCAAATGTCTGACGTCGCCCTTTTTCAGTGTTTCGTCGTATCCGCGCAAACCGTGACTTTCGATAAAATCTTTCAGCCCTTTTATTATGGTTTTGTTCCATAACGGTTGCAACAAACAATCGTTGCAAGAAATCACTCTGTGGGACGACGAGGCAAACAACCCGATTTTAAGCTCTCCTTTAGATTCTCTTACGGGCAAGCTCATTTTGTTGCGATATCTTAATTTTTTATCGGAAGCGACTACGTCATATACAACGCAATCGACGCGAGCTTTTTTGAACTCGTCTTCCACTCTTTTACGCTTGATTTCAAGCTGATTTTCGTATTTAACGTGTTGCAAATCGCAACCGCCGCATTTACCGAACAGCGGACAATCGGTTTTTTTTCTTAACGACGAAAAATTCCCTACAACGAAATTTTCTCCGTCGGGAATCGCATAACAATATTTAGATTTGACTCCGATGATTTTGGCGTTGATTTTTTCGGGAGGAAGCGCGTTTTTTACAAATACGACTTTGCCTTCGCAACGCGCCACTCCCTCTCCGTTTATACCGACCGTCTCCACATCGAGCGTTACAATTTGATTTTTAAGCATAAAAATATCCGGTTAAAACGCGTCGAAAAAAAGCATAGCCTTTCGGTTATGCTTTTTGCTTCCTATTCGACAATAAACTCTTTCAAACTTTCCAACAAATCGTCGCAGTTGTCCTCATGGATTTCCATAACGACGGGCTTTGACAAATCAAGGCTGAAAATTCCGAGCAAAGACTTTGCGTCAATTAGGAATCTGCCGCTGCGAAGATCGATCTCGTAAGGGTATTTATTTACCACGTTTACAAATTTCTTGACGCTCTCCGCCATCCCCAGTCCGATTTTTACCGACTTCATAATTTGTTACCTCCTAAATTCCGGATAGATATTTCTATTATACATAATTCCGGAAAAAAAATCAACTGTTTTTACTAAACTATTAAACTTCGCTCGCAAATACTTGCATTGCGAGCTTTTTTTTGTTAAAATATTGCTAAACACAAGTATTTTTTCGAAAGGAGGAGCCGATATGAACTCAAAACGCAACGCGTCGCACAAGCCGGAAGACATAGCCGGTTTTAAATCGGCGGCAGACGAACTGATATCGAGTAAATATATTTTGGCGGAAAAACGTATTTCGGAGCTCCTTAAAACCATTGCGGACAATTCGGAACTGTTCGACTTGTTCAAAACGGCTTTATCCGGCTACAATTATTCGGTTGAATTCAACAAATCCAGAACGGCAAAAAAAGGAAAACCCGTCCTTGTTCTGCCATCCAATCAGGCGAGAAAAATCGCGTATGTTTTTTGTCTGCTTATGGAATTCGACACCGGTAAAAGATCTCTGAAAGATTTCTTGGACGAATATTATTTTCATCCTCAGCCCAACCGCTCGTTTACGGCTTTCGCTCAAGACATGATCACCGTATTCAAAGAAGTTACCGAATATCTTTACATAAACGGTATAGATACGCTTCTCGACAACGAAGAAATCGACTATTCTTTACGCAAACAGGTAGGCGGCGTGCTTGAAAACATGAACAGTCTTATCACGCAGTCGCCCGTTATCGGCATCGATACGAAACGCGATTTGTTCGTCATTTTATCCGCGATAGAAAACGCACTTACTCCCAACAAAGCAAGTTGCCTGAAAGCGTTGATTATAGGACTCGAACACATAATTCGCGAAACCGAACTGTTCCAGAAATTTTCGCCGTTTTTGATCGAGCTAAAAAGCATGTTGCTAGCCGCCGATCTTATGTAAAACGAAACATTTAATTCGCTTAAAATAGTTATAAGGACTTTATATACCATGAAGCACTCGTATAAAGACGGAAAAATAGTTCTTTTCGGCAAATATTGGGAAACAGCCGATTACGACGTCGCGTCCGACTTGCTTTCCGTTCGATTCGACGGAACGGGTTCGATCACGAAATACATATTGACGGGGAACAAAACGAGCTCAATAAACCGCACGTTCCTAAATTTTGCAATAGACGGACAGCCGCTTGACGCTTACGCCGACAAAAATACGGAAATGATAGGTCGATTCCAAAAATTTATCGTAAACGACGACGGCTACACATTATCGGTCGAACAATTCGTCGGAAACGGCGCAAACGGAGTATTTTTCGATATTGCTTTCAAAAGCGAAACTCCTCGCGACGTCGAAATCGCGCTATATCACAACAAAGGCGAATCCGAAGCGCAAATCGAAGGAAATTCCGTTTGCGTAAACGATGCCGTTATCTTATCGTCCGAACAACCGAACTATCGCAAAGAAAATTCGAC
Source organism: uncultured Lachnospiraceae bacterium (assembly GCA_964591125.1). Classification (GTDB taxonomy): domain Bacteria; phylum Bacillota; class Clostridia; order Christensenellales; family Pumilibacteraceae; genus Neoclostridium. The sequence goes on from CAZQAC010000014.1 coordinate 6,459, forward strand.
CTGTTATTACAAAAAACGTAAAACAATCGATTTCCGACTGAAATTGTTTTTCTCCTGCGGCAATTCGATAACCGAAGCAAAATACTCATTCGATAATTTCGATCTGCTCGCCGAAAAAGAAAAGAAAATTATAAGCGACATAAAATTACCGTCGTGCGCGGACACTGAAGAAAAGAAAGCGTTCTATTATTCGTGTTATTTATGTGCGTTGACGAATTACACCGAATCGGGCGAATTCAAAGGCTTTTGCGCAGGTTGCAATTACAAAGATATTATAAGAACATATTATCGAGATTCCTATTGGACGTCGCTTTCGGCATACAACGGACATTCCGAACTAATACGAAATCAAATAATAACGCTATCGCGGGGAATAGCGGGCGACGGAACTTGCCCGTCGGCTGTCAGACAAGATTTTTCGGCATGGTGGGGCAATCATTTCGACAGCCCGTCTTTTCTGCCGGTTATGACGGCTGACTATATACACAATACAGGCGACCTTTCGATACTTTTCGAAAATGCGAACGGAAAAACCGTTTTGGAAAAATGCTCGGACGCCATATCCGCTCTCGAAAAATACGTCGACGAAACAGGACTCATATATAAACCGGGCAAATTTAATCGCAGAGATTGGGCGGACGAAGTAAACAGAAGCGGCTACGTTACTTACGTCGAAGCTTTGTACGCGCACGCGCTACATTGCATGTCGGAATTATACGACGCTTGCGGTTTGGACGGAAAACCTTATACGGAAAAATTCAAAAAAGTCAAAAATGCCATCAACGAAATTTTATGGGACAACGAAAAAGGCTATTACGTTAATTTCAAAGACGCAGATTTCACCGAAGACAATCTGTCAATCGACACCGTTCTTACCGTTTTGTACGGAATAGCAGACCACAACAAAAGCAAACGCGTTTTGGAAAACATGATAAACATACTCGAAACGCGCAACAACCGTTCTCAAAAAGCAGGCGATTATGGCGTCATGTGCGTTTATCCGTTTTATAAACGTTTTGACGGCGCGACCAACAAATCCGCCCAAACTTACTATTATCACAACGGCGCGAATTGGCCTTACTTGTCAGCAATTTACGCTTATGCACTCTATCTTTACGGTTACGACTACGAATATGCGCTCTATTCTTGGTTCGAATACAACGTCGCAAAAGGAAACTATACTCCGATCGAATTCTTTTCGCCCTGTCGAAACGACGGCTCTTTATTACAAGCTTGGAGTGGCGTAGGCTCGTTCGTAATGGACGAAATATCCAAAAATAAAAAACCGATATAGAAACGCAAATATAAAAACGGACGACTGATCAAATGAACGACAAGAACGTCCGTTTTTTGTTTTTAAATTTTTGCGGATTTAGTTTTCAAATAGTTAATATTCAATCGTTGCGATTTTTATATGTTTATAAACTTTACTTCTATTATTTATTTTTTCTTCCTTCTTAAAATCTTAATTGTTTTTATAAATAGCGACTGAAGCGTCCGAATATTTTTTCTTTACGATAGCATTTTTCTAAGCAACATTTCTTTTTCGTCACTCGTGAGTCCGTCAATTTTTTCAAGCACCGAAACAAGCGTGCCGCCCGACTTATCGCTGACCACGACGCGCGTATACGGATTATAATAACGAACGCCTTTTTTACTTAATTCGCTCATGATATCGTTTACCATATTTTTATGATGCGCGAGAACGCTTCTGTATTTGTTCTGGTATCTCAACGCGATTTTCTCGTCTCCGCGAGCCATTCGTGCAATGGTTGACCGAACGCTTTTGCCTTCAGCCTTACCGATTATGGCGTTTTCAACCAACTTTCTCGATTCAGACTCATCGAACGGAACAAACGGCTTTGCTCTGCTTTCTATAATTTCGATACCCATTTCTTTCGCCAACGCCGGCATCATTTTAAATAATTTCGCTTGCGAATAATAATAATTTCTCACGCTGCCCGCGCTGACGTTAAATTGTTTTGCCGCGACCTCAAACGTTTTCGCTAAACTTTCGCCGTTCCTGTTTGCCGCGTAAACCGAATCGAACAACTTGCGAGTGTTTTCGACATTCCATGTATTTTCCATAATAACCTCCGTTTTCAAAAAATATCGACGGTTTTTTTACTTTTTATACCTTATAACAACGGATTTTTTGCTTTTTTCGCGTGCATAACGCGCTAAATCTGCGAATAAAATCTATTATGGAAATTGTAATGTATTTAAAAAGCGTCGATAACGCCGTTTTTACGGCAAACGGAATATTTCTCGAAAATAATTCATGCATACGTTACGATAATTGCGAAGCGGTTTATGCGACCGTATTCCCGCTTTCGCCGGCTTTATTGCCTTATACCGTAAAATTCGTCGGACAAAACGTCATGTCATGCGATCGATTGGTATCAGTCATCAGATTGGATTGCGATAAATTTCTATCGATATTCGACAAACGTTATTCGTATATATTTTCGCCCGAAACGCAACCGCTCATTCCGCGCGATAAATGCGGCGTCGTAAGCGAATTTTTCCGATGCGTCAAATGCGGAGACATGAAAAAAGCCCGCTCCATGATGACGAACGAACTTTCCGCTTCGGTAGACGACGCCGCTCTCGCCGATTTTTTGAGCGACTACAAAACGGTTATACGCGACGAAAACTTCATGTCTTCCGATCCCGATTCTTTTTTATTGATAGACAATGACAACGCCGCTCATTCTCACACTTTTTCGCTAAAAAACAATCTTATAGACAACATTGCCGAAAACTGAATTCTTTGTCGGCGACAACAAAAACAGATGAAGACGTATCTCGACTTCGTTTTCTCCGAACGTCCATTTATGCCGTAAACAAATAAACCCGTTATTGTAATTCAATAACGAGTTTATTCCTAACATATCGAAATTAATTTAATGAGCGACTACTCCGGCAATATCGTAAAGTTCCTTATTGAACTTACGCTTCATGCTGATGCCCTCGATAATATCTATATCGTAAATTTTATTATCGCGAATTCCCACTATGCGATTACCGATGCCGTTCTTAAGCAAATTTACCGCATAAGCGCCCATCGCCGTTCCGAGATAACGATCCTGACAAGTCGGAGAACCGCCTCTTTGCAAATGTCCGAGTACGGACGACTTTATGTCGAGATCGGGGAAATGCTCGGACAATAATTTTTCGTAATCCGAAGCGTGTCCCGCTCCTTCCGCAAGTACGACTATGCCGCTACGTTTTCCGCTGTTTCTGTATTCGCCGAGTTTCGAAACGATTTCTTCGTCGCTCATAGGTATTTCGGGAACAATGATAACTTCGGCTCCGCCGCCGATTCCCGCAAACAAAGCCAAATCGCCGCAACGACGTCCCATGACTTCCACTATAGAAATACGTTCGTGCGAGGACATCGTATCGCGAATATTGTTAATGGCGTTCAAAATGGTATTGCACGCCGTATCGAATCCGAGCGTATAATCGGTATAAGGCAAATCGTTGTCTATCGTCCCGGGTATACCGATCGTGGGATAGCCCTGTTCGGACAATACTTTCGCGCCCATAAACGAACCGTCGCCTCCGATGACGATAAGTCCTTCTATTCCGTTTTTAACCAAATTTTCAATACCGCGCAACTGTCCTTCTTTTGTTTTGAACTCCGGGCATCTTGCGGTACGCAAAATAGTTCCGCCTCTGTGAATTATATCGGATACGCTACGCAGTCCCATGGGAATAAACTGCTCGTTCAAAAGTCCTTCGTATCCTCTTTCTATTCCGACTACTTCCATGCCGCTGCAAATGGCAGAACGCACCACCGCTCTGATTGCGGCGTTCATTCCGGGCGCGTCTCCGCCGCTGGTAAGCACACCAATCTTTTTCATATCATTTTTTCTCCTAAACATTCGTATTTCTTAATATTATACCAAATAGAAATTTAAAAATCTACTGTTTTACACCGATTATTCGGCAATTTTTATATTTCCTTCTCCTACAATACCGTAAGCTTCCAAAAGCATCGCGTTATTAACGTTTACACCTATACCCAAAGGATACAACTTATTGTCGTCAATATTCTTTATATAAGTCTTGTCCGTGCCGGGATACGCTTTCAATACGTCCTGCAAACGATCGAATGCAGACTGTTCGCATTTTTCGAAAGACATGTAAAAACATATTTTCTTGTTAACGGATTTGTTTTCATCTTTCTTCCAAAGCTCTATGGAGTCGACCATCAAAGTCGGACTTTCGTTTCCGTATCTGACTTTACCTTTTAACGTAACCATGTTATCCGGTAAAAATATATTCTTATAAGTCTTATACTTGTATCCCGTAACCATGACGTCTATCGTTCCATACAAATCTTCCAGCTTACCCAAACCGAATTCGTTGCCTTTTTTACTTAATTTTCTGCCGGCTTCTATCAACATTCCGCCGAGAGTAACCACTTTGTCCTCGTCCACGCCGACGTTAACCGCTTCGTCCGACATTTCTTCGGCATCGTCTTTAGGCTTGGTTATCATCGAAGTGTTGAATTCGTAAGTTTTTAAATGATCGGAATATTCGTCCAAAGGATGTCCGGTCAGATATACGCCCGCAACCGTTTTTTCCATTTTCAATTTATCGAACAAAGAATATTCTTTTATGTTCGGATAATCGAATTCTTCCTCGATTCCTCCGATTTCCTGATCGAAAAGCGAAAATTGTCCCGACAGTTTTGTTTTTTTGTCTTTAACCGCGCGATCGAGTATTTGTTCGTAAACGGCGATAAGCTGGCTTCTCGTCTGTCCGAATTCGTCGAACGTACCGGCATAAATAAGACATTCTATCTGTTTTTTATTGATTTGAGAAGCAGCCATTCGATTCATGAAGTTTACGAAACTTTTGAACAATCCGGATTTTTCACGCTCGGCGACTATTTCTTCTATCGCATTGTATCCTACGTTTTTGATCGCAGCCATGCCTATACGAACGCATCCGTTTTCAACCGAAAAATCACTGTAAGAACGATTTATATCGGGAGGCAGAACTTTTATTCCGTTCGACTTTAAATACGTAAGATAATTGGTTATTTCCTCCATACTGTCTATTCGGTTGTTAAGTATCGCGGTAAAAAATTCGACCGGATAATAGTATTTCAAATAGGCAGCCTGATAAGACAAATATCCGTAAGCGCACGCATGCGATTTATTGAAGGCATAGCTTGCGAACTGCGTCATGTCATCGAAAATTTTATTAGCAACCTCTTCCGAAACTCCGATCGCGAGAGCGCCCGGAACGTTCAATTTATCGGTATGAATTCCGTGTATGAAAATTTGACGTTCTTCCGCCATGGCTTTGGCTTTCTTCTTACTCATTATTCTGCGCACTATATCCGCGCGACCGAGCGAATATCCGCCCAAAACCTGAACAAGCTTCATTACCTGTTCTTGATAAACCATTATACCGTACGTTACGTTAAGAATAGGTTCGCAAAGCGGATGATCGTATTTAATGCTTTCGGGATGTTTCTTATTCTGAATATATTCGGGAATTTTATCCATAGGACCGGGGCGATAAAGCGAAATTCCCGCAATAATGTCTTCCAGCGAAGACGGACGCAAATCGCGCATAAATTTCTTCATTCCTTCCGATTCCAATTGAAACACCGCATGCGTATCGCCGTTTCCGACCATTTCGAAAACGTTATCGTCGTCGTAAGTGAATCCGTTATAAAAATCGACTTCGACGCCTCTTGTCTTTTTTATGATATTTATCGTTTTTGTTATATCGGTTACCGTGCGCAAACCCAAAAAGTCCATTTTTAACAAGCCGAGCTCTTCACATTCGATCATATTGAACTGCGTGGTGACTATTCCTTCGCTCGATTTCGCCATCGGAATATGGTCGGCAATCGGATCTCTGCAAATAATAACTCCGGCGGCGTGCATTCCCGTTTGACGCGGCATACCCTCGATTTTCATAGCCATATCCAGAATACTACGCATTTGGCTGTCCTTTTCGTACATTTCTTTAAGTTCGGGAACAACGGGATTTTCGTCCGGTTTAAGCGGCGGCAACAAACCGAGAATATGCCCGATATGATTTTTTCCCATCATTTTCGGCATAAGCTTCGTTATCGCGTTCACCGCGTCGAACGGCATGTTAAAAACACGCGCAACGTCTTTTATCGCCGCTTTCGCCGCCATCGTTCCGAACGTGACTATTTGCGAAGTGTTTGCGCGCCCGTATTTTTCTATGACGTATTCGACTGTGCGTTCACGTCCGTCAACGCAGAAATCGACGTCGAAATCGGGGTTCGAAACACGTTCCGGATTCAAAAATCGTTCGAAAAACAGATTATATTTCAAAGGATCGACTTTTGTTATTCCTATAGAATACGCAACGATGCTTCCGACGCCGCTTCCTCGTCCCGGACCTACGGGAACTCCGTGCGTTTCGGACCAATTTATATAATCCCAAACAACCAAAAAGTATTCGACGAAATGCATTTTATTTACGATATTAAGTTCATATTCGACGCGTTCACGTATTTCGGGAGTTATTTCGCCATACTTTTTTTCCAATCCTTTGTAAGCCAAATTACGCAAAAAATCATACGGCGTGCTGCCGTCTTCCGGAATATAAAACGGCATGAGCGGTTCTTTTCTAAAAAAGTAACATTCGCATTTATCCGCAATTTCAAGCGTATTGGCAAGAGAGTCGGGAAAAGAAGGAAACAATTTTTCCATTTCGTCCGCCGTTTTCAAATAAAATTCTCGCGTAGGAAAATAACTGTCCTCGGTAACAGTTTCGGAACTGTCCTCCTGTTGTTCTCGCAATTCCGTTTCGAGATCCAAAGTTCGCCTGAACGAAATACACTGTAAAACCTTTTGCATCAAACTGTCTTCTTTATCCAGATAATGCACGTCGTTGGTTGCTACGATTTTTACGTTTTTCTTCCTTGCGATCGACACCAAAAGCGGCAAAACTCGCTTTTGATCGGCAATATTATGGTCCTGAATCTCTATATAATAATCATCGCCGAACAACGCTTTGTATTTATCTACCACACTTTCGGCTTTTTCCATATCGCCAGCAAGCAATGCCTGAGGCAATTCGCCGGCAAGACACGCCGACAAACAAACCATTCCTTCCGCATGCTCTTTAAGCAATTCGAAATCTATTCTCGGCTTGTAATACATTCCCGTCGTATACCCTTCGCTCACGACCTTAATAAGATTTTTGTAACCGATTTCGTTTTTAGCCAACAAAACAAGATGGTTAAGCTTGGGCATTTTTCCGCCGACGGCAGAACGAACGTTCATGTTTTCGGTAACGTATACTTCGCAGCCGAGAATAGGTTTAACCTTAAATTCACGACGTTCCGCGATAAATTCGAACGGATCGGCTTTCGGATCGGTGTATCTTATCGCCGTTTTAACAAATTCGAGCGCGCCGTACATATTGCCGTGATCTGTAATCGCGACTGCTTTCATTCCTAGTTTTCCGCATTTATCGAAAAGAGGAGCAAGCCTCGTCGCTCCGTCAAGCAAACTATATTCCGTATGTACGTGCAAATGTACAAAATCAGGCATCTGTTTTCTCCTTTAAATTTTCCGCTATTTCCGCTATTTTGTTCAACCTGTTTTTTACCGTGCTTTTGGGCAAGCCCGAAATGGACGCGAGCTCGCTCAAACTCGCTTCCGGATTGTCCAATCGCAATTGAGCCATTTCCGAAAGCTTGTCCGGAATCGCAGACATTCCTACCTTCTTTTTAATTAATTTTATCGCTTCGGTCTGTTTTACCGCGGCGTCTACTATTCTGCCGATATTCGCGTATTCGCAATTGTTGATTCTGTTATAATTCTTACGTGCGTCGCGCAAAACAAGTTCGTCGTTGAGTTTCAGAACGGCTCCGCTCGCACCCATCAAAGCAAGACAATCGCAAACAGATTCGCTTCCTTTAGCATAAACCACAACTTTTTTTTCTCGGTCTATCGTTTTTACGGAAATGCCGGATTCTTCGAGCAACACTGCCAAATTCTCTGCAAACAACCGATTGGACACACCGAATTCGAGATGATAGCCGTTTCCGGCGGACAAACTGCCAGCGCCCAAAAAGGCGCCGCGAATGTAATTCACTTTACAACACGGACTTTGTACCAAAGAAGGTTTTATTCCGTTTTCCACAACGATATGCTCGCCGTCCGAAACAAACAGTCCGCAATCGTACATTACCGACATAGCGACGTCGCCTGCCAAACTTATCTTACGTTTACCCGTTATCGGTTCCGTTTTATAAAATTCAACGATGACGGAAAATATTTTTTCCAACAATTTGTCGTTTTCGGAAAGAATCTCCACTTCGAGTTTTTTATCGCGTATCAAAACAGAACCGGCAGTATGAATAACGGCGGAAAGAAAAGCCAATTTACAACAATCCGTGCTGAAACCGAGTTTTACTATTTCATTTTTCGCAATTACCGAATAATTCAAATCTTTTTGCTCCTGAAACACGGTTTTTTTCCGAAATTAACTATAAGCTTCTCCGGAATACGCAACCGTTTTACGATTTTTACGGGCGTATCGAATTTTCCCACCGCTTCGGGACTATGGGCGTCGGAATCGACGATAAAATTCACTTCTTCTTTAATCATTTTTTCTATTTCCGCGTCGGTAAAATTAACTCGCTTTCCGTTCAACTCGACCATAGTGCCGTAAAATTTACAAGCTTTAGCCACTTCCGCCGCGTCGGAATCTATCGCAAAATTAATATGCGACACTATGTCTATAGGATATTTTTCCACCAACTTAATATACGCGTCGGTATTTTTAACTTTTCTTTTTTTGCTCGAAAGTTTAGTCGCCGAATAAGCAAGATTTGGCATGGTAAAGGCAAACGCCTGTCCTATATTCTTAGGCCAAGCCAATTTATGAAATCCGCAAATTATTACGTCGGGTTTTTCTATTTCGTCGTCGCGCAAATCCATATCTCCGTCGAGAGATATCAAATTACATTCGAGTCCGAGATAAATTTCCATATCGGGATAAAGTTTTTTGAGTCTGTCCGTTTCGGCACGCATTTCGTCCCATTTTCGCCTTTTCACGCCGTACGCGGCATGTCCGAAACCGTGATCGGTAATCGCAACGGCGCGTAAACCCGCTTTTCGCGCAGCTAAAACGTTTTCTTCGATAGAACCCGTTCCGTGACTATATATAGTGTGCGTATGATAATCGCCAAAATACATTAGAATTCTCCAAATATTTTAATTTCGCGCTCCAACAAAATTCCCGTCTGTCTTTTCACTTCTTTTTCCGTAAATAAAATCAATTCGTAAACGTCTTCCGCACGAGCATCTGCATAATTTATAATAAAATTCGCATGTTCGTTCGAAATTTTCGCGCCGCCCGCTTTTTTATTTTTCAATCCGCATTCGTCTATGATTTTTCCGGCGCTCACTCCGTCGACGTTCTTAAAAATACACCCGGCAGATTTGCCTTTGGGTTGTAAAAGTCTCTTTTTTCTTGCCGATTGAATATTTTTTTCAATCTCCCCGGCAGAGGCGCGATTTAATAAAAATTTCGCTCCAATTATTATCGTTTTTTCGTCAAAACGGCTGTTTCGATAAGAAAAACAACATTCTGCGTTTGAAAATCGTCGAGTTTTTCCCAAACAAAATACGTCAACGTATTCCGTTATTTTTCCGATACACTCGCCTGCCGCTCCGGCGTTCCCTTTTATTGCGCCGCCCAACGTTCCGGGAAGTCCCCACGCCCATTCCAAACCGCTAAATCCGCAAAGACTCGCGCGCATGCAAAGCTTACTTATTCGCTCTCCGCTGCATGCGTATATTCCGTCGTCGAAACACTGAATTCCCAATGTTTTGTTAAGAATGAAATCCGGCAAATTACGACTTCCGGCAAGAATATTGCTGCCGCCGCCCAAAACGATCGCGTCCGCCGATTCGCACAATTCTTCCGACGTTTCGGCAACGAAAACGCGCGCTTTACCGCCTACGCCCAAAGTAGTCAGACGGCTCAATTCGACCTCTTGCATACATTATACCTCTTTTAATGAGATTTTTCAAGTAATAATTGCAATCGTTTGATGAAATTTATACTCGGTTATTATATATGCGAAATAGTTTTTTTTCGGAACGAAAATTACATATCGTAAAAACGATCGTTTTTTTCGTCGACAATTTTTCCCGACTTAAATATTTATCGAAAAACAAAACGAATATGACAAAAAACGCGCGCAAACATAAGTTTATCGCTTGAAAAACACAGAAATTCGGTGCATTATGCCTTTTTCAATTACAAAGCCGTTCGAAAAATCATTCGAAATCGACTTTTTCTATCATTTTTACCATTACGTCGAAATCCGTAACGACGTTCAATTCCGCTCGCAACGTTTTCAACCGTCTGTCTCCGTTAAGATAATACGGTAAATGTTTGCGAATATTGACGGCTGTAAATTCTCCGCCGAAATAATAATTCATATATTCGAGATGACGTAAAAGCATAGCTTTTTTGGACGCAGATTTTTTCTTACCAGAAAAAATATCGCTGTTTCCGATCGCGCCTCTTCCTATAACGACGCCTTCAGTCATTCGCAAACGTTCTTCGAGATTATTCTTTTTTATGTCGCCGTTTCCGAATACGGGTATTGAAGCTTTCGACGCGACTTCGCATATCAACCCCCAATCGGCAAAGCCCGAGTATCCCTGTTGCGCCGTTCTTCCGTGCAAAGTAATCGCCGCGGCTCCGCTTTCTTCTATCATTTTTGCGAATTCGAGCGCGCAAATATCATCGTCGTAAAATCCCGCTCTAAATTTTACCGTTATCGGTCGTCCCGAAGAAGCCGAAACAGCCGCCTTTACTATGCGTTCGGCTTTATCGAAATCTTTCATGAGCGCGCTGCCTTCTCCGTTTCCCACTACTTTTTTTGCGGGGCAACCCATATTTATGTCTATTATGTCGAATCCCGCAAGTTCAGGACGACTTACCGCTGCATAAAAATCTTCCGGTTCCGACCCGAAAAGCTGAACGCACGAAGGACTTTCGTTTGGAGCAAACCGCAACATTTCCACCGTTTTTTTGCTATTATACAACAAACCCTTTGCGCTAATCATTTCCGTTGTCGTAAGCGCGGCTCCGTAATCGCGACAAAGTCTGCGGAAAGCCACGTCTCCGAAACCCGCCATTGGCGCAAGCATAACGTTGCCTTTTAATTCGACGTTGCCTATTTTTATACCGCTCATAGTGTTTTCAAAATATCTGCGGTCAAATCTTCGCCGCCAGAAAGAGCTTTCAACGACGAAAAAACATCCAGAAGCGCAACTTCGGGATCACAACCTTTCAAAGCGGCGTACATCACGGCGCACGCAAGCATAGTACCGACAGATTCTTTATCCTCTTTTTCGATGCGTTCCGTTATCTTCGTTTTCAATTGCTCGGCAGTAATCGTCGCTCCGTTTTTGTTGGCTTTTTTAATAAATTTCTGCAAAAGAAGAGTAGCCGGAAAAGTATCCGGAAGTCTGTCTATCTGCTCCTTAAAAGTAGAATAACTCTTTTCGTCCGCCTTGGCTTTTTCCCAATAAACGAGCGCCTCGTCGGCATTTTTCGCCTTGTTCGTTCCGAATATATGAGTATGTCTGCCAACAAGCTTTTTGCATAACGCGTCTATAATGTCGTTTATGTCCGAACCGCCTTCCTTTTCGCATATATCCGCATGAAAAACCGATTGCAAAATAACGTCGCCGAGTTCTTCCTGCATGTCTGTCGGATCGTCCCTTTTTATTGCGTCAACAGCCTCGTAAGCCTCTTCGAGCATATTGATGCAAATGCTTTCGTGAGTTTGCGCTCTGTCCCACGGACATCCGTCGGGTGCGGTCAATCTACCCATTATATGCAAAAGATCGCTCCAATTAAAACGTTTTTTCTCCAACAAAGAACAAGCTTCGGCAAGATAAACGCTCGAACCTTGTTTCAATTCGATTCTGTCAATATCTTCGAGCGGAAGCGTTCTTTTATCCTTACCGTCAAACAAAGTTACGCAATAATCCGCCGGATAAAATTTAAGCAAAAACAGCTTTACGTCGCCGGCAACGAATTTATCGTCGATCTGATAAATCATAAGAGGAAGACGCGAATCGATCGTCGTAACGTCGCCGATATCGTATGCCGATAAAGTCGCAAATGAGCCCGAAAAACCTCTTGCGCGACAATCGGCAACGCCAGGAATAACCGTTACCTCCGTCTTGCGAGAAAGCTTTTCGATTGCCGTATCCGAATATCCGTCGCCAATCGATAAAAACACGATTTTTTTATCCGTTTTCGCCTTGTCCTCCAAAACCTCGACGATTTTTTCGTCAAGTTCCTCGTAAGATTCGCAATCTTTAAATTGTTCGCACAACGCAACCGAACGATATTTCGTTTTGTTACGAGAATACAGTTCGTCTGCTTCTCGAACGGCTTTTTTTCCGCGAGCCGTCATATCTCCGCTTTCCATTCCCATTCCGACGACGATAATCATTTTTCTTTCCTCCGTCCGAAACATTTTTCGATATTTTTGCCGATTTAATAAAAATAAGCCTTAACAGTATGACATATTTACGCAAAAAAGTCAATTCTTTATAAAGTTCCGCGTAAAAAAAGCCACCTCATTATTCAAATATTTATCCGTCTCGCGTTGACAACTCGCCTTTTTTGTTTTATAATATAAGCGAAAAAGCTTACTCGCAAGAGCTTTCGAGCGACCGTTCAAACCTAAGACGTTTTTTGCAGAAAACTTTGCGACGGCAGTCGCTCATGAAAATTACTTAATTTTCACATGTTTTCGGTCATAATATAAGCGAGAAACGTACGCATAAGAAAATTTTTAATCTAATGTATTAAAAGCGACAACTCAACGAAATTTAAAATTAAAAGGAGATAAAAAATATGGATCTCAACCAATTCAAAAAAGAAAAAATCGAAGCAATGAAAGCGCATGATTCGGTCAGAGTCAACGCGTTAAACACGATTATATCCAAGCTCATGCTTGTAACCATAGATTTACGAGCGGAAGGAAAAGAGGTTACCGAAGCGGACGTCGTTAAAGTTTTGCAAAAATGCGAAAAAGAGCTTACCGAAGAACGCGAAGGTTTCTTGAAGGCGTGCAGACAGGAAAAAGTAGAAGAACTTACAAAAAACATAGAAATCATTACTTCTTATCTGCCTAAAATGATGTCCAAAGAAGAAATAAAAGCGATTATCGAATCGTTACCCGACAAAACCGTTCCCGCCGTCATGAAACATTTCAAAGCCGAATATGCCGGCAAAGTAGACATGAAAACGGTAAGCGAAACGCTTAAAACTCTGTGATTATGGAAAACGACAAGAACGATTTTACCTCTCCTTACGACGAAATCACAAAAATTCCGAGCGACGAAATCACGTCAAACACTCGTTTAACAAAAAAAACTATGAGCGAGCTGACAAAAATAAGCCGCCTCATCGATATTATAATAATAGTTATAGGCGCGTTGGGCATTGTCGCTCATATAGCTTTGTCTTTATCGGGGAACGCTCCCGACCAAATGTTGTTGATCTTATACATCGTATTGCTTGGCGTCGGCGCGCTTTTGCTCTTTATGCAAAATAAGCTCATAAACGACACGTTAAAAGACATAAATTCTTACTGTTACGTTTTTACGAAAGATTCGGTTTCGGTCTCGGCATTCAAAAACGAAACTTTCGCCGGCGCAACCATCGTATTGTATTCGGATATAAAAAAATACAAAGAAAACAAGTCTTTTATAATGCTGTATCTTAAAGACAACGCGTCTTTCCCTGTTTCCATCGAAGAATTGTCGGAAGAAGAAAAACAAACGATAATCGATTGGATCAAAAACGACTCGAACATTACCCAATAAGCAGAAATAAAACTCGTCGGTTTTTATTTGGATCAAAATTCAATATCAGTTTTCGCAAAGAAAGCGCTCGTCAAAAGCGACTTTACGCTTTTTCTGCGCGGAATTAAATCGGCTACATTTTCGAATTTCGCCGCTTTATTTATTATTTTTTTAATCCTCGCGATACGATACACGAACTAAAACGTTTAAGTGTGTAAATCGCCGAACAAAACGTCGTTTTTTCATAACTTTTGTTCCCGTTGACAACTTTCGACGCGGTGTTCTATTATAACGGTTCACACGGATAACGCATAAAAAATCGCTTATATCGGCAAAATCC
>CAZQAC010000014.1:20763-33145 GCA_964591125.1 uncultured Lachnospiraceae bacterium
ATTATAACGGTTCACACGGATAACGCATAAAAAATCGCTTATATCGGCAAAATCCCGTTACACAAAAGAGAATTTTTCGCGTTTACATGCAATTTTTATGTAATCAACATAATAAACACTTAAAATTTTGCAATAATCTAAACGAAGGCTAAAAACATTTACTTACAAAACACAAAAGAGGCTCTTTTAATGATAAAAATATTCGTAGATTCCGGCAGCAGTATCAAACAGAACGAAAAGCAAAAACTCGGGGCTGAAATCATTCCGCTCCGCTATCTCATGGGCGAAAAAGAATACCTCGACGATATAGATTTGACCGTCGACGAATTCTATAAACTGTTAATTGACAAAAACTGTTTCCCAAAACCTCTCTGCCTTATCGCGACGCCACGGTTAAAACCGTAACAGAATACACGGATCAAGGATACGACGTAATAATTCTTTCCATTTCGTCTAAAATTTCGGGCACCTACGACGCTTTTACCAATTGGTTCAGCGACAATAAAAAAGTTACCGTAATAGACACGTTGACGGCTGTCGGCGGAATCAGAATTCTTGCGGAAGAAATAAATAAAATCAAAGATAAACCGCTCGACGAAATATTGGAAAAAGTGAAAGCTCTCATCCCGAGAATTAAAGTTTATGCCATTCCCGAAACGTTGACATATCTTTTCAGAGGAGGCAGACTATCGCGATTGGATTGGATTATCGGCGATTTGCTTAACATTAAACCGATAATTACCTTCATAAACGGAGAAGTTAAAGTCGCGGCTAAAAAACCAGGCTTGAAAAACGCCATGAAATATATCGCGAATGCGGTAAAAAACGCCGATACCGATTATTCGATAATAGCGTCTTACACTTACGATTCGAACAATCTTACGAAGCTCATCGACATGACCGATAATTCGTTGCACAAATCGATGTCGGAATACGACAATCTCGATCCGGTAATAGCAAGTCATTGGGGGCCGAACGCGTTCGGTTATATTTATGTAGAAAAAGAATAAGTCTTTTATTTTACTACGACGATTTTTTCCCATGATTTCGTAAATCGCTTTACTTCTAACACAAAAAATAACATGCCTGTTTCTTTTTAAGATTCGACATGTTATTTTTATTTAAATTCAAAACATAAAATTTTCAAACGTAATAATGTTCGAAATTAATGACGGTATTCAGCTTTTCGTCGACTTTTCGAACCTCTTTTTCGATTTTATCCGTTATTTCCCCTTCCGAAATCTTATTATCGGAAGGCAAAACAAGGTCGAATATCAAATTCCCGTGAGTTTCGCCTTCATTCATTCTGAAATCATGAATATCGAAGTCGCTATTTATGTTTTTAACTATTTCGGAACATTTTTCTTTAAGATAATTTACTCTTTCCGAAGTCGTGACGACGGGATCCATATGTATGGTCGTCAAAGCGTTATACTTATTTTCGATTGCTTTTTCGATATTATCGATAATATCATGAATAGCCATCATATTTTCTTCAGCAGGAACTTCGACGTGCAAAGTTATCATTTTTCGTCCGGGACCGTAATCGTGAATAACGATATCGTGAGTGCCCAATATCTTTTTATCGTAATTTCTTACGAATAATGCTATTTCCTTTACCAATTCGGGATCGGGCGCCTGTCCGAGCAACAAATCCAAAATTTCGAGTACGGATTTTATTCCGGTAAAAGCAATGAAAATCGATACGATTATTCCGGCGCAACCGTCGATCGGAAAAGACACGACAAACATGGACAACAACGTACAAACCAAAACCACAGTCGTAGACACGCAATCGGAAAGACTATCCGACGCCGTCGCGCGCATCGCCACCGAATTTATCTTTTTGCCGCAATAAAGATTAAACATAGCCATCCAGAACTTGACCGCAATTGAAAAAGCCAAAACAGCAATTGTGACTATTCTTATCGAAGAAGAACCGAATTCGGGCGTTTGATTGTTGATTATTTTATCGACCGAATCCAAAAACAGCTGAGCTGCCACCACTATTATTATGACAGAAACGGCAAGCCCTGCAAAATATTCCATGCGGCCATGCCCAAACGGGTGTTTTTTATCCGGTTTTTTTGCGGAAAGCTTAAATCCGATCAAAGTAATTATAGACGAACCGGCGTCGGAAAGATTGTTTATTCCGTCGGATACGACCGAAATAGCGCCCGTCACGACGCCAGTTATTATTTTGGCCGCGCACAAAATAACATTAAGGATGATTCCCGTAATGCCGGTAAGCAATCCGTACGCCTCTCTTGTTTTAGCGGAATTTTCGTCCGCTTCCTTTATGAATATTTTCGTAAACCACTTAAACATTTTACATTCCGATTTTATAACATTATTATGCAATTATATATCGTAATATGTTTTTTGTCAACGGTATTTACCGATTTCAGCACACGTTTCTCTTAATAATCGAAAACGTCCTCAAAAACGACTTTCCCGAATTTTTTCATAAACCAAGCGATGATATTCGAACTTAATTGCGGACATAGGCGATATAAACCGCTCATCAAATGAGCGTCCCAACCTATTACGCTACGTTTTTTTAAGCGTATTATTCGTCGTAAAATCTTTTTCGCCATTTTTTCGGGCGATGTCGCAATCTTTTCGATTCCGATTTTTTCGATGCGTTTTTCGTTTCTGAACAGCCCCGTTGCGGTGGTGCCCGGAAAAACAATTCCCGTTTTCAATTTTCCTTTACCTTCCGAAACAAGCGATTCCGTATATCCTTTCATTGCGCTTTTTGACGCGGAATACGCAGCCGTACCGGCAACCGAACACAAGGCGGAACTGCTGCACACATTGTACACCGCGGGAATTGAGCTTTCTTTCAACAACGGCAATAACGCTTCGATCGCGTACACGCAAGAAAAAAAATTCGTTTTCATAATATTCTCGAATATTTCGGACGAAACGTCGACAGCTTTGTTGAAAACGGGAAAAACTCCGGCGTTATTTATAAGCAAAGTCGGCGTAATCTCCCGTTCACGCAATCGCTCGGCAAAACAAATCCAATTATCGCGAACCGATACGTCGAAAACAAAATATTCGAACGCCTCGCCCGCTTGTTTTTTTAACGACAGAAGTTTTTCTTCGTTGCGAGCGATTCCTATAACTTTCGCGCCGTATTCGCGAACCAATAAAAGAGCGAGTTCGCGTCCTATTCCGCCCGACGCTCCCGAAAGAACGACGTATTTATTTGTCAAATTTAATTTCATTCTTTACTTTGAAAACATAATTTTTTCGTTATTAAACATTTTTGTAAGCGCGAATACGCAAAGTCCCGTATACACGACGTTGGATATTACCGTTATTACGAAATTCACCGGCACGACCGAAAACGAAAATACCGAACTCATACACTGCGCGCTGTTATATAAAGGTACGACGTATGCGAACGGACTGTTCGTCGTAACGAACATGGTAGCAAAACTTATCGCAACCGCAACGAACATAAGCGGTGACGACCAGCTCGTCGCCTCTTTAACTGTTTTCGCAAATGCCGATACGATAGAGAGAATTCCGACAAACAACACGGTGGTCGACATAATTACAGAAGCGAGAAGAGCGTAATCGCCAAACGAATACGAAACTCCGCCCGATATTACCGAATCACCTATTATTTGCGGAACGGAAGCGAGCACTCCGATTGAACTCGACAGTCCGCTTAAAAGCGCAATTAAAGACAATGCAGAGACCTTTCCCAACGCTATGTGGCTGCGTTTTGCAGGCGTAACGAGCAATGCGGCTATCGTGCCGCGCTCCTTTTCTCCCGCTATGGATTCAGGTGTTACCGACAACGCACCGGTAAACAGCATAACCAACAAAAGCATAGGCATTATCGTCGCCATAACCGTTCCGACAAGTTCTTTTTCGTCCGCAAGATTACTCATAGTTACATCAAACAAATTGGAAAGATTATTTTCGTAACTTTCTAAAAGATTCGCAACCGCGTTATACGCCTCCTGAGATTCGGTTCGAGTACTGTCGCAATAAACGACGACGGAAGGAATACTTTCTCTCATCGATATCAAAAGGTCGAAATCGACAGGAAAAACGACAAGAACGTCAATTTTTTCGGTTTTGATGTTCTCTCGCGCCTGATCGACGTCGTTTTCGCCTATTTCTTCGCAAGAAAGCCCTGCCTTATCGAATTCGGGAACCAAGCTCGACGGCATATTAACCGCAACGATTTTGTATTCGTAATCCGCAGGCGCGCTCGTCATACTCGCCATAATCAAACCCATTCCCGAATACACTGCGAAAATCATCAATCCCGGCAATAAAATCGTAACGAAAGCCAAGCGAAAATCGCCGAAAAATCTCGCAAGTTCTTTTTTGAAAACAATAAAAAACGCATTGTGTTTCATAATCTTTCACCGCCCTTGCAAGCAAAATAAATATCAAAAAACGCGTCCTCCAAACTTTTATCGGCGCAAATTTCCTTTTTATCTCCCAAAGCCTTCATTTGTCCGTCTATAATTATTCCGACGCGATCGCATATTTTTTCAGCAAGACCGAATATATGCGTCGAAACTATTATCGTATGCCCCGTTTTTTTCAATTCGAGTAAAAAATCGGTAACGATTTTAGCCGTTATTACGTCCAATCCATTTGTCGGTTCGTCAAAAATAATAAACTTCGGATCATGTGCGAGCGAAATCGCAAGCGACGCTTTTTGTTTCATTCCCGTAGATAAATTTCCGACTTTCACCGCGGAAAAACGGTCTATTCCGAATGCGGCAAACAATTTTTTCTTTCTTTCGATGGTAACAGAACGTTCGACTCCGTGCATTTCTGCAAAAAAATCGAATAAATAATCGGGAGTAAAAAACTCTTCGAGTTTCAACTCGCTCGTCAAAAAACCGATTTTTTCACGTGCTTTTTCCGGTTGCAAAACAACGCTCGCTCCGTCTATTTCCGCGTCGCCGCCGTCGGGTTTTATCAAAGTCGACAAAATGCGCAACGTCGTCGTCTTTCCCGCGCCGTTAGGTCCGAGTAAACCGAATATTTCGCCTTCGTACGCCGAAAAAGACAAATCGTTTACCGCTATAATAAAATCTCTGTCGTTTTTGGTCAAACGTTGCTGCTTTTTACTTATATTAAATTTTTTATATAAATGAGATACCGTTAATATTTCGTTCATAGCAATTCCTTCCGATTGTTCAAACTCTCGAATCCTTTCCGGTTCTTTCTTCGGGAGTATCGAATTTCGATAAACAAACGTCGGAGACCGATTGCTCACGATAAAAAATACCGTCCGAAACGTACTTACCGTTTTTTTCGCGTTGCTTGACACATTCATTCAACAAAAATTCGATTTGACCGTTTACCGAACGAAAATCGTCCTCCGCCCACCGATAAAGTTTATTATAAAGTTCTTCCGAAATTCTGAGCGGAATCTGCTTTTTACCTTTATCGCCCATGAATCAATACAAACTGCCGGAATTAACGATCGGCTGAGCGTTTTGATTGCCGCACAAAACAACGAGAAGATTGGAAACCATTGCGGCTTTACGTTCTTCGTCAAGCTCTATGACTCCGTTCGCCTTCAAACGATCGAGAGCCATTTCTACCATTCCTACCGCGCCGTCCACAATCATTTTTCTCGCGTCGATTACGGCGGAAGCTTGCTGACGCTGAAGCATTACGGCTGCTATTTCAGGCGCGTAAGCAAGATAAGTTATTCTCGCTTCCAAAACTTCTATGCCGGCTTCGTCCACTCTGGACTGTATTTCGTCACGAATACGATTGGCTACGATCTCGCTCGAACCTCTCAAACTTCCGTCGTCGGCTATTCCGTCACCCGTCGTATCTACATCCGGAGCAACGTCGTAAGGATAAATTCTGACAACGTTTCTGAGCGCGCTGTCGCATTGCAAAGAAAGATATTCTTTATAATTATCGACGTTAAACACCGCCTTCGCAGTGTCAGCGACTCTCCACATTACAGCAATACCGATTTCTATCGGATTACCCAAACAATCGTTTATTTTTTGACGATTATTGTTAAGCGTCATAATTTTTAACGAAATTTTCTTCGACTCGGCAGAAAACGCGTTTTTACCGACGACAGACGGCAATGCTTCCGACGAATCGTTATTTACGTCGTTGCTTTGATTAAGCCGAGTTCGAGCGGCAGGATTAACGGACGAACAAAAAGGATTGACTGCATAAAAGCCCTCGCCTTTAATTGTTCCGATATATTTGCCGAACAACGTAAGTACAAGCGCTTCCTGTGGTTTTAATATTCTTAATCCGCAAAGAGGCAACCACGAAAGGCACATCGCTATCATAGATATAATAATAATCGCCACACCGACAGGATTAGGCGTCGCCATGCTTGCCGGATTATTCATTTCTTCAAGCGCATCGTAACTTCCGGCTATGTTAGAACCTATTATCAAGCCGATTATAGCAATCACGTAAACCGCAATAACTATCAATAACGTTGCCATGCCGTGTTTTTTATTGTCCAAAACTTTCTCTTCCATAAAAAATAATTTATACCTCCGATAAAATTCGATAATCGCCGTTTATTACGCCTTTTGTTCGGAATATTACATTTTACCTTCGAAAACAATCCGCGACGACGTTCCGTATTTATGATATCAATATGATATCATTTAAAATAACGTTTGTCAAGAATTATTTCGAAAAAATATTTTAATCGCCGAATCGTATAAAGACATCGTTTGCAACGACGGCGCTATTTTGGCGGGAATCGCCCAAGCCGATATTTTAAGACAATATAATTTTCGATAAAACGACAAATAAAATATCAAAAATAAAATGCGTCCCCGAAAAAATTAAGCACATTCGGGCGACGCATTTTAAACTGTCGCTATTCTTTTATGACGATAATCGTTTTTTATAAATTATTTGTTTTTATCGGACTTTTCGGAATTTGCAACAGCCTTTCCCGCTACCGCTCCGGCAATCAGCGAACCCAAATCTATTCCGGTAGATTCCTTCATTCCGTCCATAATCTGATTGGCACTGTTCATAACGTCTTTAATCAGTTTCGTAGAATTTCCATCGCCGTACATAACGATTTTATCCGTCTGAGCAAGCGGCAACGCGGCATTTTTGACGACGTCCGGCAATGCCTGCAAATACATTTCGATGACCGACGCTTCACCCATTTTCTTTTGCGCGGTCGCTTTTTTATCGATGGCTTCCGCTTCCGCTTCTCCCTTTGCTCGAATACCGGCAGCCTCTTGTTCCATCGCGTAACGTAAAGCTTCCGCTTCCGCTTTTTTAGCTTCCGCTTCCTGAACAGCCTCGTATTTCTTCGCCTCTGCCGCCTTAAGCAATTCGTACTTTTGTGCTTCGGCTATCTTCTGACGTCTGATCAATTCGGCTTCTGATTCCTTTTCGACCTTATAATACATCGCGTCGGCTTGCTTTCTTATCTCCGCGTCAAGCTGTTTTTCTTTAAGAGCAATCTCGCGTTCCGCAAGTTCGGCTTGCTTTTCTTTACGCGCGATATCCGCGTCCGCCGCCGTAATCTCGATGGTCTTTCGTTGATTCTCTTGTTGAATGGAATACGCCGCATCGGCTTCCGCTTTTTTCGTATCCGCTTTAATCTGCATCTCGGCTTGCTGAACGCTAAGTTCGGCGTTTTGTTCCGCAATCTTTTTTTGCGCCTGAACTTTTACGGCGTTGGCTTCCTCTTCCGCATGTGCTGTCGCGATCGCGATATCTCTTTGCGCGTTCGCCTTGGCAATCTGCGCGTTTTTACGAATCTGTTCAACGTTGTCGATACCCATGTTCTCGATTGTACCCGCGTTGTCCTTAAAATTCTGTATATTGAAGTTTACCACTTCGATTCCCAATTTTTCCATATCGGGAACAACGTTTTCGGTAATCTTTTTCGCCACACCTTGTCTGTCCTGAACCATCTCTTTCAATCCGACCGAACCGACTATTTCACGCATATTTCCTTCAAGCACCTGCGTCACGAGACTCACAAGCTCGTTTTGGCTTTTTCCGAGCAAAGATTCGGCGGCGCGATTCAAAAGCTCCGGCTTAGAAGATATTTTTATGTTCGCAACGCCGTCGACCGCTACGTTAATAAATTCTATGGTCGGAACGGCTTCCGACGTCTTTACGTCAACCTGCATTACTTTTAACGACAGCTTGTCGATACGCGTAAAAAACAATAATCTCCAACCTGCTTTTCCTATCAATATACGACGTTTACCCAAACCAGAAATAATAAACGCGGTATCGGGCGGAGCCTTTATGTAGCCGCCGACGAAAATCGCTATAACCGCCAACGCCGCAATCACCAACACGGTCACAATACTGCCACTGCTTGCGCATAGTAAATTACTCATTAACAAATCCTCCGAATAAAATTTCGATCGTTCGATCGACGTTATTATGATACCACACAAATAAGCTCTTGTCAATATAAAAGTTAATACCCCCCCCCACAATTTTTAGAAAAAGCGTTACCTAAAGCAATATATGCATAAATCCATTGTTGCAAAAAAACAAAGACACATCCCGCAAGAAGCATCAACGAGCCTCTTGCAATCAATAATCTAACTGCAATATTAGCATTAACAATTTCGCGTTCAAGATATTCTTTATTAGCAGTGTCGGTTGATTCTAACGCTTCTTTCTCAGAATTCAGCACATTCGTCAATTCCGTAATCTTGTCGGAAAGGTCTTTATCGCCTGCTTTCACCGCCGCATCCAGTTCCTTGATAGATTTATCCAACCGTGCAATCAAATCGCTGTTGCGAACATTACGGGGAATATTTGAAAGATATTATCGGTTACACCAACAAAGGCAAGCCAATACACAATCGGCGTTTTTATTTCAAGACTCATCGGTAAACATCTACCGAACCACTCCACTATGGCGTGGTTTTCTGAGAAATACCGCTTCTCCCTATTTCGTATACAATAAAACGATCCGCCCGTTTTTGACAAATCGGCGGATCATTATTTACACGCGGTCGATTTTTCTTAAAACGAAAGAAATCGCCGCGTTTTTATATGTTCTTAAAAAATAAACTACTTACAAAAATCCAAATCTATTACTTACAGCAAGCCCGAAATAAAACATTCGATACCAATCGCAATCAATATGATTCCTCCGAAAATCGAAGCTTTACCCGCCAAAAATCCGCCGATTTTTTTTCCGAGCAATACTCCGAAAAAGCAAATGACAAACGTTACCGCAGCAATAATAAGCGAACAAATCAATGCCGCGAACCAATTATATTCGGCAATAATGAATCCCGTCGACAACGCGTCTATCGACGTTGCCAATCCTTGAACGATTAAAGACCAAAAACCGACTACGCTTTTCTGTTCTTCGCCTCGTACGCCTTCATATATCATTTTCCCGCCGATAAAACACAGTAAAATAAGAGTTATCCAAGGTATAAATTTTTCCAAAGACGCAAAAGCGCTTACCACTGTATGAACGCACAACCAACCGAGCATTGGCATAGCCGCCTGAAAAAACGCAAAAACGCCCGATATTTTCATACCCTTTTTCATACTCATACCCGGTTCTTTCATTCCGCTTACAACCGACACCGAAAAGGCGTCCATGGCAAGCCCGACGCCCAACAAAACACTATTAACGAAAAACATTAAATCAAACATAATTCACTCCAAAAAAAATCCCAAGCGACTAACGCTTGAGACAATTTTTAATTGTATCGTCACGTATAGCGCAAAAGGTTATACGTGAGTCTCGTAAATTAAAGCAAGCCAGACTTTCGTCAGCATGTTGACTTGCCACGCTATGTAAGGCGCATACTACTCCCTCACAGCTAAACAGTATAAAACAAAAAACGAAATTTGTCAACGGTTTTACACGAATTATCGACATAGATACGAAAAAGAAAGAAATTACGGTTACCGTAACCAATCGCGGAAAAATCAGCGTTAGAACGTTTGATTTACTCGAAGACGACGGCAGACTCTATTTCGAATACAGTGGAGACTACAACAAGATAGAAATTGACGATTTTGAGAAGATTGACTAATGGACAAACCTATTTTTGATTTAGAAGAATTACTCGAAGAAGTACAAGATATAATTGAAGAAAAACTCATACTTGAAGGAGGAATTAAAAATGACAAATAATGAAATAAGCATTGTAATAGGCTCTTGGGGCAGTTACAACGAATGTAACGAACGCGCGTTAGGCTCGAAATGGCTTTGTCTTAACGATTACGAAGAATGGGAAGAAATTCTCGAAGAACTTAAAAAACACTATGAAAAACAATTATTTTAGAATTACAGCCTATCACCCCGAAAAAGATATATGCGCCGTATTTGACCGCAACGGCTACTTTGAAAAATTATGGCAGTTTTCGGCGTTTCTTATCCAAAAAGGCTTTAAGATTATAGAAGTCGGAAACGAAGAAAAATTTCTTGACGGATATATTCCGAAAACTTCGCCCGATCCCGAACACATACTTCTTCGTGCTTGCGTAAAAGGAAAACCGATTACAACAAACTGTGGAATAGAAATTCACGGAAAACACTATACACCGACTTTATAATATGCTTAAGGGCGCAAGAGTTTTTTGCTCTTACGCCCTTGCGATAGCTTATATCGATTGTGTTTTATTTTGTTAATTCGTCAATTGTTTTCCATTCGAGACTCTTAAACCCTACATTTAAATAAATATAGCGAGGAGACTTATTTTTACAGTAGTCTATTGCATCAACCATTCTATTATATACTGCTTCCTCACAAGTAGCTGTTCGCTCTTGTCCACCATACACATCTGTACACGCAATACGAGATCCGTTTCCATCTAAACTTCGCAGCAAAAAAATGATTCTCTTTTCTTTTTGCCATTCAAATTCTTTGGAAAGATTATTAAACCAGTTATAAGATGAGCGAACATAATCGCTATTGTAAATTTTCAACAGTTCATTATAATTGTCGTATTTTTCAATATAAACAATATCTGTTGGATGTGTAAAGCCATTATAATACAACCAATCGTTTGGATCACCATGAAAAGGAATAAACGGGGTATTTAAATTTTTGGTTCGCCAATGATGATTTTGAAACACAGTTTCATCAAGTTTAAGAACATACTTTTTGTTTGATAGCCTACACTTTTCCTAATATGAGATTAAATGTTCTTTATCGAACAGGTCAATTGTTGTAAAATATCCGCAGAAACCTTGTATTATACCGCAAAAAATTATCATTGCATCAGATATGATATCATTATCTGTATAATCTGCACTACAAGTGCTTTTGAAGATAGTTGCCCAATCAGTAATATCATTAATATCAGTTTGTGAAGGTGTTACTCCAAGTCCTTGTTTTGCGTACTTATCGTATATTCTTTTTGCAAAATTTATAAACTTTCCTTCTGATCCCTTAAATTCAAATATCGGATGTGACAGCGAAATGTTTCCTTCTTTTGCAAACTCCAATTCGGTTTCATCAATTAATTTGTATAAATATGCCATAATCTTCCCTGACCTTAAATCTTTATGGACTAATAAGTCTTACCAATGCCTTTAGGCTGTGGTTTACAACTCAAACAAACTTTTGTATTGAAATCAATCCAAGAAGAACATATCGACGGTTGTAACAATAAATAGATTTATCTAAAATATGTCATTCATAATTTTTTTTTGCTTAATTCGGCCAATTTCCTTCTTGTTTCCGAATCTTGCAAAACACCAATAGAAGCCAATTTGTTGTTCATCTCATAGGTAACAAATTGATTTTTAGGATCATTTAAATCTATATCTTTATATTCATTTAATATTGCGTCCACTTCTTCTGCAAAAGGTTTGGTACTATCGTGCAACCCTTGATAAACCTTAATTTTTAGTTTTAACATATCGCGCCATTCCCAATAACTAAGTACTTCCGTGGGGTGTGCCGACAAAAAATAATCCAGTTCAGTTTCAATATCTTGAGGCAAACTTTCTTTAAATATCTTTCTCATTTTTATAATCTTTCCCTTGTTTATTAATGGGCTGGGAATTGCTCCTCAGCCCTTTTTGTTTAGTTTAAGCAATTCCAATATACAGTTGTGATATAATCTACCCAATAGGAATATATTATTTTTCAAACACATATACCGTTTGAATCGTAGCGTTTGTCGTAGTATAAGACAATGTCATCTTAGTCAACGAAGTTTCGGTATAATTCACCTTTACTTTAAGATTATTTATATCCACATTCGCACCATAGAACAGTGACGGTGAAATAACGTCTGCGCTAAAGGAATTTGTACCAACGACAACGTTGCGTAAATTACTTTCATTAAAATTAAAAGCGCCCTTCAATTCGTCAACGGAAGGAATCGTTATATCCTTATCACCGTCAAGTTCAACTACTTTTCCGTTTTCAAT
>CAZQAC010000015.1:0-33070 GCA_964591125.1 uncultured Lachnospiraceae bacterium
TATTCTTTATAACAATGTAGAAAGAGAGAGAACACTGTATAAAGTGTTCTTTTTTATATTTCCGAGTATTTTGTCGTTACATATAACGAAACGTATACTTGCGCGGTTAGGTAACGTTATGTAGGTCGAATATTACTCGGATATTAATACGATAATCAGCAACGGAAAGGTTCGGTAAAAGAATTTTACGAACTTTACGCAGTAACAAGTAAATATTTGAAAGCTAAATTCCAGAAATTAAAGATAGGCGGATACGGAAGTTGTGGTTTTTATGCCGTTTTAGAACAAAAAATCAACGCGGATGCTAAAGTTTCGAAACGGTTGGAATATTTTATTGATTTTTTCAAATGTTTTCTTTCGTATATAAAAGATGCGAGTGCTCCGTTATATTTTTTCGTAGCATTCTTATTTCGACGTTAAAAGTAATATCGCGTTTGACGAATATGATCGGAAGACTCTTGACGAATACGGTTTTGTTGATACCGAGCACATATTAAATGAATGGAACCCGGGCATCGCAGATAAGGGTACATTAAAAAATTGCACGAATATTTCTGTAAATATGCTTGCTTTGCAGAATACGTCGCTCGATATGCTATAATGTATATGATGCGAAAACCACATCGACTTATTGCGGTTTGTATAATCCTTTCTATGTCGGGTTGCAGGTGGAAAAGAAAAACGGTTGTTTAAGACGTATTATGTTTTTTATGCTTTTAACGAGTTGTTTTAAATGAAAAATCGAATATTTTTAAACGGTTTAGAAAAAGATATTTATGTGGTTGCCGCGCATGATGGTAAAAGCGGAAAAATTATGATTACGAATCTTTTTGCGACGAAAACAGAATTTTTTTCGAAAAAGGTATCGAAATTCGCGAATGTAAAATATTAAACGAGAAAGAAAATTTTTTAAAAATAGCGTTTGAGTCGGTTTTTTGTTTGAATCCAAACGAAAGCATGTTCATTGAATTTGTTTGATTATTGGGCGTAATTTGATAATTGAACGAACGATGGATATCGCTATATTTGCATTTAGTTTATTTGTTGTTGAATATGAGCGAAAAATCCACCTTGTTGAGCGAAAAATCCGTTTATCTTTTATTTTTCGTATGTTATAATAATACATGTATATCGTAATTCGAATATTTTGCGAGGTGAAACATGCGGTTGGAAGAAATTTTGGATTTGATGAAACATTCTCCTTGGAATTTTTATTGGGTAGGAACGGGACATCGAAACAATCCGGACGAAGAGTGGGCTTTCGAAGCTTACGATATTCGACATAAACAATTGGATTATATAGGTTCGGTCATCAACACCGTTCCGTTGCCTTATTGGTGGACGGGAATCGATACTTATGATTTTACTCGAATTGATAAATATGTAAAAATACTTTTGGACGGACATCCCGAACGTTTTTTTGTGCCTCGTTTGTATATGGAGCCGCCTTTGGATTGGCAAAAGGCTAATCCCGAAGAGCTTTGCGTCTATTGGAACGGTCTCGCGACTGCGGAAGAAATAAGCGCAATGGTCGGAACCTCTTATCAGGATCTGAACGGTTGGGACGACGACAAAAAGCCTTATCCGGATCAGCGTATCGCTCAGCAGTCTTTTTCGTCGAAACGTTGGATTCATGACGCGTCGATAGCGTTAAAGATGGTTATCGAACATTTTGAAAACGGACCTTATTCCAAACAGTTTATAGGATATATGGTTGCGTTCGGGAACTGCGGCGAATGTATGTGGTGGGGAGATTGGCGGAATCAAGGCGATCCGAGGAAAGGTGATTTCGGAATAGGACATAAAAAACGTTTTTACGAATGGTTGATGAATAAATACGGTTCTCTTGAAAAATTGAGAGAGGCGTGGGGCTTGCCAGAACTTACCGCCGAAAATTTAACTGTTCCTTCTCCTTTGGAAAGATGGAGCGAAGACGGCAAAAATTTAAGAGGAGTACTTCTTGCCGACGATCAAAGACAGGTGGATTGCAATGAATTCCATTCGGACGCATGTTTTGACGCGATCGAAGCGTTTGGCAAAGTGATAAAGGAAACGTCAGGGAAAGCGTCCGGTTGTTTTTACGGATATTTTCAGGACGAAACGGCAGGATATGCCGGACATCTTGCCACAAAGCGAGCAATGACTACTTCGTATGTGGACTTTTATTCGTCGCCGAAAGGGTATCACTATTGTCTTGCCGGCGAACCGGGTTCGTCGCAAGCTCCGGGACAATCCTTTTCGCTGAAAAAATTATGGATTGAAGAAAACGATTGTCGTTCGCATCATTCCGATGACGAAGATAGAAAAGCGGACAATGCGGAAGATACCGAAACCGTGTTTTGGCGAGAAATTTACCGTGCGTTAACGTTCGGACAAGGTTTTTGGTGGATGGATATAGGCGGTGTTCATGATGATTGGTATACAGATTCTCGCATGGTCGAAATGTTCCGTCGACAAGCCGATTTCTTTAAGAAACAATCGAGAACGGAACGTAACGGCGTTGCGGAAGTTTTGTTCGTTGAGGACGAAGCAAGTTGCGCTCATATGACATATCTTTCGGGTGTGCAAAGAAGTTGTCGTCTACGTTTGGAAAGGGAATTGCGACTTTGCGGAATTCCGGTCGATCATCTTCGGATAAGCGACCTTTTGGAATCGGATATGTCTCGATATAAATTTATTGTATTCTGTCATGCTTTCGTTATGCCGAAGGATTTATGGCAAAAAATATTAGCTCGGATTAGACGGGACGCTCATATCCTTTGGAATTATGCGGCGGGATTGCTCGATCCGTCTTTTAATCCCGAAAATCAAAAAGCCGTAACAGGGTTTAATACCGAGGAAAGAAAGATTCGAATGAGACATCGCGATTTGTATCGTCATATTTATTGGCATGCCGCGCGCCGTATTCCGCAAGACTATCCGTTACTGAATATTGTGGCTGAAGAGGGACAGGAAGTATTACAAAAGACTCCCGACGGTTGCGTTTTGACGGCGAGAGTTGATAGAGGAGACGGAAAGAACATATTCGCAGCCGATTTTACTTTAAGAGTTCCGTTGCTTCGTCGATTGCTGGCGGACGCAAACGTAGAGTTTTTTGCTCCCGAATATTGTTCCGTTTTGGCTGACGATAAGCTGGTCGGATTTTTTCCGAAGTACGATTGTCGTTTCGATTATAATTTTGAGGGGGATTGGAAGGACGTTATTTCGGGCGAATTCGTCACGGGAAAACAAACTCTTTCAGTTTTTGAAAAGCGGTTCCGTATTTTTGAAAAAATTTAACGTTTATATTGCGTTTTGCTCGTTTGCGATACTCGAAAAAGTATTGTAAGCGAGTTTTTTTATAAAATAATTACAATGTATGTGAGGATAACGTAAACAATAAAAACAGTGCGGAAAAAAGGCCATCGATTTTTATTAAATGTTATGCTATGTTTTAAGAATTTGATAATCGATTGCGAATTAACCTAAAAAAGCTTCGGGAAGTTATTCCCGAGGGCGATTTCGTAAATAGAAATTAATTGAATAACGTTTGCCGTTCAAAAAATCGCGTTGAGCCGTTTTTGCGTAAACAAGTCGTTTCAATAGTTTTCGATTTTTATAGAAGGAGAGTGTTCGTTACGAACGTTGTTGGAAAATTTCGACGGCTTTTCTTATGTTCCAATCGTTTGCTTCAAGAGCGGAAATCGCTGCGGTTTCGTCGCAAGACAAAATATCCATAACGATTCGTACGACGCGTTTTTTTAATTTTTCGTTGGACGGAGATAAATTAATCATCATATTTTCGTATATTTTGCCCGTTTTTACCATTGCGCAAGTGGAAAGCGTGTTCAAAACGATCTTTTGAGCTGTTCCGGCTTTTAACCTTGTCGAACCCGTAAGAATTTCCGCTCCTGTATCGGTAAAAATAGGAATATCGGCTGTTTTTAACAGGGTGGAGTCTTCGTTGCTGCTTAAACCTACGGTTGTGCATCCTAATTCTTTTGCCGCTTCGATGGCGCCTATAACGTAGGCTGCGTTACCTGCCGCGGATATGCCGACTACAACGTCATCTTTAAAGACGCCGTGTTCGCGAATTGCAGCGTAACCCGTGTCGTAGCTGTCTTCCGCATTTTCGCCGGCTTTGAACATTCGCTCTTTCCCGCCTGCGATAATGCCTTGAACTTGGTCGTAAGAAACGCCGAACGTAGGCGGACACTCGGCGGCGTCCGAAACGCCCAATCTGCCCGACGTTCCCGCTCCTACGTAAAACAATCTGCCTCCTTTTCGAAACGCTTCGGCTATTGCGTTTATAGCTTCGGTTATCTTTTGCAGAGCGTTTTCGACAGCTTTTACCGCGTCGTAATTCGCAGTAATTACCAATCGAGCCATTTCTTCCGTTTCCATTTTATCCAGATTCATGCTTTTTGGATTTCTCATTTCCGTTTTGGAAATATTCATCGTTCGATTCCTCCGTAGTCTTTTTTGAAATTATCGTAAAAATTCACGTTCGGCTTTTCTCCCGTCAAAGAGAGCGCTTTTTTGCATGCTCCGTACACGGGCGGTAAATCTACGGGAATAAGTTTTACGTCGGTGTATTTTTCGATATGCGCGATCATAATGTTGCGATAGTGTTCAAAAAGCCCTCCGCCGGCAATCGCGATCGGATTCGCTCCGTATAGTTCGACGCCGGAATTTAAACGTTCGGCTAATGCTTTTGCGGTATCGTCTACGATGCGTTGCGCTTTTTTATCGCCCTTGCCGTAAGCTTCGAAAACGGTTGAGGCAAGCCCGGCTATGTACGGTTTTCCTTCGTTGTATATCGTGTTTATATGTTCCCAAACACATGTCGTATTGATTTTTTTTAACAACATTTTGTACAATAAAGAGGGAGATTCCCCGTAATCTTCTTGTCTTAACGCTTCCCTGAGAGCATCCGCGCCTACGTCGTATGCGCTGCCTGCTCGATCGAGGAGATAGCCCCAACCGCCGATTCGTTTGCATCCGTCGTCTGTACGAACGAATACGACCGAACCTGTTCCGCTGATAACTACCATATCGGCGCGTTCGTCTATTGCGAAAAGGTTATATGCGTCGCTTTTTACTTCGAAAACGGTTTGAGGATATTTTTTTTCGAATTCGGATCGCAACCGTTTAGAATAATCTCCCGCAGTCGCTCCGGCTATTCCCAAAAAAGCCGCTTTTACGGACGGATATTCCGTCATTACGTCATCTATTCCGTTGCTTAAGATTTTTAACGATTCCTCAAAACCGATATCGTTCGGATTGCACCCTTTTTTGAATAATCTTTTTATTATGTAACCTTCGGACGAAACCACGACGAATTCGGTTTTCGTTCCGCCGCCGTCAATTCCTAAAAATAAATTTTCGCGACCGCGATAAAAAAGCGAACCGATTGAAACGCTGAAATATTCGGCTATATTCAAGAGATTTTCGAGATCGGGAGGAGTAATTCCTCGCTCCCAATTCGAAACAGCCTGAAAACTGACGTTCAATATCTCCGCGAACGCGTTTTGTGTTAAGCCGCGCTGTTTACGAAGTTCTTTTATGTTTTTTCCGATCGTTTTCGTGTCGAGCAAAATTCCGCCCTCCGTTTGAGTATTTTTGAATTTATTATAATATTAAAAAACAAACTTGTCAAACAACGATTTCTTGAATTGTTTCGATTTTTCAAGCGACGATTGAATCCGTGCGATGAATTCGCCGTGTTTTTAAAAGATTGCGGTAATCTATTTTGCGTATTTTATTTTTGATAGTTGTAAAAATATTTGGAAGGCGAAATACCTTTTATTTTTTTGAATTCCGTCGAAAAATATTTGTAATCGGCGTAACCCGACAAATAAGCCGCTTCTTGCAAAGAATAATACCCCGTCGATATTAATCCGACAGCATTCTGAATTCGCAGATTGATAATATATTTTTGAGGCGACATACCGTATTCTTCTTTGAAAAGCTTTCTGAAATACACTTCGCTTATAAAAGATTTTTCGGCAATCTCTTTTATTGTAACGTCGGTTTTTTTGTAATTGGCCAAAAGATAATCCACCGATTTTTGTATGGGCGAATTAGAAACTTTGGGAATGAAATTCTGTGCGTAACATTCGGCTAATATTTCGTATAGGATAGCCGAACATCGGTATTTGTAACCGGCTTCTTTTTTGTCCCAACAATTCAAAATTCGCTTGAATAATTTCGATAAATTTTCGGGCGAACGCGGCATAAAACATTCGATGTCGCGGTCGTTGTGATTGGTTGCGTCGAAATGTATTACGATAAGGTCGTCTTCGTTCGACTTTCTGTAATAATCGAGTCTTGACGGCACGAAACAAACGGAATTGTCTTTTAAACGGAATTTTTGGGAGTTCGTTGTCAACACGGTATCGGCGCGAAATCGGAAAGACAGCGCGCTGAAATTTCGCTCTCTGTTAAAAGTGTTGACGTTTTTTTGATTTAATCGTATAACGTCCAAAATATTGAAAGAAATCATTTCGTTTTCGAAAAACACAATGCTATACCCCGAAAAACGTTTATATTTGCATTTATTATAGCAAATCTGTTTCGAAAAATCAACCTGTTATATCGATTTAAAGGTGTTAATTTTTGTTTGGGTGTGTTATAATATAGAAAAATGTCGGGAGGATCATAAAAATGACGGACAGAAAAAAAATTTTTGAATTATTCGAAACGCAACGCGAGTACGTTAACGAAAAAACATCGTACGGAATAGAACATTACAGAAAGGGTGACGCTAAGATAACGTTGATCGACAAAGATGGAAAGCCTGTTAAGAACGCTAAGGTAAAAATCAAGCAAAAATCTCACGAATTTCGTTTTGGCGCGAACCTTTTGCTCCTTGACGAATTAGAGACGCCGGAAAAAAATATGGCTTTTCGCAAATATTTTTCCGATGTATTTAATATGGGAACCGTTCCTTTTTATTGGAATACGTTAGAACCCGTTAAAGGGAAACCACGCTATGCGAAAGATAGCCCTTCAATTTATCGCAGACCTCCGATAGACAGATGCATAGAATTTTGTGAGGAGAACGGAATAGAACCGCGCGAGCACGCCTTGGCATACGAGCAATTCTTTCCGCAATGGTTGTACGATGCAAGCGTGGAAGAGATAAAAAAAGAATTTGAACGGCGTTGCGAAGAGATATCCTCGCGCTATGCCGATAAAATAAATACTATCGAAGTTACCAACGAAATGTGTTGGCCTAAAGGCAAAACGAAATTTTACGATGAACCGGATTATGTTGAATGGTGCTTTAAAACTGCGAGAAAATACTTTCCGCATAATCAACTCGCCATAAACGAAGGTCATCTTTCGTGGGAAGCTAACGGCAGAGCGACTGATAGTTATTACGCCTATCTTGAAGCAAATCTGTTAAAAGGCGCGCCTATCGACGCCATAGGTATGCAATACCATAATTTTGTTTCATCCGAACACGAAACGGATATTATGCGCTTTAAATACAACCCGGAACACCTATATCGGCAAATGGATTTGTATTCGCATTTTGATAAACCTCTTCAAATTTCCGAAGTCACCATTCCCGCGTATTCGTGGGAAGAAGAAAACGAAGCCATTCAAGCGGAACTTCTGGAAAAATTGTACACAATATGGTTCTCGCATAAAAACGTAGAACAAATCGTTTATTGGAATCTCGTAGACGGTTACTGCTATTTGTGGACGAATGATTTAGCCGAGAGTCGCCGTTCTTTAGGAAATATGACGATTGGCGAAAATTATTTTCACGGCGGTTTGATTCGATTTGATCTAACGCCGAAACCTGCCTATCTTAAATTGAAAGAATTGATACAAAAAAAATGGCATACCGAGGAAGAAGCGTTTACGGATGAAAACGGCGTAGTATGTTTCAGAGGTTTTTACGGTAATTACGAAGTTGCCGCAGAATTTGACGGTGCGACGGTCGTAAAAGAAATTTCTTTGTCAAAGAAGGGCGATAATAATTACGAGTGGAAATTATGACAAAAGAAATTCTTATAATCCTTGCTTGCGTGCCGCTTTACGTCGTTAATTCTTTTTGCGATAAAATAATTTCTTCTAAGAACCAAAGCAATTATCTTTACAACGTTATCAAATTTTTGATTTGCGGTTTGTGCGTGCTTCCTATTTTGTTTTTCGACGACGCGTCGAAATTCGAATGGGGGTGTGTTCTTTGCGGCGTAGCTTGCGGAATCATGTATGCGATCAGTAAAACCGTGATATTAAAAGGTTACGAAAAAACTTCGGTAGCGTTCATGACTTTGTGCCATGCGTCTGGAATGATTTTGCCTTGTATAATCGGACACTTTTTTTGGAACGAACAGCTCGGAATTCTGTCGGTTATAGGAATCGTTTTAGCCGTATTCTCGATAGTTTTGTTAAAAGATAAAAAATCCGAAAAAAAGGATTTTGACTTTTGGGGAATAATAATAGGCATAACGGTGTTTTTAATCAGCGGCGGCGTAATGATCGCTCAGAAACTGATGGGACGGTGTTTCGAAAATCAGAGTGTGAGCGCGTTCAATTTTTATTCTTTCATAGTGGCGTTTTTGATTCTGTCGTTTTTTGTAAGACCTAAATCGGTTGAAAAGAAAAGTCTTAAACCGATTATATTGTGCGCGGCAGGCAGTGCCGTGTCGTTATCGATTATCAGTTTGGTTATGACCAATCTCGCAAGCAACGTTCCGTCCGTCGTATTGTTCCCGTTGTTTAACGGAGTGGGCATTATAGCCGTATGCATAGGTTCTATATTTGCGTTCAAAGAAAAACTTAATGCAAAAAAGATTATAGGACTGATCGTGGGCGTTTTGGGCTTATGCCTTGTAAATTTTTAAATTATTAATGAAAAACAAATATGTGAGAGCGAGTTTGGTATTTTGCCGAGCTCGTTTCTTTTATCGTAAACAGACCGTATGTTTTTTAAGACGTAAAAATTCGAATAAACATAAAACGAGTTTTTGAAACATAAAATAAACCGATTAAGAATTTACGGAGTTTTTTATGAATAAAAAGCTGACAATGTTCAAACTTTTGACGATTGTTGCAGGCGTTTTTCTTTTGACGTTATGTTCGGTTGCGTGCGAAAGCGGATTTGCCGATGTCGCTCGGTCTTCGTATGTTATCGACGCGTATTACGACGACACGGAAAATATTCTTACCGCAAATATGACGTTTACTTATAGAAACGCTACGGACGCGCAAAAAAACAGATTATATTTTCATCTTTATCCTCGAGCTTACGAAGAAGACGCTTCTTTTTCGGCAACTAAGGCAATTTCCGAATATGGGAAGCTTGCGATTCATTCCGTAACTTCCGAAAAAACAATAGAATACGAAATAGAAGGGCAGGATAAAGATATTCTTGCCGTTATTCCGGCGGAGGCTGTCGAACCGGGCGAAAGTTTGGTCGTTCGTATAGAGTATTCGCTGAAACTACCCCGTGCGAATCATCGATTAGGCGTGTGTAAAACTGGCGTTAATCTCGGAAACTGGTATCCGATTTTTTGCGCGAACGAAGATACGTCGCCTTATTATGCGTTCGGAGATCCTTTCTTGTCGGAATGTTCCGATTACGAAGTGAGCGTTTCCGTTCCCGATTGTTTTACTGCGGCTATGACGGGAGCAGAAAGCGAAAAGATTGAAAACGGAAGAAAGACGATTACGGCAAAAGAGGAAAACGTCAGGGATTTTGCTATTGTATTGGGTAAGTTTAATAAAATATCGGCGAAATCGGGTAAAACGGTCGTAAATTATTTTTATGTCGACGACGAAAATGCGAAAGAAAGTTTATCGTGCGCGGTGGACGCCATAGCTACTTTTTCGAGATTGTTCGGCGAATATCCGTATTCGTCGTACGACGTTGTCAAAACCGATTTTACGAGCGGAGGAATGGAATATCCTTGTTTGTCGTACGTTTGTACTGAATTAAATCGTAGTTTGTTTTCGGAGGCAATTATTCACGAAACTGCCCATCAATGGTGGTATGCCGCAGTAGGAAACGATCAGATTAATCATGCATGGATGGACGAGGGGCTTGCCGAATATTCCGTTACGCTATTTTACGAAAACAATCCGTCTTACGGAGTGACGAAAGAAAAACGAATGAGCGACGCCGCGTCCGCATACATGCTTTTTTCGGAGCTTTCTTTGGATAAAAGTCACGCGATGGAACGCAGATTGCCTGATTTTCTTACCGAATCGGATTACGTTTATTCTTCGTACGTAAAGGGCGCGCTTATGTTTGATTCGTTGCGAAATCTTATCGGCGACAAATCGTTCTATTCCGCGCTCGGAACGTATTTTTCGGAATATAGCGGAAAAACGGCTGAACCCGACCATATGATCGCGGCGTTCGAGAAAGCTTCCGGCATTCCTTTGTCGTCTTATTTTAATGGCTGGTTGAGCGGAAGCGACGTGACTTGCGGTTGATAAAATCGAGTTATCCACATCTGTGCATAACCTATGTGGATAATTTGAGACAAAGGTGTATAACTTGCGGAGTCAAGTTTAAAACAGGTTTTCGGATATGATTATAATAACGTTAAAAAAGAAAATATTGATTTATTCGTTGATAGTTTTATTTGCGATCGGCGGAATAGTTGCGGTGCAGATGTCCGGTTCGTTTGTAAAGACATCGGCAAACAACGGAATAACGATCGTGATAGACGCAGGTCACGGAGGAATAGACGGCGGCGTCGTGGGGAAAACTTCCGGAAAAAAAGAAAGCGATTTGAATTTGTCGATAGCGCAGTCGCTCAGACATTTTTTGATTAAGGGCGGTTATAACGTCGTTTTGACTCGTAAAGATTCGGGAGGATTGTACGATTCCTCTGCGTCTAACTTAAAGCTGTCCGACATGAAAAAAAGAAAGGAAACAATAAACGCAGCAAAGCCCGATCTCGTTGTAAGCATTCATCAGAATTCTTATCCGCTGTCCACTGCGAAAGGAGCGCAGGTTTTTTACGACGCGTCGAGCGAAAAGAGTGCGGCTGCGGCAAAGACTATTCAGAATATATTGAACGACAGTCTTTCGGGTAACAGAATAAGCAAAACGGCGGAATATTATATTTTACAATGTTCGCCCTATCCGTCCGTACTTGTCGAATGTGGTTTTTTATCCAATCCCGTCGAGGAAAATCTGTTGCTTACGCCCGAATATCGCGAGAAGGTCGCTTATGCGCTATATACGGCGATTTGCAATGTTTTTTCGGATTCGATTGTGAGGAATTCAACCAATTGATAAATTCTTTGTTATAAACCTTGATTTTTTTATGCGAGTATGATAAAATATAAACGCATAAAAGTTTCGGACGGTCGGCATTTCGGTTCGTTTAGTCGTTTTCGATTCTTTTCGAGCGGCGTTCGTTTTATTCTTTGTGCCGTATCGCGTCGTGGCTAATCGTATGCGGGAGGTTTTTAATTATGGAATTGTGGTTGATAATATTGATTATCGTCGTTGTCGTCCTTGCGATTGCAATTATAGCGTGGGCTGTTTCCGCACGAAATAAATTCGTTCAGCTTGCGACTGTTTGCGACGAAAGTCTTTCGAGTATAGACATATATCTGAAAAAGAGATACGATTTGATACCCAATCTTGTCGAAACCGTAAAAGGCTATGCTAAACACGAAAGCGATACTTTCGAAAAAGTGGTAAAGGCAAGAAATGCCGCTATGTCTGCAACCGGCGACGCTAAAGTTCAAGCCGAAAACGAGTTTAGTGGCACACTCAAAACGTTGTTTTCTTTGACTGAAGCTTATCCCGAACTGAAAGCCGACACGCATTTTTTGGCTCTTCAGAATCAACTTAAAGAAATCGAAGCCGATCTTGCTCAGGCAAGAAAATATTATAA
Source organism: uncultured Lachnospiraceae bacterium (assembly GCA_964591125.1). GTDB lineage: Bacteria > Bacillota > Clostridia > Christensenellales > Pumilibacteraceae > Neoclostridium. The sequence goes on from CAZQAC010000015.1 coordinate 11,859, forward strand.
CGGCACGATAAAGAAATATAATATGCAAATTCAAATGTTTCCGGGCAATATTGTCGCAAACTGCATGAAACTCGAAAAACGAGCTTTCTTTGCTGCCGACGAGTCGGAAAAACAAAACGTCAAAGTTCAGTTTTAATAAGTAACGATGAAATATTTTCGAAAAATTTGCCGTATTTTCGGATGTTTGACGTTGATTTTCGTATTGTTCGCTTTTTCGGCATGTAGCGATAACGATTATAATCCTTACGAGGACGAACAAAAAGACAATACGTATACTATCGACAGGATAACGACGCAAGTGACGGTTAACGAAGATTCCACCGTCGATTTTGTCGAAGAATACGAAGTCGATTTTCATCGCGGACATCGAGGTATTTACAGAGATTTGCCTCTTAACAGCGGTGAGAAATACCGCAATATCGAAATAATACGCTCGGAATGGTATGAAATCGAGCATATCGATAATTATGTTCGCATTTCGCTCGGTTTGCCGGATGAAGCCGAACCCGTCACAGGTAAACAAACTTATTCGTTGTCGTACACTTTGATTTTGCCCGACAGAGAGAATATAGATAATTTTTATATGAATATTGTGGGGTACGGTTGGACTACCTCGATTCGGGAAGCTGATATAACGTTGAATCTTCCTGCGGAAATGAGCAATCAAAAATTTTATCATAGATACGGTTCTTCGACTCAGTCGGATAAAATAAGTTGCGTTAAAAGCGGCGATAACGTATATAAAATCACGGCTTCGAATCTTTCAGCGTTCGAGGGAATTACGTTGGAAGCCGAATTGCCCGAAGGAACGATGGTTGCTTATAAAGAAGAATTCCCCGTTGCGGAACTTCTTATCGCAGTGGCGTTTTTGGTTATTGCCGCGCTGATTTCGGTCTATGCGAAGAAAGGACAGGATGTAATTCCGATTACGAATTTTTATCCGCCGAAGAGTGACGGACGGGAAATGACGCCTGCCGACGTCGGATTGTATATCGACGGAAATTTGAGTAACGAGGACGCCTCGTCGATGGTTTTTTATTGGGCGTCCAAAGGTTATATTCGTATCGACGACGTTGAAAGCGATAATCCGAAGCTTGTTAAATTAAAAGAAATAAGCGTTACCGAAGCGGGCGGCAGAGAGTTTTTACGGTTATACGATAAAATTTTCGAAAAAGGAGATTCTGTGTCGATAAGTTCTCTCGAATACAAACTTTCGGGTTGCTTTGAAAAGATTATCGTTGCTTCGTTAAAAAAATCACGATCGTTCTTTTCTAAAAAAGCCGGCATAACGGGGTTCGTAACGGCTTTATGCGCCGCGCTCGTTTCGGTATTGCTGTTCGTTTTTAAGGGATTGAATACGGTCGGAAGCGCGGATGTCGTTTTTGTTGCGGGAAGCGCGCTTGTCGTCGCTTTGATAGGCGGGTATGGCTCGATGTTCTTTTTGTGGCGTTATTCGTTCAAAATAAAGGGAGCCAAAACGATAACTTGTCTTGTCGCCGTCGGCGTCTTGGTTGTTGTCGCGGCTGTTACGGGATTGATTTATTCGGACGTAAGTTCGTATTGCGCATCGATTTTGATAACGGCGTCGTTTGCGGTTCTTTGTTGCACTTGCGGTTCGTGCCAAAAGCGTAATGACGATTATCGTAAGTTGTTGGGCGAAGTAATCGGGTTTAAGGACTTTTTGACGGTAGCTGAAAAAGACAAGCTCGAAATGTTGCTCGAGGAAAATCCTCAGTATTATTACGATATTTTGCCGTATGCTAACGTTCTCGGCGTTTCGGACATCTGGGAACATAAATTTGACGGTATTTCGCTTGAACCGCCTGCTTATATGAGAGGTTATCGTTCGACCTATTTCGATTATCTTATGTACAGAAATCTTGCGAGGTCTTTGTCGCACGGCTTGAGTGCAGCTATGTCGCCCAAACCGAGTCAGTCTTCGTCGAGCGGCTTCGGTGGTGGCAGAGGCGGTGGTTTTCACGGCGGCGGAGGCGGTTTCGGTGGCGGCGGAGGCGGTGCCAGATAATGGTTTCGATTTACGGCGCTGACAAAAATCATAAGAAAATCGCAAAAAAAGATTCGGATAGATTTTATATTATCGATTCGGGAGTGTTTGCCGCCGTTAAAGAATTATCGGCATTGAACGCCAAATACGTGGTTAACGCGGACAGACAATCCAACGATTTGAAAACTTATAACGAAATTATTTTGACGATGGTTAAAAGAGGCGTTTCGAAAGACGCCGTTGTTGTCGGGATAGGCGGTGGCACTGTGTACGCTTTGAGCGGATTCGTTGCTGCTACGTATATGCGGGGCGTGAAGTGGGTGTACGCGCCTACGACGTTCACGGGGCTGGCGGATTGTTCGGTAGGCGGACGTTGCGGTTTGAAATATGAAAATCGCGAGTGTTTAATCGGAAGAAATTATCCGCCTGAATATGTGTATTACGATAAAAAATTGCTTGCCTCACAACCCGAATCCGCAAAAATCGGCGGAATTTGCCGCATAGTCAGAATGTCGTTGCTTGATAAAAGATTGTTGAATTATACGCAAAAAAATATCGCACGTTTATGTGGCTACGATGATGTGATTATAGATGAAATAATGCCTTTGTATCGGAAAGCTTTGGCTCGTCGCTTATCGCGAGGCGGACAAGCTTTGAGAAGCGGAAAAGTTATCGGCAACGCTCTTTTCGAAAGCGATAACGGAAAGCGTAATTACGGAGAATATTTGATTTTCGGTATCATGCTTGAAACATGCGTATTTAAATCGGAGGTAAAAAACAAGTTTTATGATATAGAAACGCGTTTGTTCGACGAACTTAATCTCAAACCTTTGGATTTTAATGTCGAAAACGTCGTAAAACTTTGTTTTGACGATAACAATCACAGCGTTCGGGTGCCCGTGATAGTGAATACGGGTAAAACCGCAATGAAAATAATGACAGAATCGGCGATGTTATCGCTGTTGAACCAATTTAGAATTTAAAAGGAAACGAATATGAACGATTTAAAAAAATTGAAAAGCGGAACGGATATCAGAGGCGTTGCTCTCGACGGTTTTGGCGAAGACGTAAATTTGACGGACGACGCGGTAAAATCATTGATTAAAGCTTTTGCCGTGTTGTTGAAAGAGAAAAATCCCAAAGCGAAATGTGTGGCTGTTGGAAGAGATTCTCGCTTGAGCGGAGAAAGAATCGCTGCTTGCGTTACGGACGCTTTGACGTCGTCTGGCTTTGACGTTTTGGATTGCGGATTGTGTTCCACTCCGTCCATGTTTATGATGACGGTGTACGAAAGCGTTCGCGCTGATGCTTCTGTAATGATAACGGCGTCGCATCATCCGTCACAGAAAAACGGACTTAAATTTTTCTTTCCGGAGGGAGGCGCAGGTCACGACGATATAGATAAGATAGTCGATTATGCGGAAAACGACAAAGAATTGCTTTCGGAAAAAAAAGGCACGATAGTAAAAGACGATTATTTGGAACTCTATTGCGATTTTTTGCGCAATAAAATACGTTCGGCTTTAGAAAATTCGGACAAGCCGCTCGAAGGCTTTCATTTCGTTGTCGACGCAGGCAACGGCGTCGGAGGCTTTTATGCGAAAAGAGTTTTGGAAATTTTGGGCGCGGATATAAGCGGTTCTCAGTTTTTGGAACCAGACGGCAGCTTTCCGAATCATATACCGAATCCCGAAAATAAAGTCGCTATGCAGTCTGTTTGCGATTGTACGTTGAAAAATAAAGCCGATTTGGGAATAATTTTCGACACCGACGTGGATCGCGCGGCAATCGTTTCGCCGGACGGCAAAGAAATCAACAGAAACAGACTTATCGCTTTGATTTCGGCTGTCGTTTTAAGGAATAATCCCGGAGCAACGATTGTTACCGATTCGGTTACGAGCGACGGTTTGAGAGAATTCATAGAAAATCACGGCGGTAAACACCATAGATTTAAACGCGGCTATCGTAACGTCATAGACGAAGCGATAAGATTGGAAAGCGCGGGTATATCCGCGCCGCTTGCAATCGAAACGAGCGGTCACGCTGCATTGAAAGATAATTTCTATCTGGACGACGGCGCTTATCTCGTTACCGAACTTATTATCGAGGCGGCGAGATTGAAACGGCATGGGCAAACGTTGGATTCTTTGATTTCCGAACTTAAAATGCCCGAAGAAGAGCTCGAAATACGGCTTACGTTCGACAGCTCCGCGGATTTTAAGCGAGTGGGCGATTTTATTATCGAGGAGATAAAAAAACTTGACATCTCGGCGTTGAAAATAGCCGACGACAATCACGAAGGCGTAAGAGTTTTCGTTCCTGCCGAAAGCGGTTGGTTTTTGGTAAGAATGAGCGTTCACGATCCGATAATGCCGATTAATATCGAATCGGATAAGAAAGGCGGCGCAAAACGTATTGCGCGAATTCTGTACGAGTATCTTAAAAATTACGATATGCTTGTTACTGACAATTTAAAAAATATTTTATAATACTGTAAATAACGGTTGACGATATTTATGATTGTGCTTGAATTGTGTAAAAATTAAAAAATAATATTTAATTGTCGCATTCGAAAAACGATTAATATTGCATAAAAACGGCGTATGCCTTGATATATAGGAGAATTACAATGAACAAAGAACAACAAATGACAGTAAACGCGATACGCGTTCTTTCGAGCGAAGCTATCGACAAAGCGAACAGCGGACATCCGGGATTGCCTCTCGGTAGCGCTACAATAGGTTTTACCCTATTTTCCAAATATCTTACTTTTAATCCGAAAAATCCTAAATTCTATAACAGAGACAGATTTATATTGAGTGCCGGTCATGGTTCCATGCTCATGTATTCGTTGTTACATTTGTTCGGTTATAACGTTTCGATGGATGATATTAAGAATTTCCGCCAATTGGGTTCCGTAACGCCCGGACATCCGGAATTCGGCGTTACTCAGGGTGTGGAAGTTTCTACCGGACCTTTGGGACAGGGAATCGCTAATGCTGTCGGTTTTGCGATGGCGGAATCGATGATGGCTGCGCGTTATAACGAAGCCGGTTATAACATCGTGGATCATTATACGTACGCGTTATGTGGTGACGGCTGTATGATGGAGGGCATCGAATACGAAGCCGCTTCTCTTGCAGGCACACTTAAATTGGGAAAACTTATAGTATTATACGACAGCAACAACATTACAATAGAGGGCGATACCGAAACCGCTTTTACGGAAGACGTCGGCAAACGTCACGAGGCTCAGGGGTGGCAGGTAATCAGAGTTTCCGACGGCGAGGATATGGCGGCGATTTGCAGAGCGATATTGAAAGCTAAACGCGAAACGATGAAACCGTCGCTTATAATTATATCGACTAAAATAGGTTACGGCAGCGAACTCGAAGGCAGCGAAGCTTGTCACGGCGCACCTTTAGGAGAAGCTCGCACTCAAAAATTAAAGGAAAATCTCGGATACGATTATCCTCCGTTTACCGTTCCCGACGAAGTTTATAAATATTGCGCTAAGAGCGGAAAACGCGGTGCTAAAGCAGAAAGAGAATGGCATAAACTTCTTGCCGCATATAAAGCTAAATTCCCGCTTAAATACGAGCAGTTCAACAGAGAAATCGTTGGCAGAACGGTTGATTTGGACGCCGTTCCTCAGCTTTGGGAAAAACCGTCCAAACCCGACGCAACGCGTAACACGAGCGGCGCGATATTAAACAAATTGGCGGTTGTCGTTCCTAACCTCGTAGGCGGTTCTGCGGATTTGTCGCCTTCGACCAAAACCTATCTTAAAAATCTCGGAGATTATCGCGCATATACTCGCGCTGGAAGAAACATTCATTTCGGCATACGCGAACATGCTATGGCGGCGATTTGCAACGGAATGAAATTGCACGGCGGTCTTGAAGTTTTTTGCTCGACTTTCTTCGTTTTCAGCGATTATATGAGAAATGCTATGAGAATGAGCGCGTTGATGCATCAAAACGTAATTTACGTGCTTACTCACGACAGTATAGGCGTCGGAGAAGACGGACCGACTCATCAGCCGGTCGAGCATCTTGCGTCGCTTCGCGCGATTCCCGATTTGAACGTATTCAGACCGGCGGACGCAGGGGAAACGGCTGCGGCTTACGTAACTGCGTTGCGCGGTAACAGACCGACTTGTATCGTATGTTCGCGTCAGAATTTGCCTCAGCTTGACGCAGACGGAAAGAGCGCGTTGCGCGGCGCGTACGTTTTGAGCGATAGCGACGAAAAGAAAATCGATCTTATTATAATGGCGTCTGGCAGTGAAGTAAGCTTAGCGCTCGGAGCAAAAGAAATTCTTGAAAAAGAAGGATATAAGATAAGAGTAGTTTCCATGCCGTGTATGGAAGTTTACGAAAGACAAAGCCGTGTTTATAAAGAAAGCGTTTTGCCGTCCTCGGTTACCAAACGTATTGCGGTCGAAGCCGGTATAGCTATGCCTTGGATGAAATACGTCGGACTTGAAGGCGATACGGTGTGCATGGATTCGTTCGGAAAATCGGGTAAACCCGAGCAATTGTTCGAACATTTCGGATTCACTGCCGAAAACGTAGCCGAAAAAGCGAGAGCGGTGCTGAATAAATAATGGATTATAAATTTTTTGCGTTTATGTCGCGCATGAGATACATAGACAGATGGAGTCTTATGCGCAACACAACCAAAGAGAACAATGCCGAACACAGCCTTATGGTGTGTTTTATCGCGCATTGTCTTGCCGAAATAGAAAATACTTTTTACGGCGGGAATTACGACAGTTGTAAAATCGGAATGATGGGCGCGTATCACGAAACAAGCGAAGTCGTTACGGGCGATTTACCGACGCCTATCAAATATTTTTCTACGGAAATGCGTGACGCGTACAAGAGCGTAGAAGCGGTCGCGCGCGAGCAAATATTGAATACGTTGCCCGACCGATTGCGTGACGGTTTTGATTATTTGATTAACGCCGACGAAAAAGATTATAAGCTTGTAAAATACGCGGACAAAATAACCGCTTACGTTAAGTGCGTGGAGGAAATCGCTTCAGGCAATAACGAATTCAAATCGGCAGGCGAGTCCATCGAAAAAGAACTCCGTTCTTACGGAAGCGACAGCGTTGAATATTTCTTGGATAATTTCGTGAATGCTTTCAAAATGACTTTGGACGAAATATCCGACAAAAACGCCTAATTATTTCAAAATCGTCGCAGAGGTTAATATGAAATCGTTAAGACAATTGTATAAAATAGGCAGAGGTCCGTCGAGTTCTCATACGATGGGACCGGAAAAAGCCGTAAAATCCATTCTGTCGGAGTTTCCGAACGCGGACGAGTTTATAGTCACGCTTTACGGTTCTCTCGCACTGACGGGAAAAGGACACGGCACGGACAGAGTTCTGCAACAGACTTTCGAACCCAAGAAATGCACGGTTATTTTCGATACGGAAAAAGAATGTAACGTTCATCCGAACACCATGGACGTCGCAATTTTGAAAGAGGGCGAAAAGATTGCCGAAAAACGCGTTTACAGCGTCGGAGGCGGAGCTATTCGTTTTGCCGGAGAAAATACCGACGGCGAGGATGACGGGAATGACGTTTACGCTTTGAGTTCTTTTACCGAAATTGCCGATTATTGTCGAAAAAACAATATGCGTTTGTGGCAATATGTTCGCCAGTGCGAGGGCGAAGACATATTCGAATACCTCGGCGAAGTTTGGACTCGAATGAAAAAAACTGTTGACGAAGGTTTGAGTGCCGATGGAATTTTGCCCGGCGGCTTGAATACTCACCGCAGAGCTAAGCTGTTATATAATCAAAATCGAAAGGACGAATCTGCTCAAACACGCGAAAACAGACTGATTTGCGCTTATGCGTTTGCAGTCGGAGAACAGAACGCGTCGGGCGGAATAATCGTTACTGCACCGACATGCGGAGCGGGCGGAGTAGTTCCTGCCGTTCTGAAATATATGCAGGAAACGGAAAATTTTGCCGATGCGGATATATTGCGAGCGTTGGCGACGGGTGGTTTGATAGGTAATTTAATCAAAACAAACGCGTCGATATCGGGAGCAGAGTGCGGTTGTCAAGCCGAAATCGGTTCGGCGTGCAGTATGGCTTCGGCGGCGCTTGCGGAATTGTTCGGAATGGATTTGGATCAAATCGAATGTGCGGCGGAAATAGCCATGGAACATCATTTGGGATTGACTTGCGATCCTATAGGCGGACTTGTTCAGATTCCGTGCATAGAGCGTAATGCGGTCGCGGCAATGCGAGCCGTCAACGCGCTGTCATTAGCGGAATTTCTTGCCGATTCGCGAAAAATAGGGTTCGACCTCGTGATAAAAACAATGTACGATACGGGCAAAGATTTGCTGTGCAGATATCGCGAAACGTCGTCGGGCGGACTTGCTAAATTCTATAACACGTCCGAAAAATAAATATAAAAAGAAATAATTTAAGAATAAAAAACAAACGTCGCGGTATTTGCGGCGTTTTGTTTTTGTCGTTTAATTATAAGTCGCGTAACAGAGTAGTAGAGATGCAAAAAAGCGTAACCGAATATCGGTCACGCTTTTATTATAGGCTTTAATTTTTTTGTCGATTATGCTTGAATTGCGGTACAAGATTCATCGCTCGAAGTCGGAACTGCAGAACCGTCACTACGGGAGGTGTCCCAAACTGCTCTCCAATATAAATTGTTTGTAAGAATACCTTCGTAATGTTTCGGATGAACTTTGTCACTATTTTGCTGATACGGTAAATAAACATTCGTTGCATGTATATCGTTGTATACCTTTGCGTCTTCGATTTTTACTAATTCAGTGGTAAGCCAATTGGTATCTGGGGCATGCCATACTTTAGTCCATTCTGCGGTGTTGATGCCAGTGGTTACGTTATCACAATTAACAGTGTTTATATTTACGGAAGAATTTTTTGTAACATAACCAATTGCTTTTGCCGTCCAACCTAAACCGTACAAATTTGTATTGGTAACGGTTACGCTGTTAATGTTTGCGGTAGAATTGTCCAAACTTCCGATTAAAGCTCCGACTTTATCTCCGCCGTAAACGGTACAATTATCGATTGTTACGTTTTCGATAGTAATGTTTGCATTTGTGACATTACCAAATAAGATGCCCGAATGACCGAAAGCTTTTTTCGAATTAGATGTATCTTTAATTACGACGTTAGAAATGTTAACGTTTTTAATTGTTACTTCTTTACCAACGACTTTATTAAACAACGCAAAACCATATTTTTTATCTTCTCCTTGATAAACACCGGTTGTTGCGTTGGTATCTCCAAGCAATCCCTTTATGGTATATTTATTTTCTCCGCCGTCTATAACGATATTCTTCTCAACGAGACCGAAAGCTTCGTTAGAACCCATCAAATCGATATCGTCGGTCAATTTAATTTCAATCGTCTCGATATCACTTTTTCTATAGGTGCTTTCGATGGTGTTCAATAAATGAGCCAATTGATTTCCGCTGCTGATTTCCGCTGTAAAAGTTTTATTATCTTTATCTTCGTTACGGGAATAAGAGCTATCCATAGGAACTTCGCCGGACAAGGACATCCACTGATTGGGAACGTCTTCGGCTTTAATGTCGGGGAAAACTATTTTATTGCTCGCGTCGGTGTAGATAACGGTAGGAGTTCCGTTCTTTGCGATCGTGAAATAGAAATAGTGATCTTTTGTAAGCGGTTTGTAGTTATCGAGGTCGATATTTTCTTTATCGAGAGCGTTCTTTGCGTCTGCGACGTTTTTAATCGAACCGTCGGTATTGGTTGCGAGTATTGTATTCATTTGTCTTACAGCCTGAATGTCTGCAGACTGATTAGCCTTCTTTATAAGTCCCGAAAAAGTGGGGATCAACACGGCTGCGAGAATCGCGATTACGGCAATGACGATAACGAGTTCGACAATGGTAAAGCCTTTACGTTTCAATGTTTTTGAGTTCATAAAAAACCTCCGAATGTATATTTATATAATATTCAAACCAATCGATTTGACATTTGCGCAGAATAAGCAAACCCGATTATACCGATTTTGCGACCGATAATATTCTTCGTGAGTTCTGCGTTCGAACGGGAAAAATTCGTTTTGCCGCACGATTGAGTTTGTTTGTTGCGTTTTGCAAAGCGGCGCTTGTCCGAAGGAGCGGTAATTCGCTTCGGAGCGGTTTTCCGCCTTGCATGAACAAAACAAATAACATAACGTTTGTTATGTATTCAAGTAATTGCGTTGACAAAAAACAACGCCTGAGTATTATACTACAAAAAATTTTATTTATCAACAAAATTCGCGTACAAAATAAAAATTTTTGTGATAATTTTATAAAATTTTTCCGTTTCGCATAATTTTTTCCATAATAAAAAAGCCTTTTTACTCGATTTTGGTAAAAATTCGGTCAAACGGCTGTTTTGTCATGCCTTTTTATGTAAATAAAAAATCGATTTTTATCTTCGTAGTTAACTTGAATACATAACAAACGTTATGTTTTAAGTCGGCTGCGGTCGGCTTTTTCTATATAATAAGGCGCATGTTTTCCATTTGGCGGCGGTGTTCGGCTGCGGTGGTCATGACGTAAATTCTCGTCGTGTTTATGCTCGAATGTCCCAATATGTCCGCTAATTTAGCTATGTCTTTTTCTATTCCGTAAAAGGTTCGAGCAAACAAATGCCTCAGATTGTGCGGAAAAACCTTGCTACTCGAAACGTTAGCCGCTTTGCATAACGATTTCATGTCGCGCCAAATATTATGTCTGCCGACGTTTTTGCCGTTTTTAGTCACGAATACCGAACCGTTTGTTATTTTTTGTTCCGTTATATATCGGAGCAATTTTTTCTTTAAATCCGTTACTATCAGTATTCGTCTGTTTTTGCCTTTGCAGTTTACGAACGCTTCGCCGTTTTTTACCGCTTCGACCGTTATGAACGACAATTCGCTTACGCGTATTCCGCAGCCGCATATCGTTTGAATAATCAAACTCAAACGCGCGTTGTTTTTTTTGTTTGCCGCCGTTACGAGTCGAACGTATTCGGCTTTGGTCAGTTCTTTTTCTTCCGTTCCGAACGTCTGACGTTGTATTTTGAATTGTTTTACGCATAATTCGTATAAGCCGTCGAATTTCAAAAACGCGTTTAATGCCGCGAGCATGGAATTCGCACTCGTAATCGCGTATTTTTGCGCCAAAAACGCTTTATATTCCAAAATCGAGGCTTTTTCGAGCGGTTTGTTTTGCATGAATTCACAAAAAAATCTTACGTCGCGAAGATATTTTTCTATCGTGGCTTTACTGCGTTCTTCTTCGTATAGATATTTTTCGAACGCTTTTATTTGTCGGTCTGTTAGCTTTTTTTTCATTTTGTCGCCTCCGTTTTTACGATTATTGTACAACAAAATGAAAATTAAACTTATAAAAACGCTTTATAAATTTAAACCTTATATATTTTTTCGTACGAACGGAATTTATTTGTCGGTTATGCGGATAATATATTCAAAGGAGAATTTTTATGAAACTGAAAGGGACCGAAACCGAAAAAAATTTACTCGATGCCGTGAATGCCGAATGTTTGGCCGTTGTCAAATACGGGCTTTTCGCTTCTGCTGCGCAAAAAGAAGGGTACGAACAAATTGCAGGCATTTTTCGAAAAACGGCGGAGAACGAACGTGTTCACGCAAAAATATGGCTGGATTTTCTGGATATGATTTCGGACGATACAGAAGTTAATCTTTCAAAAGCGATCGCGCGAGAAAATTACGAATGGAGTGATTTTTACGAACGTTGCGCCGAAATTGCCGCTGTCGAAGGTTTTACGGATATAGCAGAACGTTTCCGTTCGATAGGAAAAACGGAGAGTTCGCACGAACAACGTTTTAACGAGCTCGTTTCGGATATTAAGTTGCAGAGCGTTTTCGAAAAGAAAGAAAGCGTCGTTTGGGAATGTCGCAATTGCGGATATCCGTTCGACGGGAAGATTGCGCCCGAAGTTTGTCCGGCATGTTCCGCGTCTCAGAGTTTTTTTGAAGTGAAAGGCGAAAATTACAGATAATTGTTCGGCAAAGTGATAACGGGTTAAAAAAATAGCGTAATTTCGTATATTTTATTGAAAACTTCGAATAAGTGTGTTATAATACAAATAAATATGTTCGTTCGTTTTGTTTATCGCGAATTTATTAATCGTTTATAAATCGGAGCGTTATGCTATGAAAATAAAAAAAACTTTTAAAACCGTTACGGTGTTATCGTTATGTTTGGCGATAGCGTTTTCGTTGTCTGCTTGCACTATACTGGAAGCGATTACCGGTTCGTTTCTGACGCGATACTTTTTTTATTTCTATAACAGCGAATACAAGCTGGAGAAAAACGAATCTTATACTTTTACGAGCGAAGATTTTCGGTTTGAGGAATTGCCTATTAATAAAAAAGCGGAAGATATTGGATTTTCGCTTTCTTCCGACGATCCTTCGGTCGTATCTGCCGGAGGTAAGACTATAACCGCGATAGGAATGGGTAAAACGCGAATTTCCGCCGTAACGGACGACGGTTATACCGCTTACGCTTACGTTACAGTTGTCGATCCCGTGGAAGAGATTTCGATAGTTTTTCCATTCGGGAATTTTCTTTCGCTGAACTGCGATTATTCGATAGACGCGTACGTCAGCTTAAACGGAGGCTCGACGTCGACGTCCGGATATTCTATCGAATGGAGTATTGACGGCGAAAAAATTCAAAATTACGAATCTAATCCGCTTACGATTTATAAACCTAAAAAAGAGCAGTCTTATATAGTGACGGCGTCTGTTACTTCTAACGGTCGCGTTTTTTCCGCGGAAGCGGTTGCGGGATATTATGAATCGGAAGCCGAAAAACCCATAGTTAAAGCAGAGCGAAAAGAAATTAACGCAGGTGAGGAACTAAAATTTACCGTGGGGGACGGTGACGATTATACGCAGTGGTTTATTGACGGTAGTTACGTTTCGCACGGGGAAGATTTGTTTTTTACGCCTTCTAATCCCGGATATTATTCGATAACGGCGGCTAATAAAGGAATATTTTCGGAAACCGTAATTATACGTGTTGACGGTGAGCTCGAAGTGAAAAATTTGCAAATCGGTTATTACGATAATTATCCGAAAATTATCGCCGAATGGGATTCGCTCGGCGATGGTTTTTCTTACGAAGTCGTATGCGAAAACGGTAAAAATACAAATACGTACGTCGTTTCGGAAAATAAAACGGTTTTGTCCGTAGAACCGAGAAAGGGAGTAAAGGTGAGCGTTCGTTCTCTCGGCGACGGGAAGTTTTCGGCAAGCGCGACCAAAACGACGGCGGAAAGAAAAGGAGTGGACGCCGTTTCGGAAAAATATATTAACGAAAAATGGTTCGGCGGCGATTATTTTATCGAAAGCGAAAATGAATTTTTCGAATTTTTCGATTACATGATGTATTTTAGAATTCAACCCGAAAACGGTAAATCGGCGAAATTGCAAAAGTGCGTTTACATGGCTTACGATTACGGCGATTTTCAGGATTTAATGGGAAGGGCTTTCGATTATTCCGGTATTACGGGTTCGTATTCGATCAGCGGACAGGTGAAAAATAATGTAGCCGATATTACTATCGAATTTTATACGGTTAATGTTCCGACGACTACGTCTACCTACAATTCGAGTCAGCACAGAGATTCCGTTTATGCGGTGGAAATGCATAAAAGCGGAACGGGCGGAAAAGAATGGTTTGAAAACGCGACGCGCGGATTTGCAACGGTAAGCACTACCGATCAAATGTTCAGAGTTGCCGAAAAAGGATTTGTTCCCGTTCCGGAAGAAAATTCTTCGGCGGCTTCCGTTTACGCGTATGCCGAGAACGTTTTGAAAAGCATCATAAGCGAGAATTCAAGCGATTACGAAATTGCGCACGCCGTTTACGATTATATAGTAAACAAGAATACATACGACAACAGCGTAACCGATTACGATATCAAACAGTCGGTCGTGAGTTCTGCGTTTTATATGGAAAGTATATTATCGGACGGAAGCAATTACGGTGTTTGCGACGCTATGTCCAAGACGTTTTCGTTCTTGTGTAATATGGCGGGAGTGGATGCGGTCAGAGTAACGGGCTATGCCGGAAGTTCCTCCGAAAAAGGCGGCCATGCTTGGAATAAGGTAAAAATAGACGAAAATTGGTATGTTGTCGACTGTACTTGGGGTGATGCGACAATCAAAGTCGTTAAGAAAAGCGGATTCGGTTCGAAAACCGTTTATTGCGAAAGCGGTTCTCATTCTTATTTTTTGGTTACGGACGAATACGTTGCAGATACGCACGTCGCCGATCTTACGACTTATCCTGCCACGACGGACGTGCCGTTCAATTATTATGCGACGCAATCCAACGATAAATGCGATACGTTGTATTTGCAGTCTACGGGAGATTTGCTCGTTTCCGAACTTGATTCTATCGCCGAATATTTGGCTTCCGAAACCGAGAGTTCGTATGATATCGAATCGTTCGGAATAAGTCGCAAATCGAGATATTACGCGATTGAATTTTCCGTTTGCTATCGTTCGTTGGACGAGGCTAAAAAATTATTGCAGAATAGCGCTTTCAATTCTTTTTATATGAAATTGACTCGCGCTGGACTCGGATATAACGTGTTTTGCGACGGGAACGTTTTCATTGTGCTCGTTTCGAAAAACGGAGATCTTTATAACAGCGCACTTGCAAGTTCTTCTTCGGATAATAAATATTGGTGGAACAGATATTGATTTCGTATTGTTTTACGTTTTGCGGCTCGTTGAGCTGATTAAATAACAAAAATTTTCAACGGTTATAAAAATTTAATCGTTTAGATTAAGGAGGCTTATTTTTATTATGGAAAAGTGGCAAAAAGAAAAGGCTTGGTAATGGTATAATTCGATGCTTTGGATAAGAGGTTATAACGGTTATCCTTCAAATTGGTAAACAGAGTCGCCATGTGCTAAGTTATAAGCATAAAGAAGTTTTCGAAGAACTCGAATACGAATTCGAACTTGCGAGAAAATACGAGATTGGACGCGGTTCGAACGGCTTTGCAGTTTGAAGTATGGCTTTACGAACATGACGGTTTTATGGCTAATCTCGAAGAACACCTTACGCTTGCCGATAAATACGACCCGAAGGTAATGTTGACATTGGGCAACGATTGTAACGTGCCGTGCGATTTTTATAAATTTTCGTTGGGTGAGCAGAATGTAGATTTGGGGATATCGTAGCAGATTTAAACGCGGGCAACATTCCGGAACACACATTGAATTCGGTTGTCGGTTGAACGACGATCCGGAATTTATGGATAAATTTAACGAAATGATTGATGAAATAACCGCTAAATATGCGCACGACGATCGAATTCAGATATGGGATGTTTGAAACGAAATCGGAAATTCCAATCGCAAAACGATGTCCGTTTCCACGCTCCGATTCAGCCGCTTACTGTCGATTTTTGGAGCTCCGATTCGGATTTAAACGTGTATGCCGAATCTGAATTGATTGCACTCGAGCTTTCGGATGTTATTACGTTCCATTTTTACGGCTGTTATTCGAACATGATTAAGTTAATCGAAAATCTGAAAGAAAAATTTGATCGTCCGCTGATTATCAACGAATGGTTAAACAGAGTCGAACATAGCGATATCGACGATTTGTTCCCTTTATTCTATCTTGAAAAGATATGTTCTTATTATCGTGGACTGATTCAAGGATATTCGCAGACCTACGAGCTATGGGGGAGGATATTTTAAAAATATCGCCGATCATTTGTACGATGGATCGGACGACTATATCAAGTGGCAACACGATTTATATCGTTTTAACGGTTTGCCGTACAGAGCGAAAGAAGTAATGATTATCAAAGAATTTTCGGAAAGAGCAGATAAGAAGTTTTCAAAGAAACTTAAACAAAAAATATAGTATAATAAAAAATGCGTATTTCGAAGTTTTGTATGACTTTCGAATGCGCATTTTATTTTTTTCGTTTTTTGTTTTATTTCTAAAATAAATCGATTCATTGAGGATTCAGAGCTTTAAGAATATTACCGAGCAAATTCCTGCAAGCATAGCTATGTAATGGTTTATTTTTAGTTTTTCTTTAAAAACGCACAATCCGCAGAACAACGTAAGAATTAGCGTGCCGGCGGAAATGGCGGGAAAAAGAACGGAGGCGTTTTCGGAATTTACCAACGCAGTCGTGAAAAAATTTGCCGCAGCCATGCAAAGTCCCGCAAGAACGCCGAATAAATCGCTTTTTTTGAACGCGGCGGCAGGTTCTTTTGCCGCGTCTTGTTTTTTGAATAACGGTAAAATCAAAAAAACTATCGAACAAACGAGCATTGCTATCGCCATGAATTCTTTGACGTATTCGCTCGAATATAGGTTTTGGTGAATTTTTTGCGTTACCGAACAAAATCCGTTGGCGAAAAAGGTTAGAAAGACGTAAAATAGCCATTTGCGACGATTGGATTTGTTTTTTTCTTGCTTTTTGTCGGCATTAACGGCTACGATTGCGAATACAAGCAAGCACAGCCCTATGATTTTAAATATGCCGATTTCTTCTCCGATGAGAAATCCGTACAGAACAGGAATTGCAACCGAAAAGGAAACGATCATGCTGGTTAATGCCATTGGTCCGTATTGCAACGCGTTATAGCCCGAAAACATCGAAACGCTCAACAGAATTCCGTAAACGCAACCGGTTAAGACGGTCGGTAAGTGAAATGAAAAGCCGAACGCTGCCGCAAGCAAGAACGGTACAAATGCGAAAATCGATTTAAATGCGTTAAAAGTTGATACGTTACCTTTATACTTTTGATATAATTTAGTGGAGGCAGATTGAGTTACGGTAAAAACAAGAACTGCTACGTAATAAACTGCGGTCATATTTCAATGTAACTCCGAAATTTGATTTTTTGCCCAACCTGCTTTTTTGTAATCTCCGTTCGCGGGAAAAGCTTTTCGTAAAAGGTCGGCTGTTTTTCTTCCGAGAAATCCCATGTCTTTGGGAGGGTAACCGTTTACCGACAGCGCGGTGGACAAAACGAGCGGATATCCGGACGATAGAGTGTGCCATGTTGTGTGAATAATTCCGAAAAAGCCGTCGCGAGCTGTAACCGCGCAAGAGTGACTATTTTCTATGCTTCTGTCCCAAGGACAAATAAGCGTATCGAATCCGCGGTTTTTGAAAACGTAAGAGGTTTCAACCGGATATTTGCGGCAATCGTATTGCCAATCGGCTATAACGACGCGTTTATCGAGTTTGGATAAAAAAGCGTTTTCGGATTCGAGCGATTTCGAGTTCGTGCAATATGCGTTTTCTTTGTCGAATTCCGGATGACGAGCGACGAACATGTCGCCCCAAAGAACGGGACGTCTGCCTAAGCGAGCAAGGTCGTCTGTCGTTTCGCGTATAAAAGAACAGAATTCGTCGATGCTTTCCTTTTCGAAGTCAAATCCGTCGGCTTCGTCGCAACCTATATGAAAGAATTCGCCTTTTCCGCATAAATCGAATAATTCTTCTCGAACGGAACGCAATAAATTTTTTGTATCGGGATTTTTATAATTCCAACACCAACCGAAATCGGTAAAATGATTGCAAAGAGCGGGATCCCGGTCCAATACGACGTGTTTTCCGTTCATATGTCGACTTGCGCTTGCGTGTCCCCAATGATTAAACATCGGAACGACGTCCATGCCGAATTCGTTTGCGACGCGAATAATAGGGCGAAGCTGTTCTTTAGAGAATGCGTGAGTCCAAGCAAGTTCTTTCATACAATCGTATTTTAACATTCCCCAGAATTCGAGTATGATGTGCGTATATCCGATGACTCCGCAAAGACGAACGAATTTTTCTATTTCGTATAGTTCGGTTTCCGGAAAAATGCAAAAGTGTGTCATTTGATTTTGAACGAGCGGTTTTGATTTATATTCGCAACACGAAACGTAAGGGCGAATGTTTTCATCGAGTTCGATTTTTTGAGCGAGCGAAACTACCGCGCGAATAAGCGATTTTTCGTTTTTCGCAATCGCATACGCACCGGATTTTTGAACCGAAACGGCATATTCCGAGTCTTCGAGCGTCGGCATTTTTACTTTTCCCGACCTAAAAACGTATTCTTTCGTTTCTTCGCCTTGCAACGCGTGGGTATTAACGGAGCAGTTTTGCCAAAAATCTTTCAATGTTTGCGAAAAAATGCAAGAATGAGCAAAAACGGGCGTTTGTTTCGTAAGATAAAATTTTTCTTTTTTGTCGTTTGACACTGTTATTTACCTCATTGTTAGTATGTTACTATGATAACATGTGATCGACAAAAAAACAACGGCTTTTTCGATCAAAAAGGTGGACTTTTCGCTCATGGTGTGCTAAACTTATGAAAAAGGAAATCAATGGAGAAAAAAATGATATATTCTTTTAACGAATTGGCTTTTACCGTTTTATCCGTAGACGAGTATCGGCATGAAAACGGATCGTATCATGTTGCGGCAAGACCGTACGCGGCTTTTTCTTTGCGAACGAAAGGAGAAGGAGAATTTACGATCGGAAATGTTTGTTTCGTTTCGAAACCGAACGACGTTTTATTTATTCCCCAGGGAGTAGCTTACGACGCTGTTTATCGCGATTCCGTCAGTATAGTAGTGCATTTTTGCGATTGTAACTACTCGATTCCCGAAAACATATCGTCCGAAAATGCGCAATCTTTTCGCATTTTATTCGAACAGGCGATGCGAGATTGGAAAAATTCTTTCAGCGCGAACGGTGTAAAATCGGTTGTTTATCAGGTTTTGTACACGCTTGAAACGGAAAAATCGGGTATTTTGAAAAATATAAGAGAGACAGATCCTGTTTTTTCGGAGATTGTGGATTACGTTAAAACTCATTTTGACGACGCAAGCGTAACGCTTTCTTCTTTGAGCGAAATATTTTTTATAAGCGAAGCCACTGTTAGACGAAAATTTCATCGTTATTTTAATATGTCCTTTGTTCGATATGTGTCGCGGTTGCGTTTCGATAAAGCTTTTTCGATGATAGAATCGGCGAACAAAAAAGTATCGGAAGTGGCGTTTGCTTGCGGTTTTTCGGACGAAAAGTATTTTTCGCGCGCATTTAAGAAACATTTCGGAGTTTCGCCCAAAACGCTTCTCGGAAAAAGAATTACTCTTTGATTTTTTAAGGTTTTCGGTAAGCAATGTTTTCTCAAAAAACGCGTTGCGTCGGTTTGGGATTGTTTTCTTTTTTGCAAGAACATACGTTCGTAAAAATACAATGCAAACCTTGCAGAGTACGTAATATTTACTTGATTTTTACTGTAAATGGTTTTATTTGCTTAAAAAATTTATAAAATCGGGATAATGCTTTATTGTCCGCGGTCGTTTTTGCTTGATTATTTTTAAGATTTACGTTATAATAATATAAAAATGTTCGGAGTTGGAAAATGTCATATAACGAATCGCAAGAAATGTATCTTGAAACGATATTACGGCTTCAAAATAAAAAAGGTAACGTTCATTCCGTTGACGTTGCGACGGAGCTGAATTATAGCAAGCCAAGTGTATCGCGTGCCGTCGGTATATTGAAAAAAGACGGTTATATAACTGTAGATTCGGACGGGACGATTCAATTTACAGAAGAAGGAAAATTAAAAGCCGTATCTGTTTTTAACAGACATAAAATTTTAACGGACGCTTTCGTGAAAATGGGTATGAAATTGCCTGTTGCGGAAGATAATGCTTGTCGAGTGGAGCACGTGATTAGCGAAGAAGCATTTGAAAGTATCAGAGCGTATTTTTATCAAGAACAACATGAGTAAAACCAAAATTTTTTAGTCAACCACTAATTTGTGGTTGACTTTCTTTTATTTCTCGGATATAATATTATGCGTTCTTTTGTAAGAACTTATTTTTTAACGCATTGGTTAGCGTAGACTAACTTTATCTAATGAAGATAATGCGTTATAATTTTTAGTGAATAGTTAGCCTGTGATAACTGTTGGTGAGGTTTATATGACGGCATCGGAATTGAGGTACTTGATTGCAATAGATGAATTGTGTCAAGAAAAGGTAATGGTAAAACAATCTGATTTAGCGGCTAAATTATGTGTTACGAAAGTTAGTGCGTTTAACGCAATGGAACGGTTATGCGAAAAGGGGTATGTGGAGAAAAACAAGAGATCGTTGACGTTAACCGAAAACGGCAGTTCGATGTTATCCGATTATCGATCCATTATTGAATTTATGGTGTCACATTTATCTTTTCACTGCGGAACGCCGAAAGAAATAGCTTATCGGGATGCATTGAACGCAACTTGTTCACTGTCCGATGAAACAAGAAACGGAATTGCAAGATTTTTGGAAAAGTTGCAAAAGGAGAAGATTTATGAGTAAAGAATATAAGCATTGGAACAGAGAAAAGAAACTCATTCCCGTTATGGTACGTACCTATTGCGTCGGAAATCATAAGTCTGAACGAAAAGAAGAAAACGTAAAAAGGAAAGAAGTATGCTCTGAATGTAAAGAATTGACCGACTATGCATTGTTTCGATTGGAAAAATGCTCGTTCAAAAGGGATAAAGGTTTCTGTTCCTATTGTAAAATTCACTGCTATAAGCCGGAATATCGGGCGTAGATGAAAGAAGTGATGCGATACTCCGTACCGAGAATGTTGTTTTCACATCCGATATTTGCAATCTCGCACGTTATGGCAATGCTGACGGAAAAAAGAAAGGCAAAGAAAGATATACAGAAAAACGATAAGGAGTAACAATATCGATATGAAATACATAATTGCTTTTGCGTTTTACTTTCTCTATTGGTTCTTTTGTTTCCTTTGTACGGGAACGGACAAAAAGAATTTAATCGGACTTCGTTCTTATCCCGAAGAAGTGCAGCGAAGAGTAAAAAACGAGCCGTCGCTTGTGCCGTATTTACCGAAAGAAAAGTCTTTTTTGTCGATACTTTTCGGAAATCTTCTGTTATTCACGGTCGTGTTTTCGGTACTTGGTATTGCGCTTAAAAGCATTCTCGGCTTGACGGATTATTTATCGGCGTTTGTATACTTTTTGCTTTTAGGAGAAGGCTTAGGTTTATTCGATTTGCTTGTAATCGACCTACTTTGGTGGAGAAATACGAAACGTATTCGTTTTTCGTTTATTCCCGAAAAGCAAGCCT